>NZ_JBFUJU010000004.1:0-541466 GCF_056401215.1 Tardiphaga sp. P4_G1
CTCGAAGGGCACATGTTGCGGTCGCGCGGCAAGGCCTTCCGAGAATACCAGCACCGCGTCAACGCATTCTGGCCCGGCCCGCAGAGCGGCGCTGGCGCCGCCGGCAACAAAGAAGACCTTTGATGAGCCTGATTTCCTCGGCGATACGCGTCGCGGAGTGCCGTCCGCTTCCCGACCCAATGACGCGAATGGGCATCGAGTTTCTGGTCGGGCGCACGAGAAGTAAACTTGCCGCTGCAAGCGATCGCGAGGAAGGCGATTTCGCGCGCGCCATGGCAGAGTACCCGATCGCAGAACATGCGAACGCCGCCAACGCACAGCACTACGAATTGCCGCCCGAATTCTTTGCCCTTACGGTCGGCCCACGTCGCAAATATTCCTGTTGCCTCTATTCGACGGGTCACGAATCGCTGGCCGAATCGAGGCGGAGGCCGTGGCCCGCGGTTTGGGAAATATCCGCGTCGTCACTGCCGACATGAACGCTTTCGAACCGGACAGCACATACGATCGGGTCGTGTCGGTCGAAATGTTCGAGCACATGTCCAACTGGCGGAGTTTACTCGCGCGCATCAAGACATGGCTTGTACCCCAACAGGGGCGGGTTTTCGTTCACGTCTTCAGCCACAGGCGCAGTCCCTATCGCTTCGATCATAACAACGATGCCGATTGGATCGGGCAGCATTTCTTCACTGGCGGAATCATGCCGAGCCATGGCCTTATCCGGCATTTTCCGGACTGCTTTGCCGTTGAACAAGACTGGCGCTGGAACGGCCTTCATTATCAGAAAACGGCGATCGACTGGCTGCCTCGCTTCGATGCAAACCGCCCGCACATTGATAGCATTCTGAGTAGAGTCTATGGACCGGACGCGGCGCTTTGGCATCAACGCTGGCGGCTTTTTACCTGGCGACGGCAGGGCTCTTCGGGCATGCCGGCGGTGAAGAATGGGGTGTGAGCCACTACCTCCTGCGCCCGGCATAACGCATGGCGTTCGTGATTCTAGTCCGGAACATCTGGCGGCGAGTTGCCGCTTATGCCGCTCACGATGATCCGATGGTCGCGACCTGCAACTTCGTGGCGCTTGTCGTCGCCTCCAACCAGCCCTTCTATCCGCTCTATGTCTATTGGGCCGTCAGCGAACACATTTGGCCGACCTTCTTCACGTTCCTGTCGACGCCATTTTTCCTCGCGGTACCCGCACTGGCTAGGCGATTGCCAACGGCAGGCCGTGCGCTTCTCGCACTTACCGGCATCGCCAATACGGTTTTGAGCGCAAAAGTGTTCGGGCAGGCATCGGGCGTGGAGATTTTTCTCATCCCTTGTGCGCTGATTGCCGCGACCTTCTTTCGACCATCTGAAAGGTTGACCGCCCTCATTCTGGTTGGGCTGGCGATAATGGCTTACCTTGGACTCGATGGCGCGTATGGCGCCCCCGGTCCACCTCTACGCGGTCTCAGAATACCGTGCTTTCCTCAGATTGAACGTCATGAGCGCTGGCATCCTCACCGTGTTCATCGGACTTGTCGCATCGGAAATGTTAAGCCGACGTGCTTAAGCTCGTCAGGATGAAGCTGTGAAGGCGCGCGTGATCAGAAAGCCGATGGTTGCGGCAGAGGCCGTCAGCAACGTTCCCCAGCATAGATCTGCGATCGTCACCGCCACCGGCCAGTTCCGCAACGTCGCCTGGTTGGTCAGATCGTAGGTCGCATACGCAACGAACCCGAGGAAAGCACCGTTGAGCGTGGCCGTTGTCAAACGCTCGCTGGCAATGGCCGGTGCAATGGCGAGCACCACGATGCCGGCAACGTAAATCAGATAGAAGAGCATCGCCGGTACCAGCCGGAAGCTATCAAGCAGCATCTCGCCCATCAGCGGTCGATACAGCCGCTGCGACGCAAGCGTAAGCCAGATCGCGTCCATTCCGAGAAATACCAGACCCGTCGCGACATAGGCGACGCCATAAGTTTTCAATGTAATTTCCTTTACCGAGTCGACGCTGAAGATTTTACGCGCCAGCGAGATGGTCGGATCACTCTGCCGCATGACGGCAATGTCCAACACCAGAAACAGATTGATTTCCCGTAGAAGGAATCAAAGCCGGCGCGTGCTGCGTCGAGGTCCGGGGCCACTCTGAAACATTTGTCGGGATTGAGCGTAAAAGCCGCAAGACCATTTCCAGACGCCAGACCGCTCCGGGTTCGGATCCCAATCCTGCTGAGCGATAGTACCGACGTCAACGTCGCCGTACCGGATTGGATGATGGGCGATCGTCTTGAGTTGGCTGATCGTTGCTCGAGGGGCTTAGCGTCTTTCTATCAAGCTCGTCGTCCGCCCACCTTTGCGCAATCGCTGAAGAGAGGCGAATTCGCCTTCGCGGGCGGAACCATACTATTGAATGCACATTGTGTGGGCATCGGTATCTATTCCGGAGCCGCTCCAATGGGAATTTCAGAATGATTGATACTGTTGTCGTGCAGCCAGCTTCCCCTGGCGTAGACGAGCCTTCGGTTGCGGGTGTCTCGTGGGCTGCAGTCGCGGCTGGTGCCGTCGTCTCGCTCGCGTTGACACTCGTTCTTATTGCTTTCGGGGCAGGGCTTGGTTTGTCAGTCGTGTCGCCCTGGTCGTCCAGCGTATCGGCTACGACATTCAAAATCACGACGGGAATCTATCTGATCGTCATCGCCATGATCTCGTCGTCGATCGGCGGATATCTCGCTGGTCGTCTGCGCTCGCGCTGGATTGGCGTTCATGCAGATGAGGTCTATTTCCGCGACACCGCGCATGGGTTTCTGGCATGGGCATTTGCAACGGTGCTCGGTGCTGTACTCCTAGCTTCGCCCGCGACGACCGTTTTAAGCGGCGCGACGTCGGGAGTCTCTGCCGGTGCGACGGCGTCTGCGGCGCAGGCGGGACCGGTCGAAGGCTTCATCGACGCACTATTGCGTCCATCGACACCATCTGGCGATGGCAACAGTGCTGACGCGCGCGGTGAACTGTCCCGCATAATGGCCTCTAGCCTTCGAGCCGGTGAGCTGAAGCCAGCCGATCGCGCTTACGTCAATAAAGTCGTGGCCGCTCGCACCGGTTTGAGCGAACCTGATGCTGACAAGCGCGTTACCGAAGTCACCAATAATGCAAAGGCCGCTGCCGATAATACTCGAAAGGCTGCAATGCAGCTCGCCTTTTGGCTCACGGCATCACTTTTGATTGGCGCCTTTTCTGCGAGCCTGGCGGCGACCGAGGGTGGTGGACTTCGAGACGGAACTTGGAAAGCGCGTCGCACGCGATAAGGAGAGAACAATGCCTATTCTGCTATGGCTACTTGGAATTCCACTGCCGCTGATCATTCTGGTCCTGCTGCTTCGATGAATTTACGCCCCGCGGCGCGGGGCCTTTATTCATTGCGTAGGAGTGCAGGGAACAAGAGCCGGTCGCATTACTTGACCTTCATCGCTGCTCGGATTTTGGCTAATAATCAGTGATGAGAGCATAGCTCCAGCCTGAAATGGGAGCGCAATATGTGTACCAAGTGCATCGGACTGGAAGATCAGATCGCCCGATATCTTGGTTTTGCCAGGGGCGTAGACGCTTTGACGAGGGGGCGCATCTACGATCTGGTTTTGCATCTCCAGAATGATAAAGAAGCGATTGTACACGCCCAGGATGCTCTTCGGCGCGGCTTCTTGTGTAGCTCACCTTGCCTGCACGCTTCTCGTTAGTTTATCTGACCGCCACGAGAAGAGCTTGGCGGGCCGGTTCGGGGATTGCCACGAGGCTGTTAGTGGGGGCCCGACGCGGAACGAGTCAGGCAGCGCCACGTTCGACTGACAAGGGCTTCATGAACAGATTGGCTTTGGTTCAATGCAAAAGACTATAACGATCAGCGCTACAGCGCTTCTCCTCGTCGGTGCCACGATGTCGTCGGCGTCCGCCGAAAAGTCCCGCCGGCACCACACTCAGCAGGGCGTCACCTCCGGTCAAGGCATGACCACCGGTACCGGCCGCACATATACTGGCGGCAATACCGCTCTGAAGGGCAACAGCGGCAATTCGGGGCAAGGGGACAACTCGCTGGGCAACATCAAGGGCGGCAACATCGGCGCCGGCAAGTAGCATTTCGGAGGGACCATGAGCAAAGAAAATCCCAAAGATGATCCCCGCACGGAGTCAGATTGGGCTCCGACGAAACAGACCGACAAGCCCTGGAAAGGCGTGCCGGAAAAGGAACAGTTTGCTCAGGACCGGGAAAAGCCGGACCTTGAAAAGTGGAAAAGGACCGCCACTCATTGACGTTGCGGCGGACGTGCATCGATCTTTTCGATGGGTCGACGATTGAGCCGCCCGAGCAATATGCTCGGGCGGCTTCTTTGCGAAAATGGTTTCGCGTCTTATGGATGGATGTCCGCTAAACGGCGGCGTCGATCCTCTCCTACGGTCTGACCCACGGCTCGGACACGTATGGGTGCTTCCGGCAACGGCATTCGCGACGTCTTCGGTGGGGGACCGTCATCCTCATCAAGGGATCGGAGAGCTGCGAGAATATCACCGATCCTAACAGTCTCATGGGAGCCTGGAATTTGGCGTAGCCATGGCTTCCCTTCGACAGTAAACGCATCCGATGCCCAAGCGGCTAGGATGCATCGCTTTTGCAGCGTGTCTAAGAAGGGATTGGCAAGAACCTCCCGCGGGTGCGAGAAGGTGCTGGCGAGTAGAGAATTTGCGTGGATTTCATTCATCGACATGGCAGCGCTTGTCATGCTGGGCCTCCTAACTCCTTTCGTATAAAGGCGATTATCGATGTAGATTTTCGCTGCTTTCGGTCAAGGGGTGACGCTAAAAATTTTCGGGGCGCTTCTCAGACTGCCGGGCGCTGTCTTAGTGTCGCACGGGAAACAAAGACCTGGTCACGACGTTCAGCCCACTAACAAGGGAGAGAAAAAATGGATTGGAACAGGGTCGAAGGAAATTGGAAACAGATGAAGGGCAAGGTCAAGGAGCAGTGGGGCAAGCTCACTGACGATGACCTCGACGTCATCAACGGCAAACGGGAGCAACTCGAGGGTCGTCTTCAAGAGCGTTATGGCTACGCCAAGGACCAGACCACGAAGGAAGTCGACGACTGGTATGGACGTCAGAGTTGGTAATCAGAACGTACTTCGCTCCAAAGTTGTTCCACGTTCACTTTTCGACAACAGGATTGAGCGAGTTGCCTCAATCTAACGGCTGATGGATTTGCGGTCGGAGTTAACGCAGCATGACAGCGACCGAATCTTGACCCCACAAGCCTCGCTTCGGTCGGCCCGGCGGTAGAGCGACCTACCCGCCAGGCCTTTAAGCAACTATGTTCCCTAACATTGCTGTTCGAGCAACCAGACAACACCCTCCAGTATCGACAAGCCGGTCAGGCCCGACGCGCACTTGCCTAGCTCGCAAGTACGTTAATCTTCGATCGCAGCCTTCTGCTGCCTCAACTTGCGCGTTGAGCCTCGGTCGAGGACCCTTCGGAAGTCTAACATGGAAGGCACCAGACGCGATTACATCGCCAGCATGGTGGAGACGACGCCGTGGGTGGCAAGGATCCGGGTGGCAAAACGGCGAAGGTGCACCGCAAAAAACAGTGAGATCCGCTCTCGGTAATTCGTCTCAAATGAGACGATGTGACCTCCTGGCTTGTGGTTCCATCCCGAGGAACCGTTGGAGGAACCGATATGAATGAGCGTCAGCTGATAACCCGCGCATGGCAAGATGCGGACTTGGAGAAGCTCAAACAGTTGCATGCAGAGGGGGCTACGCTTCTACGAGCATGTGCGGCTATGAAGCGACCAATGGCTTCCGTCAAAAAACGTGCTCGTGAACTTGGCCTGCATTTCGCAAGTGTTCGAGAAGTTCGGCGAGAGATCAGCGCTCGCGAGCAAACCCAATGACAGTTATTGGGTCTTCAGCGCCGAAATGCCCAAAGTGCAATCGCAAGATGACGTCATTTGAAAAGGGAGATTCGGAGTTCAGATGCTCAAAGTGCGAGGTCGATCCGATGGAGCGCAGCAAGGGTTGGCTTTCGAGCGAGTTGAAGCCACCGTCAAGATGACTAGGATGCTGAGCGCAGCCGAACATGTTCAGCCGCGTAGGAGGCTACAATCGACCCTCTAGTCGTCCTTATAAAAAAACTGAAAGAGCATTCACACCTGAGCCAAGAGGACCTTTTGGAGATCCGCCGGCTGCCGTGCTCTGTCCGCGAATTGGATAGTCATGAGGACTTCATTCGGCAGGGCGATCGACCCAAGGTGTCCGCCATCGTCGTCGAAGGGATGCTGGCTCGCTATCATCTCCTGCCGAATGGCGCGCGCCAGTATTTGTCCTTTCATCTCGCTGGCGACATGCCGGATTCACAGTGTCTTTTCATCGAGGTGATGGATCATGCCGTCTGCGCGATCGGCAACGCCGTCGTCGCCTCGGTCCCGCATCGGGACTTGATGAAGTTATTCGATAGCAGGCCAAAGGTTGGCGCTGCAATATGGCGTGAAACCCTGATTGACGCAGCCATCTTCCGTGAGGCTATCACGAACAACAGCGCGCGATCCGCTCCTGCCCGCATGGCTCATCTATTCTGCGAACTCTTCTACCGATCGCGGGCTTCCGGCTTGACGCGTGACGATACGTGTATTCTGCCGATAGGTCTTAATCAGCTGGGAGAGGCTCTCGGGCTGTCGCTAGCTACCGTAAACCGCGCTTTGGCCAACCTTCGAGACACCGATCTTGCCGACTTCAAGAGCGGGTCTCTCACCATCAGAAATTGGGCGGGTCTGGCGGACTGCGGCGAGTTCAATCCTCGCTACTTGCATCTGCGACGCGAGCCGTTCTGACATCGCGAATGTCAACGAACAGCACAATGGCGGCACCTATGCCAATCTCAAGACCGCTGTCGAGTTTGTAGAGAGGCTGCACAACGCGATCACGGTTCTTAGCATCTCGGCGGTCGTCGCGGTCTGACCGACACTAGCCTCTGACCAAATCCCGGTAACGCCTTCCCGGCATTGGCGGAGATTATGCGTAGGCAGGGAAAAGGCCCGGCTTTCGCCGGGCCCCGGTCTGTTGAATTCAGTGTTCGGACTTAGAAGTTTGAGCCGCCCCAGTTGAAGTGATAGTTGATGCCGCCCTTCACAGTGTGGGTGGTGGCACCAAGCTCCAGACCGCCCGGAGCAAATGCAGTCAGATAACGTTCGCTGCCATAGTCGGCGTACATGTACTCACCCTTGAGCGACCAGTTGGGGGCGAACATGTATTCCACGCCAGCGCCGACGGTCCAGCCCGACAGCACTTTGCTCTCGCTGAAGCTGCCGCCCAGGCCGGCGATCGAAAAGCGATTATCGGCCCATGCGTAACCGCCCTTGGCGTAGAACAGCGCTGCGCCTGACGTCACACCGACGCGACCGGTGACACTCCCGAATGAACGAATCTTATCCTCAAGCGTGACCGGAAAAATGCCGAACAAGCCGGTCTGGCTATATGAGATGTCTGACGCTGCCGCGTCTGCTTCAAGACCCCAGACCCAAATGCTACCGGGCGTCTGCCAGTTATAGCCTATAGTGCCGCCGCCGAAGCCGCCCTGCAGGTCGCTGCTCGTGGTCGTGACACCGCCGACGTTGACGCGATCCGACCAGCCGTAACCACCCATGACACCGAGATAGAAGCCCGACCAGTTGTAGCCTACCGGAATCGGAGCGGGCGGGGCTTAGTGTAGGGACGAGCTGCCAGATCGGCGGCAGAAGCCGAAGCTGCGCCCAAGGTTAGAATGACAGCGGCCATCAGAATCTGTTTCATGCGGACTCCCCTGTGAAAGTTCGGTGATCACAATCCTATGTGCACGCGCATCTCGAAGCTGTCACCGTTTCGCCACACGCGCGAGTTTTTACCGCGCCACAACCTCACTCCGATACCAACCGATGTGCTAAGTCGACTGCCGCAATAACCGATAACAATGTCTCCACGCTGCAGGGTAGCCATCCCTTGAAGCGAGAGTTCTTTGAGAAACTGGAAGGACGATTTCGAGCTCGACTGGACGCTCCGCGACATCCACGGCGGCAGGCTGAAGCTGTCACCGATCACGGAACACCAACTGAGCGAGCTATTGGAGATGGGCCTCGTGAGGTAGTGAACGATCAAGTGAAGCTCACCGAGACGGGATACCAGAAGATCCACTAGTGGAGCCATAGCAAGACGCCGATTAACAGGACCTGGACTCCAGAAGTCATTGCTCGATTGATCAGCCTTGCCGACAGCGGCGCAGTGTTGCGAGCCGCTGCCGCCCTCGGGCGGCCGGCGACAGCGGTGCAAACAAAGCCCGCGAACGAGAGAAGCCGTTGGTAGGTGTTCGAGACTCCAGGGCGGCAATACGAGCCCAATCGAGGCCAAGTGAGTGTGGAGAATGTTCATCGCAAGCTCCCTTGTTCTGTGTCAGCCAAATCAGAACACCAGAAGATCGTCCTTCGGTAGGAAGGCTTCACTGGATCTTCCGATTTCCGGCCTCCGTCAGTTTGACCTGGTCGTCCACGATTTCGACGAGGCCCATCTCCAGAAGTTCGCTGAGTTGGTGTTCCGTGATCGGGGACAGCTTCAGCCGGCCGCCACCGATATCGCGGAGCGTCCAGTCGAGCTCGAAATCGTCTCTCCAGTATTTCATCTGGTGGGACCGTCGCCGGCAGAGGTTGAAAAATTAGAAGCTCGCCGGATCGTCCGCGCGGCCTTTCACTATCTAATTCCGAAAACCAACGTAGAGACCAATCATGGTGATGGCCGATACCAAGATGAAGCAAAAAAGCCCCCACGCGATAATCGTGGCTTCATCTGGGGTATTCCGATTGGTCTTCTGAAGAACGTTCAATGGTCTCTCCCTGTAATCTATATCGTCAACGCTCGCATTTTGAGGCGAACTTGTGCAAAGCGTAGCGACGGTAGATCGCAGGGTCCAGAATGAATTGATGGTGCGCTGCAGCGCGGCGCGTCACAGCGGGTTGCCCATTTCGGTAGCTGCCCTAAGCACCGCAGCTCCCATTGAAGGAACTAAAACACCAAATGCACGATATAGGAGAAAACAAGGGAGGTCGTCATGTTGATGGAAGATCGAATTGCCGGACGGCCAGTCGCCAGCGCACCGCCATTGGTCGCGCAGATGGTCGACAAGCGAACAATTCTTGAGATGGAGATAGCCCTTACCAAAGCGTGCGAGGTCTTGCCGCGCGAGTTGGACAACCACAAGAACCGCTGTTTCGTCGCCAAGAAAATACTGAAGCGCGTGAATGCGGGTGAGCGCACGTTCGGCGGCATGGTGTCCGCGGGGATGGCGGCAGTGGAGACGCTACGGCGCAGGCAAGAGCAGGTTTGACGGCGTTTCCTGAACAATCATTCAGGAAATTTATCCTGAGACGACGGAACGGCCCCTATAGTCGCGCATTCAATCTCCGCTCATTCAAAGGAGAAGATAATGCGCAAAGTTCTTTTGGCTATCGCTGCCTTCGCTACCATCGGCATCGCTGTTCCTGCCGCTACTTCACAGGCTGATGCTCAGACCGTAGTGGTTCGGCATGGCGGCGGCCATCACGGCGGCTACCATCGCGGTCATCGTGCCAACAAGGTTGTTATCGTGAAGCGCGGTCATGGTCACATGCATCGTGGAATCCACCACGGCCATCGCTGAACGCGTTGCTCTTCAAAACAAAAGGCTCCCTCCCGGGGGCCTTTTTCGTTGGGCGCTATAAAGGGCAACTGAACAGAGGCCATCGCGTTTTGGAAAGAAGAGCGCAGCTCCTCATCGGAACTTAAGTTCCATCGGTCGGTTGGGCTGGCGTGATAAGCCGCCCCAGCTCACCGGGGCTACTGGAGGAAATTTCCCATGGCCAAAAAGCCAAAGCTTCTTGCCGACCTTTTCCATGACACGCTCAAGGATGTCTATTTCGCCGAGAAGAAGATTCTCGCCACGCTGCCGAAGATGGCAAAAGCCGCACAATCGAAAGAACTCAAGGCCGCCTTTCTGAAGCATCAGAAGGAGACCGTTGGTCAGATCAAGCGGATCGAAGGCGTGTTCAAGATATTCGGCAAGAAGCCGACCGCCAAGAAGTGTGAAGCCATCATGGGTATTACCAAGGAAGGCGCAGAGATCATGACCGAATACAAGGGCATGCCTGCTCTCGATGCCGGTCTTGCTGCCGCGGCACAGGCGGTGGAGCACTATGAGATCTCCCGCTACGGAACGCTGGCGACCTGGGCGAAGGAGCTGGGGATGCCTGAAGCTGTCTCGCTTCTCGATGCCACGTTGAAGGAAGAGAAGGCCACCGACGTTGCGTTGACCGCGCTGGCCAAATCTGTCGTCAACGTCGAAGCAGAGCAAGATCTCTAAGGCTAAATGTCCGGCTCCGTCACTGGAGCCGGACTACGTAAGTCCTCCCACCCGTCGAAGAAACCTTTAGCGCAACCGTGGCTTATGTTTTCGCTGAAATGGAGAGCGAAAATGCGCCAAGGTACGTCGTTTCGGTTGATGGCATCCGATGCAGCGAGACAGGCAAAAGAAGCCACGGACCAGGCTGAAGCTCTCCGGCTTTTACAGATGGCACACTACTGGATCTCAGCTGCAGACAACGAGGACTGGCTGAATGCCAACTCGATCCATCATCCGGTAAGATCACCTAGCTCCGACTGAAAACGGAGAAATTTCGGAACGATAGGAAGTAGCGGGACTTGACTTCGACAACTGTCGCACATGGCGACGGTGAACGGGTGGCTGTGGCCATCAGAAAGCTCGCCATGAACATCCCGGCCGTCGACCGCGCCATCGATATTTATGGCGCCCTCTCAGGACATTCGGAAGCACCGGGCGTCCGCGCGCAGCTTGCCCAGCATCTTGACCAACTGCACAATGAGGGGGAGACCGATCATCACCGCCTTACGGTGCATGGCCTCTCGTTCCTTCGGCAAAACGATCTTCAGCGCAACAGCTAGCCGCGCTGCATAGCTCGCTGCTTCTGCAATGATTTACGGAGCGTCGCTTTCGCAGAGTGAGCACGTTCCTTGTCGCTCGCCGATTTCTTGATCGGACGAAATGGGCCGGTCTTGGAATTTCCGGCCATCGGCATTGCCGGCATCATCTGCGAGCAGGATTCCGACTGGGAAGGTTGAAGGCCCATAGGGGCCGATGTCCGTGTGCGCTTGGGCATATTTCTCAACCCGCCACTCAACCCAAAGTTCATTCGTGCAGATCAAGCGGCGGCAAAAAGACACCTCGTCCCTTTAGAAGGCCGGCATCAGTACCGCGAAGAGGCGCGGCGACCTACCGCGGCTGCCGCCATACTGGCCGCGCCGGAACAAGAAAGTCAGAAATGCGTTCCTTTAGGCATCAAACACTGGAGGATGCCATGGACGATCTGAAGAACAAGGGGCAGCCGGATCGCAGCAAGATCAACATGCACGAGGCGCATGAGGTCAAGTATTGGACCAAGGAGCTCGGCGTGGATAAAGACAAGCTGCAGAAGACGGTTGCCAAGGTCGGCAACTCAGCCGCCGCAGTTCGCAAGGAGTTGGCAGCCTGAGCCAGTCAACGGAATCCCTGCACGAGCAATCTGTAAAGATCGCGCTGGATTACCTGGCGGGGGTTGGCCGCTTGCGCGACCTGCAAGATGCGTTTGAATTTATTGGAAAGCATGTCGCGTACCAGATCGGGCAGGGAGTCGTCAGTCCTCTGCTGCTGTCGAACCAGGCGATTGCAGCCTACGAGCGCCATAGGGAAAAGGCGCCGCTTCGGTTGGTGGAGTATGAGTGATGATGCCGCTAATCCGGCCTTGGTCGGCCGAAGAAAGTGAAAAACTTAAAGCCATGGCTGAAGCGGGTGCATCGCCGATCAAAATTGCTGCGGCCATGAAACGTAATGTGCAGGCCGTCAGACGTCAGGCGAATCGATTGGGGATCTCTTTGCCTACGACGCGAGAGACGCGCAAACGACAGCGTGCGTTAGAGGCGGAAGCCACAAGGTCTTCAGCATGACATCGCAAATAGGAACAAGCTGCGCGTTCCGTAGTTGCTAGGGAAATGGAGGTTCCCATGCTTACAGACGATCAACTGATGGTTCTGCGGGAAATCGATAACGCCTTCGCTTTTGACGATACAGCGAAGGCTGAAGAGTTGGTGCTGGACGGCTATGTCCAGAAGGACGGCGACCTTTATCAGCTCACGCCGAAGGGTGAGAAAAGCCTGCTCGACAATGGCGTCTCGGCATAGACTGCATCGCGAAGCGATTCCAGACCTCACATAGAAGCTCAGGGAGGACGACGAGGCGCTCTGGGACCGGTCGTCGCTCCAGAGGCGTCAAATTACATCGCACAATTGAGGGACAATTGAGCCAATCGAAAGCTGCCGGGTTCTGCGACTATGGCTAAGCACGATGTTGCCGACGATAGGTTTAGTTTGCCCCCTGCACCGTATCGGTCACAACTAGCCCTCCGCAACTTCACAGGAGGCTGTGAGATGGCACGGCGGGTATCCGCCCGCTGGCGGCCGGGCATTCGTTGTCCCGGCAAAACTCAGTCAGCATTCGCAAATTGTTGGTATCGACTTTGGTAGCGTCTCGGATCAACCTAAAAAATCATTTGTCTTGCAATGCGGAGCCACCCCTGGGCGCCATTCAATCTGAAAACGCTTGAGATAGTAAGTAGCGCAGATACAAACGCTTACCGCGCGTGGTGGTCACAAGCGGTGGGTCAATTGTGCGAATAGCTGACACGAGCCCTACTCATCGCGTCGGCTGTCGGCGTTCTCTGGCCTCACCATAGGCTTGTCGCCTCGAACCTCTAGGATCTCTTCAAGCAAAAGGGCTGGAAGGCGATAGGTCCCCACAGGAGCTTGACGAAGCCATTGTATAGCGTCTTCTGTTTCCAGGTTCGCGCTAGGGAGCGCGAGGCGTCAAATACGTAGCGGTGGCCCGGGACAGTCCGTTGGGACATCAGGCTGAGCGTCGTCTGTCCGATGCACCAAGTTCAAGGAATAGTGGAATTGATGGTAGCGCAAGACGCGCGTGGGTCGCTCAAGCCAAAATGACGAGGCAAGTCGAAGCGCGCGAAAACGCCGAACTAAGGTGTAAATGGCCACATCATTGGCCGCGCGGTCATTTTTCGTAGCCTACTCTAGTTCCCTGAATTTCGAGGGGCGAGCTGGTGAACGGTCGTGATAAGGAGCGTTGAGGGCGACCCTACGATCGGCTTTCCACCGTCGCTGAGGCGAGCACGGTGTCAATGATTTCAGAAAAAAAATCGAGGAAAAGCCCGTGATAGGGAAGCTAACCGCACTTAGCTTCCCTATCGCATTTGAGGCGTACCGCTTTTAGCAGATATCATCCTCTCCAAGAATAGAGGCTAAATCGCGATAAGTGAGTTGAGCCCGATCGAAACCAGGTGGGACCATAATGACCAAGACGCTAATACTCCAAGACATCAAGGATTTTCTAAAGCGATTGTCGATTACGATCGAACTCGATCAGCGTCGCGTCGACGGGTTGCCGCCGGAAAGATTTTCGCCCGAATACAGCCAAAGGATGTGGCACGACTGGCGGTGCCATCATCGCGATTTCATTGACAAGAAATTGCTCCCGACAGCAGATGCTATCTCGCCAGCTGTGCTGAATGGATTGACGGAGATCGCGCTCGCTTATGAACCGGCGCGTATCGGAGACGTCATGCTGGAGCTCTTTGCAGAGGTCGCAAGTAACAGCTGCTCGGACGGCGAACTTGAAACTGCGGAGCAATTCTTTGCTCGGCTGATCAAGCAAACGCGGGATGCGCCCGTGAGCAACTTCCGTCGCGTGGGCTCTCAAGCTGCGATTATGCAGTGGCTACCTATCGTCGACCCGCTGCGGATTGCTCGGGATCCCGAATGTGGCTATCGCCAAGGTGTTGGTCAGGGTATTAGCTGCTCATAGTGCCGCTCCTGAATTGGATATTGACGGCGTCGTCCATCTGGATCGGCAAAATCGATGGCGAGGGGGCGAAAGCGTCCATCACCGGAAGGCGATCTCCGTGTCGTCGTACGGCGTGAAGGCCTCGTCTATCGTGTTAGGTTGCGTGTAGGGGCCGCCACACGCGCCTTCGAGGAAACGACGCACCGAGAGCAACCCATCTTGAGAGCCATTAGTGATGAGGTCGAGTGGCGGATGTCCACCGAAGACGATCTCGTTATGTGGACTTTCCAGCCAGTCAACGCCGAGCCGTCCTTGGGGAAAGAGAATCCCCAGCGCTTGGTGGATGCCGAATACTACTGAAATGCGCGTGAGAACGTCCACATCAAGCGTGAAAGCGCCGTGCTCACGCGCCTGCTTGCACCAGCTATGGTAAGTGGACCGGGCTGGATACCCGAGGATCAGAAGGCGCTGCTCTTCCGTCAATCCCCACAGATCCACAATAGCGAGGAAGGTCCGTAAAGCTGGAGCGCTGAGCCGCCTTCGATTGGCGGTCCAGGGCCTCAATGATTGGCGGCCGGTGTCGTTCCGCAACCAGTGATCAGCCCTGCGGCGTAACGCAGCACGGATGCGCGGAACATCGTGCGAGCGGAAGTGTTCGATCTTTATTCCAAACGAAAGAGCTTGATGCCCACAGGTCAGCCAACGCCGCCACCGCGCGGAGCCGGGAAGTTCGCCGTCATCGCTGCGGTGATCGTCGCACTGATAATCATCGTGACGTTTGTTGGCATGAATATGCAGCACGCGCAGACTGCAAGAGAGCAGGAGGCGGGACAGGTCAAACCGGCCGACGCGCCTATGACCGAAAAGGACCTTGGTAAATTGCCCGCGAAGCCGAATTAACTGCAGTCAGGATGTCCTATGCGGCAAAGGCCATATGTAGTAGCTGCCGTATTTCTTCTTTTGGTGCTCGGAGGGGCGCTGATTTTGCGCAACTCTGGCAGCCGCGCGCCGCCCGACCAGGCTTTCAAAGCACAGCGAGAGTAAGCTAAGCGTCCTGCGGTTGATCTGTGCCGGGAAGTTCACCTTCGGGCGTTTGGTCCTTCCACATGAAGAACCCGCCGCACTCGTGCATTTTGATAATGCCGTCGGCTATGAGCTTGTCGCGGCCAAGTGTGTATTCCGTGACGCTCGCCTTGTCTTTCCATATGAAGGTCGAATTCCATTCCCCGATCGGCATGCGGCCCTCGTCGATCCGGAGCGTTTTGGCGATCTCAAGCAGTCTGGCGGCTGCGGCTTCGGGCATGGAGTAGGGGCGGTCTTTGACGTGCTTCTCGAACGGCTTGCTCATAGGGTGGGCACTTCGTCTCTCTTCCTGCCGCGACCGACGATCTTGAGCGCGCCATTCGGTAGAGGGCGCTGAAGCTGCATCGCCTCATCGGCCGGCGCCGACATCCAGACTTGCAGTTCTTCGGGCTTCGTCAGGATAACGGGCATGGCTTTCGGGTGGATTGCGCCGACTTCGGCATTCGGCTCGGTGGTCAGGAAGGCAAAGATGTCGTTGGTTGTCTCGCCTTCCTTGACCTTCCGAACCGACGTCCAGTTCGTCCAGATTCCCGCGAAGAATGCCAGAGGCCTTGCCTCGTCGAACGCAAACCAGATATCGCCACCCTCAGCTTTATTGAACTTGCTGAAGGATGTGAACGGCACCAGGCATCGGGATTCGACACTGAGCCATCGCTTCCAGTGCTTGCTGTCGAGGTTGCGGATGTTGGTCGTCCCGCTATCGGGCTCCATCCGCAGCAGTTCCTTAAAGTCGATCTGCATGCCCTTGTCTTGGAGCTTGGCGGCGCGCTTTTTAGCGGACTGCATCTGGGCGAATTGCGAGGAGGGCATGCCCCAGCGCGCGAGCGCCAATTCGGTCGCGTCAGCCTTGTTACGCACGATCGGGGCGGGATAGTCGGGAAAGATGCCGGGCATGGAGGGGAGGTTGCCGGTGCTGTCGATGTCGAAGGAGAACAGCCGCCGGATCGCGTCCTGGTTCTTCGTCATCGAGTAGAGATTGCACATGCAGCGTTCCTGTCCATTACGTTCCCGGAGGCCTTCCGGTGATGTGTTCGATATGGGCCATGGTTTGTTCGTGGATGCCCGGATTGAACATCGCGCCACATGCGCACCGGATCGGGCCTCGACCCAGCTTGTTGCGATATCCGGCATCCCATAGCGCGTATTTGTTTGCGGTCCACTGTTGCTGCCGGCGGCAGGCTTCGAACTCCGCCTCGGTGCGCCTCGGCAGGAACAACTTCCAAGCGGCATCGAAGCCGGCGCGGGCTGCGCCAAACTCTCGTGCTTCGCCTCTGAAGCACGCGTCGCGATGAAGCGGGTAGAAGCCGCAAGACCATTGCCAGATGCCAGACCTCTCCGGGTTCGGACCCCAGTCTTGCTGAGCGATGGAACCGACGTCCACATTGCCGTAGCGGATTGTCCATGTCTCATGTCGGTCGTTGGTGCGATGACGGGTGAGTTCGGGCATCATGACCGCTCCGAAGCGTGCCGTCGCTCAGGTGCCAACTGCAGCAATGTCGCAAGAGGGCGCTTTTTTGCTTTCGCGCAACGCTCACAGCGCAGGCGAGTGGCGAGATCGTGGATGCAGGTCGTGTCGACATGAGGGAGTTCAGCCAAGCTGACATCGCGTTTAATCCGACATCTTGAGCATTCGATTTCGAGCCAGGGGAAGCCACCGTTCAACGCTTGGTCGACGATCGGTGATGGGTCGATGGACTCGCCATCCGCCCACATGCGTTCATTCCAGCTTTCGCAGGACAGCCTATCGGCTTCCCGGATCAGCGCCTCACCCTTCGCGCGCAACTCCTCCGATTGACGTGCAAGCATCAGCGTCACGCCGCGCGCCTTGGTCAGCTCTTTGTTGAGAGCCTTGCGGTCGCCGCCCGATAGGGGCGTGGGGTGATATTTCGGAGCCATATGGGCGTCCAAGCTTGACGGTCAAAATGCAAAATCAAAAATGCTACGTTGTCTCGAATGACGGCCAGCAGCCGTCCTCTTCGAGGCGGCCTGTCCGTTCTCCGCAGCCGTCATCGAGCAGCTTCATCCCGACGTCTTTCCAGACCGCATGAGCGCCGTACAGGCGCACTGCATCCACGGTCTGAATTTCGACGATCCGATCGCAGCGACGGCAGGACACGCGCAGGACATGCCGGGGAATTTCGGATAGGCGCCGCTGTTGAATGGGGACGCCGCTACGGATTTGTCCGCGGGGATCCCGGACGATGGAATCCCAATACGCCTCCGGCAGATCGTCTGCGGGCCTGGGCGCCGGAATTGGCGGCTCGGGTGGTCGACTCGGCTTGGAAGCCAGCTTTTCCATCTGTTTTGGCGTCGGCATGCGCCAGCTTGCAGGTCTATCGCTCATGCCCTCAACTAGAACATAAGAAGAACAAAAGTCGAGTCCGCTGAGGTTGAATCCGGCTTCGCTTTGAGATGTGATGAGACCCAAGTCGCTGTCGTGCCAACGGACTGTGAGCGCGGTGCGGTGGCTTTTTTAGCCCGGCTTTTTGGGCTTCGTTGAGCCATGAATCTCGTAGATCAGGCTAATTGCTACGGCCACGAGTGCAATGAAAATTGCCGTAAGGACCATCGTTGCCTCATTGCTGGAGACACACCTACCAACAAGGACTTTCAGACATTTGCCGCGAATGCAGAGTAAAAGGTCGATAATTGGCATTTCGTTAACTACGTCGGTCCAGCTTGGGCTGGTGCGGTGGCACCGGGCGACTTTGGGAGTCGAAGATCCGTCCGGTGTCATGCCCGGGCGGCTTTTTCTGCTTGCGCGAAGGAACTTCAACATGCCCGAGCTGAAGAGGCCCACAACACCACGAAAGCAGTCGTTTACCAGACCCGACGGGACGTCGACGAGTATCAGCCTTGAGGACGCCTTTTGGGAGGCGTTGAAAGAGATCGCGAGCGAAAAACGTATCTCGCCGACAGACCTCACCAGGCGAATTGATCGGGACCGGGTTCGAGGCAATCTTACATCGACAATACGTCTTTTCGTCCTAGAGTACTTTATTGCGAAGTACCGATCGGCAACTGACGCCAATGCGGATAGGCAGCGAAAAGCCCGCCCCGAGGAGGGCGTGCGTTCTTGATAGTTGCACCAATTACTTTTCAGGATGACCGGAGCCGGGCGATATCGTTTCGGATCCCCGCCTTCTTCGACACGGCGATGCACCAAGTTTGGAAAACTTTTCTTAGCCCGTGCGACCGACAATTGGCCTTAGTTTGAAATTGACGAAATCCGCGACCAGCGGCAGAATTTAGCCGCTATGGGTCAAGCCGAAAGACCATCCTGTCCCCACTGTGGGGCTCATCTGATCTTGGCATTGCCGCCGGGCGGCAATGGGCCGCGTACGTTCCAATGTTTCGACTGCGATTGACCCGATCCGCTTAAAACAGATCAAGCGGTAGGCTGGTTAAAGGGCGAATTGCAGCCACCCAAATAGTGTCTGTGCGGAAATAAGAGCCGTCCATGCGTTCCTGTATCTGGAAGCGGGCGACAGGTGTAAAGTCTCCCCATCATCGCCCGTTCCTCGGTAATCATCGGTGACTGAGAGTGCTCTACGCTCCCGCCTGATCTCGCGGTGAGCATGTGCGAAAAATGTACCGAGCTTGATTTCAAGATTGCAAACTATCGGCGGATGTTAGTGGTCGTCACTGGCCAGCTTGCAAGAGGCGCAATCACCGGGCTGATCGAGCAAATGACGAAGATAACCTCGCTCATCATGAGAGCCGACGGCCGCCGCGCCTGAGGTTCGTGGCCCAGGGTCAGGTGCCGAGCCATGGCGAGAAGGTCAAGCGGGCGGTCGCTCAGACTTTTCTAATTCTGGTTGACTGGAAAGAAGCGCTACCGCTTCCGATAAGAGCGAGACCAGTTCGGGCAAGTCCAGCCGTTCGGCTCGACCGCGCAAAACGTGCAAATCGTTTTTTAGCAGAATCAGTTGCGCGCGGCGCGAAACGCCAGACATGGAAGGCTCCCAGCGTGGGAACCGCCCAGCTTAGCAACGTGGATTTAAAGATCGAATAATTCAGATTCGCGTTCGAGGCATCCAGGATGTCGTCAAAGCTGATATGCGAATAGCTGCGACCTAATCGCTTTCTAGTTGGTAGATCGCGCAAAGCCGTTCCTGCACTTGCGCGAAACGCCTCTCGAGATCTGGACTCTGCCATGGCGAGATCAACGACGGGATCGAGCGAACCAGGCGACAGGCCGCCCGGCGATAGACGCCACTCGCAGATTCAGAACAGGCCAAGCCACTGGCAAGGACTACCGCACCAGCCGTCGGCCGCCCGGATAGCACTTGTAGTCCGGCCCATGCTTTTGTTTGCATGAGGTATGCATTTCGGCCACGAAGAAGGCCGCCATCAGGACTACCAAAATTAAACACGCTATGGCTATTCGCGGGTTCGTCATCGCCGCTCGCAGATTCCAAGTAAGCCACTGAGTTCGGAGAAGCCATATCCCATTCACCCGATGGTGGGGAGCGCGTCACGGGGATTCACCAATTGTAGATCGAAGAGTTCACGTTGTTTAATCCGATGTGTCCTTGAGTCTTGCGACGGTCTCCGTCGTCGAGCAGGTCGATGTGTTGATCGCGCAGGGCCGGGAGGTTGCCGAGCGGCCGCTCAAGTGCATAGCCGCCGTTTTTTTTAAAGTGCATCGTCAATGGCGTAGAAGCAAGCGCACGGGAACTCTTTCAAGTTCAAGGACCTCTGAATTCAGCCGGAGTATTCAATCATGACAGACTTCCATCGGCCCCCGCTGATTTCGCGCACTTTCAGCAGGCCTCATCACACGACGCAGTACATCGAATGCGGCCCGGCTGATGGACCGTTGATGATTTTTCTGCACGGCTGGCCGAGTATCAGTCTGATGTGGCGAGCCCAAATGGACGCGTTCGCCACCGACGGCTGGCGCTGCGTGGCTCCCGATCTACGCGGCTTCGGCGGCTCGTCGGCCCCCGCAGCCCATGATGCATATGCGATCGAGGACGTTGTGGCGGACATGGCGGACCTCCATGACCATCTGGGCGGCGAGCCTGCGATCTGGATCGGCCACGATTGGGGGTGTGTTGTGGTCGGTGAACTGGTCGCGCATCAGCCCGAGCGCAGCCGTGGCGTCGTGCTGACCTCGCTGGCGTATCAACCGGATGGACACGCCCTGCGAACAATTGTCCCACTGGTCGACCGAGCGATCTATTCGCATGAGCAGTATCCCGATGGCCAGTGGGACTACTACCGTTACTACACGAAGCATTTCGAGACGGCGGTCGCCGACCTAGATGCTGATAAGGCGGCATCTCTGGCCTCGATCTTTCGGTCGGGCGATCCCGTCGCCATCGGCAAGGTGGCGCCGCTTGCGGTGGTCACTCGCAACGGAGGACGCTTCGGCAAAACGCACCGCGCCCCGCCGACCAAACCTGACCCGGCTATATGGCCGTCGGCGGACTTCGACGTATTGGTGCAGTCGTTCGAGGCTCGTGGTTTCGCTCCCTCCTGCGCGTGGTACATGAACGACGACGCCGACATCGCCTATGCGCGCGAAGCACCCGATGGCGGCCGCCTTTCGCAGCCAGTGTTGTTCGTCAACGGCGACTTCGATCAGGTCTGCACCATCATCGGAAATCGCCAGGGCGACCCAATGCGCGCGGCCTGCTCGGACCTTACTGTGAGGAGCCTGCCCGGCGGACATTGGCTACCGCTGGAACGCAAGGCAGAACTCGTCCAGGTCATCCGCATCTGGCTCGATAGTAAGAAGCTTTGATGGCGGCGGTTTGAAAGCAGTTTTACTAGGGTGTTTGCCTTCAGCGAGGCCGAGCCTCAACCAGTCGTGCGCCTGGTCGACTGCATCGAACTTGCTCTACGCAATCGTCCAGTCCTTGGCGAATAGATTGTCAATGCAGGTTGGCTTAACGCGTCCGTTTCGTCAGTACCAGCTAAAGGCATGTGTGTGAACGGACGTCTAAGCGGTATTTTCTGGTACGAGCCTTTCGCTTCTTCCACCAGATATACAGTCCCGTGTAAGCGCTGATGGCGAGAGCTAGGCCGATGATCGCGACGAATATGCGATAGGGCAGGCCGAAGACTTTTGCCATATGTAACGACTGCAACCAGCGGCTCACCGTGTCGCCTGAATATTCGCCGGTGGGAATGCGGGTGCCGAGCAGGGCGCCGCTGCGAGCATCGATGAACACGCCGGTCTGGCCGCGATCGTTCTGCACGTCGCGTGAGGTGTTCGCATAGTAGACAAATGCATCGAAGCCGCGATTGTAGAACAGCTGGCTGCGGAAATTGACGGTGAAGCCTTCCTTCGCCGCGAGGTCATCCATGGTCCGGACGGCGATGTCATAGGCCTGTTGCCAGCCAAGCAGCGGCTTGCTCACATCCGCCTTGCGGCGCTCCGGCGCCTTCCTGAATTCGAGGAAGGTGGACATCACAGGCGTGTAGACCTCTTGCCGCAGATTGAGCATGACGCTCGACCACGCAAACAGGAACAGCACGCCCCATAGCCACAGGCCGGAGGCGCGATGGATGTCGTAATGCAGACGATAAGTGCTGGCATTGCGCTTGATCAGCCAGGCCGGCAGCCAGCGCCGCCAGAATGGGGAAATCCGCGGAAATGTCGACACGATGCCGACCAGGCAATTCACCGTCCACACCAGAGCCACGATGCCGAATAACCATTCGCCGTAAGGCTTCGGCAGCGCCAGCGCATAATGGAGGCGGTAGATGAAGCCAATCAGCGTGGTGCGGTCGAACGGTGTCGCGCCGTATTTGCGGATGCCGAGCAGGCGTCCGTCATACGGATCGAAAAATGCCTGATCTGCATCGACCAGCTTCGGATCGCTACGCGTGAGGTTGAAGCGGACCGAACGATCAGCCTCGCGCAGAAACGGAAAGCCGAAGATCTGATAGCCTGGCAGCGCCGCGACGGCCTGCGCATGCAGCTCGAACGGACCCAGCATGGCAGCGGTGCGCCCCTCCGCATCGACGCGCGGCTGCACCACATATTGTTCGGGATTAACGAGGGCCTCGAGCTCCTTCTCGAAGGCAAGCAGGCTCCCGGTCACGCCGGCGATGATGAGAAACACAGCCGTGAACAGGCCCGTCCACTTGTGGATGAAGACTGAGAACGAGATCATGGGCGCCATGCCTCAAGCCGCACGCAGGCCGGGCGTCGAAGTGATCCGGTCCTGCATGCGTTCTTCGTCATGGTTGTCACGTTCCCAGCATGCCTCGCATCAGAAGCGGAACGTGGTCGATGCGAGATAAGTACGCGGTGCGCCGAGATAGATCTGTCTATCCGATGAACTGGTCATCCAGAAGGCGCTGTTGGCGACGTTTTCCACCGCGAACCGCAGCGTAATCGGCTTGCCGTTCCAGGGCGATGCGAATGTGTAGCGCGCGCCAAGATCGAACCGCGTCCAGTTTGGAATCAGGAAGCGGTTAGCGGCATCTGCATAAGCATCGCCGAAATGGATGGCGCGACCTGTGAGAGTCAGGCCATTCACGAATGGCGTATCCCATTCGGTGCCGAGGCTGACCTGCACATCGGGGATGCCGAGCGCGCGCTTGCCGTCATTGGTGCCGTTCTGGGTTCGCTCTTGACGGGCATCCATGAAGGAGGCGCCGCCGAGCAAACGCCAGCCGGGTGTCAGTTCACCGAAGGTGTTGATCTCGACGCCGCGATTGCGGTTAAGGCCGTCGATGGAGAAAATCGGCAGCGGTGTATTCGGGAGCGAAATCTGTGCCGGCTGCGAAATGTCATAGGCAGCCACCGTGGTGGTGAAACGGCCCCAGTCCACCTTCACGCCCATTTCATGCTGCGTCGATTTGTAGGGCGGGAAGATCTGGCCACGGTTCTGGAATGTCGAGTCCACGATCGTGCCCATTTGCAGGCCTTCGATGTAGTTCGCATAGACCGATACATTTTCCAGCGGCTTGACGATGAGCGTAAAGGCCGGCGACCAGGCTGCGGCGCTGTAGCTCGATGTGCTGGCACCAGTGACCGCATCGAAGGCGTCCGCGGCAACTTCCTGCCGGCGGATTCCCGCGGTGAACTGAATGCGCTTGTTCCACACGGACATGGTGTCGGCGATGCCATAGCTGTTCAGCGAGCTGGTGTTGGCTTTAACCACCGCCGCCAGCGGGATCGCCTGGAAGGGGGACGGCGTGGGATTATAGATGTTCGACGTTACCGGCGTGCCATTGGTGCGCGAGCCGTCGATCTGGTTGCTCCACATCGTGGTGTTGAAATTGATCTCGTGCAGCACCGGACCGGTCTCCACCATGGCGCGGAAACCGGCCTGTTCGGTGTGGTTGTGGCGGTCCTGTCGGTTCACGAAGGGCGATGCCGTAGTGTCGCCGCGGGCATTGATGATGGTTGGATTGGAGATGATCGGCGTGATCGCATTGTCGAAGAAGCCGCCGCCGCCATAGATGGTCAGCCAGTCGGTGACGTCGACTTCTGCCTGAAACAGCGCCGCGGTGTTCTCGCCTTTGATGCCGGTCCAGGACGGATTCCAAAAATTGGTTGGCGAGGGCGCGGCCGGCACGCCGGGCAGCGTGGTCGCCAGCGTGTTGCGCGCGCTCAGCCCGCTGCCGTCGAACTGATTGTAGAGAATGTCGGCGGAAACGCGCACGCGCTCACCGCGATAGTCCAGCGCCAGTGCGTGGGATTCATCGCGCAGGCTTTGATTGTCCACCTCGGTCTTGCCGTCGCGGTAGCTGCCATTATAGCGGATGCCGAATTCCTTGTGCTCGCCATAGCGCTGGCCGACATCGAGATGCACGCCGCCCTGGCCGCGCGAGGCGAAGGAGGTGGTGAGTTCGGCGATCGGCTCGTTGCGTGCGCGCTTCATCACGAGATTGATGGCGCCGCTGACGGAGTCGTCCGGCGACTGGCCATTGAGTAGGCCATTGAGGCCCTTGATGACCTCGACGCGCTCGACGGCATCGAGGACGTTGAAATTGTTATTGCCGATCAGGCCGAAATAGCCGTTGAAGCCGACGCTCGAATTGCCGAGCAGGAAGCCGCGGATCACCGGCTGCTCGCGGCCGATATTGCGCGGCAGCGCCGAGCCTACGGAGGGATCGTTCAGCAGAACGTCAGCCAGCGTGCGCGCCTGCGTGTTCTCGACGAACTCCCGCGTATAGGTCRTCTGGTTGAACGGCGTATCCAGCACGCCGCGATTGCCGAGCAGGCCGACCTGACCGCCGGTCGCGACTTGACCACCGGCATAAGTCGTCGTCAATGCGCCGATAGTGCCGCGTCCAGGCACGATATAGGGCACGGGCGCAGTAGCTTGCATCGGCGCTGCCGCACGGCGCGGCACAGCGCGCGTGGCTGATGCGCTGCGCGATGGCGTGACGCGGCGGGTGCTTTGACGTGACGGAGAATCAACTGTGACGGCCGGGAGCACGGTGGACTGGGCGAGAGTCGGGCTCGCCAGATCGATCGACAATGCGAGATAACTCACCGCGCCGAGGCAGACGGTCCGAGCCAGATTATTCACGTTCACGTTCAGGCACCCCAAGTCATCGCCAGCTTCTGCGGCGTTTCCGGAGTGCGGTCTAACCTATTGGAGCTTTCGTCATAGAAAGTGGAACGTAGAAGCAGTCTAAACCTTCGATAGCGTTTCCGTTTGTTGCTGCCATGACACGCCGAAACCCGCGTCGGTTGCAGGAAGTCGCGTGGTTTGATGTGTTCTTTGAACCTCTAAAAAGTCGCAGCGCCAATCGTCGCACCGACTCGGTTCTTCCCCGGCATTTTTGCGGCGATGAAGTCATCGGCCTTCACCCAGCCGGGCGTGCCCACGGCAAACCGAGTTTTGGCGCGCGAGGTAAGGTCGCGGTCAGGTAGCATTGGTACGCTCATCGCTGATCGGCGATGTTCACAGTTTGCATGCGCTGCTTCAATTTTTGCACCTCAAATCTTCGGAAGTGTCGCGAACAACGGCCCGGCGAATGCCCGTTCTCGTCCCCAAAAAGCGGAGGGCAGAATGCGCAAGCTAGCGATCTTCTCTGTGTTCCAGATAATGCGGTCTTGCAAAAGCGTTCCTATTATGTTCTGTCTCCTCGATGGAGGATTTCCATGGACAAAGCGAAGCAGCAGGAACTTATTCGGCTCTGGTGCCAACTTCGAAAGACTCGCGGCCCGTCGGCCGAGGAAATCCGAATCCGGATTCTTGGGAAGTTCGGGGAGCGCAAGGATGCGGACCTTGCCGCCTGAACATTTCAAGCTTGAAATTGAAGGCAAGGCATCGCCGGTCCGATCCCGATGTGATGGCAGAGACTTGAAGTCCGGCATCGTCGGATCGCTGTGGGCGCTTTTTCTCCCATGAAGCTGCCCGTATTGCCGGTGTACTACTATCTCGACCATTTCACTGAGATGCTGTCGTTTGTCGAAACGACGTACGGTTCGGTTTTGGCGGATGAGCATCGTGCGTTCGTCGCGCGATTCAAACGCTTCTCACAGGATGCGCGGTGTCTGCTGATCCGTATGATCAATCGACGCGGTGCGATCTTCAACAGCGGCCACTTCAGATACGAGGAGATCAGCAACCTCGAACGGGCGCTCGCCGATTTGCATGCGGCGGGCCACGCCAGACCGCTGCGCGACGCGGACTATGGGCAGTTCCTGGCGTGCCTTCCTAAGGCTGAATTGTTGAAGGGCGCGAAGGTCGCGGGCTTCTCGGGTGTCCGTACATCCTGGTCGAAACCTAGGGTCATTGATTTCTTCCTGACAGGTGTGCCGTTTTCGACCGCGTTCGAGCATTGCGGCGGACATCGCTTCGTCGCGTTGGACGACACCGGGCCGGTCGAATTTCTGCTCTACCTGTACTTCGGCAAGACCGAGGACGACCTGAAGAACTTCGCCTTGCGCGATCTCGGGATATTGCAAACCAATAAGGCGACTTCGTTCAGCACGCGCTTTGCGGACGGCGATGAGGCGCGGTCATGCTTCCATTACAGTCGGCTGCTCGACAGTCTCGCGACCAAGTCAGTCCATGTCCATCGGCTGGCGGTCGTCGAAATACTTGGCGGCCCTCATTGTCCAAGCGAATACGCCGCCGATCTGCGTGGGCGTGCTGCGTGCCAGGTCGGTCAATTCTTCGAGAAGCTCGGCGAAAGTGAACTCGCGCGTCAACTCTACCGGGTTGGGTTATCCGCGGATTGCCGGGAGCGACTGGTGCGGCTCTCGTATGGAGCAGGGGACAAGGCCGAAGCGGAGGATTTACTTCGCGAGATGATCGACGATCCAGCTAGCGACGAAGAGTTCACGTTTGCATCCGACTTCTACGCGCGCAAGTTCGGCGGGCGAAGGACGGGCGTCTGTACAGAACTGCTGCGCTCGGCAAGCACGATCACGGTCGATGACACATATCGTGGCAGTCCGGAGGCCGGTGTCGCCGGCGTCATGCGGCGCAAGGGTTTTCGCGTGATCTTTGCCGAGAACACGCTCTGGCGATCGCTGTTCGGGCTCCTGTTCTGGGATGAACTCTTTGAATCCGGCCAACTGCACAGCGGCTTCGACTGGTTGCCGCAATGCCTTAAAGACCGCAGATTCTCACGACAGTTCGCAGGACAGATCGAAGATAAGCTTGGAGCAGTCCGATCCGGAAATGCGCTGAAGCAGCTTCTCAAGACGGTTGCTGCGAAATGGGGACGGCCGAATGGCGTGTTCGCGTGGGATCACGTCGATGTCGAGGCACTGCGCCTGCTTCTGACGGGGGCCAGCAATGATGGTCTTGCCGCGATCCTCCGTAAGATGTGCGACGATTTCCGCGCAATGCGCGACGGCTTTCCAGACCTCATGATGGCCAAGGACGGCGAGGTCTCGTTTATCGAGGTGAAGGCGGAGGGCGACGTCATCCGCCGCAATCAATTGACGCGCCTCCGTCAGTTGGCCAACGCCGGAATTCCGGCCGAGATTGGACGCGTCGACTACCGCTTCGACCCCAACCAAGACTATGTCGTTGTCGACATCGAGACCACGGGCGGATGGGCATCATCCGACCGCATCACGGAAATTGGCGCCGTGAGGATCCGCAATCACCAGGTCGTGGGTGAGTGGCATTCATTGCTGAACCCGCAGAGATTGATCCCTTCCAAGATCGTGCAGCTGACCGGTATCACGAACGAAATGGTGCGAGAAGCGCCGCTGTTCGCGGAGGTCGCCGACAGTTTCATGGATTTTATGGGGGACGGCATCTTCGTAGCCCACAACGTCAACTTCGACTATGGATTCTTGAGCAGCGAATTCGGGCGCCTGGAGAAGCGGTTTCGGTTTCCCAAGGTCTGCACGTGCGCTGGAATGCGCAGGCGGTTTCCGGGCCACAAGTCCTACAGCCTGGGCAACCTGTGCAAAGCCTTCGACATCGACCTTAAGGACCATCATCGCGCTCTATCCGATGCCCGGGCCGCCGCTAGCCTACTCAATCTGATGAACGCAAAGAGGCAAGAGTCCGAGATCGAACCGGCCTGTAGCGCGGCAGCGTAGCGCCGCTCGACGTGGCGTCACGATGTTGTAGGTCCGGCCACACAAAACCGACGGAGAACTGGCTTGGAAACGATTGGCCGCGACTTGAACGAGATGCAGCGTGTACCGCTGGCCGACTCCCACGTCGCCGCGCTAAGGGCGGCAGGCAAGATTGCGCATTATCCGGCGGGGAAGGTCGTCGTCCAGCCGGGCGATCCAGTCGATCGTTTCGTCTACATCGAGGATGGAGAGCTTGAGGTGGTGAATTCGTTCACCGGCGAGCGTCACCTCTCGGCGACGTTGGGTCCCGCCCAGTTCATGGGTGAGATCTCCCTGCTGAACGGCGGTGTCTGGTCGATGCCTCTGCGCGCGGTCCGCGAGACGCGGGTCATCGAAGTGCCGCGGGGCGAGATGTTGACGCTGATGTCTCAAATTCCCGAAATGTCAGACATCATCATCACGGTTCTGGCGGCGCGTCGTCGCCGCCAGTTGGACAGTGGATACGGCTCGCTCGTCCTGATCGGCGTCGAAGCCAACCGGGATGTGCGGCGGATCGGCGACTTCGTCAGCCGCAATCGTTTGCCATACTCGTCTCACGCCCTGGGCAGTCGGGAGGCAGAAGATATTGCGTCAGCCTGTGGCGTGGCGCCCAACACCCCGGCGGTCATCTTCGGTCGCGAACAAGTGAGCGAACCCACCCCTGATAAGGTCGGCCGCCTGATGGGCGTCAGCCGCGATCTTCCGGAAGATGAGGCCTTCGACGTATTGATCGTCGGCGCCGGCCCGGCAGGGGTCGCGGCGGGCGTGTACGCCGGTGCCGAGGGATTGCGGGCGCTCGTCGTGGAGGATACCGCGATCGGAGGGCAGGCGGGCACGTCGAGCCGGATCGAGAACTACATGGGATTTCCGACCGGGATTTCCGGCGCTGACCTCGTCTGGCGCGGCGAGGTCCAGGCGATGAAATTCGGCACCCGTTTCGTCATTCCACGACGTGTGGCGAAACTGGAGCCGCTCGGCGACGGTTTCTGTGCCACCTTTGACAACGGCCAACGCGTCCGCAGTGGCGCCGTCGTCATCGCGACCGGAGTTCAGTATCGCCGTCCGCCGATCGACGGGTTGGCTGAGCTTGAGGGAGCCGGCGTCTATTACGCCGCGACGGAGAACGAAGCGCGGTACTGCAAGAACTTGGAGACGGTCGTCATCGGAGGCGGCAACTCCGCGGGCCAGGCGGCGATGTTTCTGTGCCGCTCGGCGAGCCACGTCCGCCTCATCGTCCGAGGGCCGTCCTTGGCGGCGTCGATGTCGAACTATTTGTCCAGCAGGCTTGAGGCCGATCCGGCGATATCGATCGAATACGATACCGAGGTCAAAGCGGTGCGCGGCACGGAAAAGGTGCATGCGGTCACGCTGCGCAATTCTCGCGACGGGACCGATCGCGAGATCTCTGCTTGTTCTGTCTTCGTCATGATCGGAGCAAAGCCGAACACAGCCTGGCTCTCCGACATGGTCGAACTCGACAAAAACGGCTTCGTGCTGACGGGAGCGGAAGCCAACACGGATTCTCCGTATGCCACCTCGCGGCCCGGCATCTTCGCGGTCGGCGATGTCCGTTCCGGATCGGTCAAGAGGGTAGCCTCCTCGGTCGGGGAAGGCTCCGTCGTGATTTCGAAGGTTTGGCAGCATCTCAAGAGCTAGATCGACTCTAGGACGATTGGCCCTTGCATCGTCCGAAACGTTATCGAGTACCGCTTTTCCGGAACGGCCGAGATGCTGTGTTCCCACTCCGTACGCGAGGACCCGGACATCATGTAAATTGAGCGGGCCCGGGCTTCCAAAGTGAAACGCTCCCACTTCGTGGAGACATGCCTCCGGAAGCGCAGCTGCAGTCCGATCCCAGAGAAAGTCCGAAGATGCGGTCGAAGTGCGGCTTATCACGGTGCCAGCCGATCCCGACGCCGACGTCGTATTCCGTGCAGAGCACCTGCTGGATCCGCGTCGACGGACCGCCGAATGCCTCGACGTTCTGGATCACGTCGCTGAGCCATTCCGGAATGGGAGCAGCCTCGGTCAGTCGGCGGAGTGTGTAATCGTAGCTGAAGCCGAAGGAGGCGATCCGGCGCTTGCCTTCGAATTGGCCGAACTGGAATGGCGTCAGGGGCAGGGTGGAGATCTCGTGGATCAACGCCTTTTCGACGTCGAGCGATACGAAGATGTCGGCGTGGCGGAGTCCTACGGGACGGTTAACTCTTTCATTTGCGAATAGGCTGAACTGCTCCGACACCACCGGCTCCTGATCCAATCGGCACCGCGCCAATATGGAGATGGGAAGGCCGAAATGAAGACGCAAGCAGGTTATCCAGCTTGACTGGGCAGGTCAAAGAATCCGGCCTCTCTGGAGGATTTCCCCGCATGACGCGCTCACGCGGTGAGAGGGATACCAAGCCAATCCGAGACGAGAAGCTGCAGCTCACGAGCTGTCTTTGGCTGTTTTGCCATCGCTTACGTCACATCTTCCAGTTTCCCCGCCTTGCACGCGAGGTCTATCGATCATGAACGTTAAGCCAAAACTCGATTGTCCGCATAGCCCTCTGCCACTCGCTAGAGCCATGGGCCGCGCTTCTCCCATGCTGATGCCCGGCAAGTTCGCGGATCGCGGCCAGAGCTGCTCGTTCGGCTTCAGCCATGGGCTCCGACGTGTTGGTAGTCGGTTGCTCGGTCGCCAGACCTTCCAGCAGTCCCCGCGCTTCCTGATCGGTACTGATCGCGGCCACTTTCAAAATCGATCTGCAGTAACGGGCTTTGATGAGGCTTTGCTCATCGCTCGTTGAAGCGAGCTGGCGGTTAAAAACGTTGTTCAAAATGCGCCCCTCGTCGATGGGGTCATAAAACAGGCCAAGGCGGTTTAGTTCCGAAGGAAAAACGCGCAGTCAGTCCAACGTCAGTCGCCAGACAGCTTATACTTCTGCCGAAGCTCCAGTGTCAGCGCTCCGACAGTACGGGCGCACTTAAAGTGGACTAGGCTATCCTCTGTGCTCGTCACTGCGCTCCATCCGGGACCTTCGGAGGTCTTTACCTCGCGGATCTCAACGGAAATGCCCTGCGGACATTCAGGGTGTTCGTCCATGCGCTCGCGAAAAAGCTGCGCCAGTTCGGCTTTGGAAATCGGCTTCTTTGCCATCGGTCCCTGCCTTCTGGCAGTGACCCTAGCAGCAAACGACCGAAGCCGGCGGTATTAGCAGCGCCCCGACGTGAACTCAGTCTTATTTCAGGCTGTAGCGATCCCGCAGCTGCGTTTCTATGCCCGCCACCATACTCGCGAGCTTTGGAAATTGCCGACGCTGACTGGCATTCGTCAGCGCGCTCCAATCCCAGCGGCCGCTTGGGATGATCGCTATGCGGGCGTGGCGGAGGTTCGACCCTGCGAGCTTCTCGTGAAACATCCAGATGAGCTCATCGGCGGTGAGATGTTCTTTGATCATGAAGGGCAGCCTACAGCTTCAGTGCTGGTTCGATCAACTACCGCGAGGCTCCGCTATGAGTGAACAGTCCGCTGTCAGGTTCTGAAGGCTGTGATCAAACGCGCAATCATCGTGCTCGACGCGCTCGGCGACTCTGAGATGAGGTTCCAGAACCAGGGGCAGGTCTGGAACAGGGCAATCAACAATGCTGCAAAGCTCAACGGGATATGTCGCGGGTGCTAGTAGTGGCCTTCGCCCCTATACCGCGCCCACTCTGTCCAGCGCATCACGGCAGCACCTTCGGTTCGACCTTTAAGGCTGTGCGATGTGCCGACGTAGCTGCCGCTGGCAATCCAAACACTTTTTGATTTCTGATCGGTGACGACTTCACACGGCACGCCCCAGACCAATACTGAAAAAGAAGCCACCTAAACCTCGTTTAAAGAATCGACCATGTCACGCGAGCGACTGCACGCACAACGTCGCCTGAGCGGAATATGATCGCCCGGCGACGTTGGCCTGATTACTGGGCCCGCAAAATCCCCAGCTTCCATAGGTGTGAAAGATCGCGCAGAAGGTTCAGCACATTTGGCCAGTCACCAAATAGGTGAGGTGGATTGACGCGGTTCGTCACCGGCTTCGACCGATCAGGCGCAAAACAGGCTGACATCGACGCCAAGGAGCGTGAGGCCACCGGCAAGCTTCAGGAGCTGATCCTGAGCCCGCGCCACCAGGTCAAAGAGATCACTATTGGCGACAAGCGGGACGTGCACTGATCGCGCCTTGCGCACTAGTGCATCGCTGCCGCGCCTCGCTCATCCAGCTTTTGGGCTGCAATGACAACTTCTAGGCGATTTCGAACATGAAGCTTCTGCATCAGCAGTGTCATGTAGTGTTTCACCGTCTTCTCGCTAATGCGGATTGTTAGCGCGATTTCCTTGTTCGTTTTTCCATGAAGGAGGAGTCGAACGATTTGCTGCTCGCGAATGCTCAGTTTCACAGCTTCGGCAGCCCGACGTCGTAATGACGTATCTCGCAACGCTGCGATGACACGGCTGGCAAAATGTTGTGTGATGTAGGTTTCGCCGGAATGCGCAGATGTGATGGCATCGATGAGCTCGCGTGAGCTACTGCCTTTCAATACATAGCCGGTGGCGCCGGAGTCGAGTGCGCGTATTGCTGAATCGACACCCGTCGCGGCGGTGAACGCTATAACCTTGGTCGAAGGCGACGCGCAAATAGCTGCCGACATTGCAGTATAAATATCGCCTGGCATATTCAGGTCGACGACGATGACCTGCGGCGTGTTTCGTGTGCAAATGTCGACCACGTCATTCGCACACACACCTGTAGCAACGACGTCAAATCTACCGGACCGCAGAAGTAGCGACGATATCGCCTCAATCATTAGTGGATGATCATCCACCAAAGCGACGGACATTAAACTCATCACAAGCCTCGAAAAACGCTGACGAATTTCAAATCAAGTAAGACTAATATGTACAAATACGCATGCTGTTTGCATGACCAATGCGATAAACTGCGCACGCTTTAGAGGTGTTGTAAATGTGGAACTTAACTTAGCGTTAAGCACTGCTTTTGTTGATTACAGGTTGCTATTTAAGGTTGTGGACGCCGACGTTCTTGATATGGGAAGCGTTACGGTGACTGTCATACGGTCATCTTGCGGTTCGACGAAGAAGCTGCCGCCAAGCGCCATCACTCTCCTACGAAGGCCCAACAGCCCGAGACGCGCGCCTCTGCCAGACGAAAGTTTCGTGCTGAATTCATTGATCCCGCTGTTGCCTACAATGATCGTCACAGACGATGCATCCTCAACTACTGTCACATGTTGGTCCTGGCCGTCTCCATGCGCATATGCGTTGTTTAGGCATTCCTGAACCACACGAAACACGCATACTTGAACTGATTGTTCTGGGCGAAAAGATAATGGGTCGATCTCGCATGTCACATTGGTCGCCGTGTTTCGTTCATGGCGCCAAACTGCAAGCTTGATTGTCTCGGCGCAGGTGAGCCCATCAAGCTCGGGCAACACGAGGCCGGTTGAGATGTCGCGTAGTTCTTTGAGGATATTAGAAGTTAGGTCTGTAACGTTCGGCAACAATTCACGTGTAGCGTTCGGGTTTGTGTCGGCAAGTTCACTCAATTTAAGTGCCAAAACGCTGGCGAGTTGAATAGGACCATCGTGAAGATCTTGTCCGATTTCTCCTAATAGGCGTTCGTTGGAGTGCATGGCGGCGAGTTTAACGGCCTCGGAACCGCGGCGGAGCTGATCATTCTGCGTTGCAAGTGCTTGAGCCTCGTCAAATCGGTTTTGAAGCGAGAGACGCTGACCGGAAACAATGGCGTTGGCGCGCCATACCGTCACAAACAGTATGATCATCATGGGTGCGGTAACGGCGCCGACAATGCTGGCTGTGGTTACCCTCATCGTCCGTAGTTCAGCGGTGAAACGCGCTCCGCTATTGTATACTTCCCCGACAGCAATGATGTCGCGAGTTCCAGCCCCATAGATTGGTGCGTAGATCTCGATCAGCGGTCGTTCGAATTGCTGTTCTGTCTGATGTTCCGCATCGTCCGTATCCGCAAATCCACCAAAGGCATTACCGGCAAACGCCGCATCCCGTTCGATAGATGGAAATTTCTGCCCGATGAGCCGCTTGTCGGTTGCATAAGCCAACGTACCATCTCGTAACCAGATTTTTAGCGCCTTGGTGCGCTCACCCATGGTTGTCTTAAGCAGATTGTCCAGCGTTAGTGACGTGTTTGAAGTTAGCGTCGAGGACGTTGCCAGCTCCTGGAGGGAGGGGCCAAGGAATACGTCGACCAGAATCGCGCCTTCCTCCGCTGCCGTTTCCATCATGCTCGTCTCAAGCTGGCGAGAGATGAAATACGCGAGCAACGTCATGGAAATGACGATCGTCAGCGTGGCGGCAATGAAGAATTGTCGAAAGAGGTTTGATTTGTGACCGATATCGAGTCGGTGCCAGATCATATCGGGGTTCCGCTTTAATTAATCGAGTTACTGAAATCGCATTTAATTGTTTGATAGTCGGAATGAGAAAATCGACGGGTAGTGGCGGATAAAGTCAGATTCGTCAAAGTTGTCTAAAAGCGATCACTAAGCGAACGCATCAGAATTGGGGCCGTCGCATCTTATCCTTCCGTCGGACCGCGAACTATTCCACGTAAAGCTAACTCGGCGACGGTTGGCCCCGATACAAATCCAAATACCGATCATTGGACGGCGGACGCACCGATCCAGAACGCGTTCCTGCCCACAATGGTCATTGAATGTTGTCGCGCAACCGACACAAAGGTCGTCAGACCAAGGTCCGATCGTGATTGGTCTTCAGTCCGAGTCCCGCTCGGACCTTATCCCCTGAGCAAGCGAATAGGCCGGCCCTAGCGTGAGATCTGACGCGAGAAGGGCCAGCCATGACCACCAGCTTGATTGTGACCTCCGTTCAAACATCGACAACTGTCGGGCGGAATAGTCGCAGACGGGCTTAAGGGTAAAACGACTTACATAGGGAGAGCATTATGGCCAATTATATCAAGAGCGATCTGGAATTCATTCTAGAGCAGATCAAGATCGCCGAAAAGCACGCCGCCTATGTTGCCAACCCGAATGATCCGAACGCTGCCCCGCTCTACGGTGTAGGCGATGCCGGTCAGGTTGGCTCGGTTCCGGCCTATACGCTGAGCCTTGGGCTGCGCACCGTCGACGGCTCTTACAACAACCTGTTGCCGGGCCAGGAACATTGGGGCGCGGCCGATTTGCCATTCCCCGAATTGCTCGATCCGGTGTTTCGGCCGGCCCAAAACGTCCCGCCCGGCTTTGGCCCCCCAATGCCGACCAATTACAATCCCTCCAACAATCCTGGCTCTATGGTCTTCGACTCCAGCCTGCGCACGATCTCCAACTTGATCGTCGACCAGACCCTGGGCAATCCGGCCGCCATCATCAAGGGTCTGCAGGTTGGCGGCCTCGTGGCCGCGGACCTCACCAACGTGGCCCTCGTGCAGGCCATTTACGCGGTTTACAAGCCGGTCTCCAATGCGGAATACCAATCACGAGTTGTTATGGATAATGCCAAAGCAGCGGCAAATGCCCTGAGCGATGGCAATCCGGCCACGCCTCCGACTCCCGCCGAGCAGAATGCAATAGATGTGCTGGCAGCGGCGACTGCCGCGCACGATGTCGCTGTTGCCAATCTCGAAGCCGCGAGCATCGTTCGCGATGCGGCGCTTGAGCCGTTCGGCATCGCCATGGATGGCGATAACGTCATGGTCACCAACGTTGCACCTGACGCGGGCCTGTCGGCCCCGTTCAATTCTTGGTTCACCCTGTTCGGCCAGTTCTTCGATCACGGCCTTGATCTCGTGAACAAGGGCGGCAGTGGCACGGTGTTCGTTCCACTGCAGCCGGATGACCCGCTTTATGTGGCGGGCAGCCCGACCAATTTCATGGTGCTGACACGCGCTACGGTTGGCCCCGGTGCCGATGGCATTATGGGAACGGCCGACGACACTCGCCCGGTCAACACCACAACGCCCTTCGTTGACCAAAATCAGACCTATACCTCGCACGCTTCGCATCAGGTTTTCCTGCGGCAGTACGCGATGGGTGTCGATGGGAAGCCACACGCTACTGGTAATCTCATTGAAGGCGGCGGCGCAGAGCCGGGCGGCATGGCCACTTGGGGCGAGGTCAAGGAACAGGCCAAGATGCTTGGCATCCTCCTAACCGACCAGGATGTTGGCGCTGTGCCACTCCTCCGCACCGACGCCTACGGCAACTTCATCCCCAATGCCGCCGGTTTTGCCCAGATAATCACCGGCGTCGGCGCCGATGGAGTTCCCAATACTGCCGATGACATCGTCATCTCCGGCACCTTTGCCGCCCCGGTCGGACTCGCCAGCGCAATCCGCATCAATGCGGCATTCCTGGCAGATATTGCCCATGACGCGGTGCCAAATGGCATTGCGGACGGCGACATCGAAATCGGCCTGCTGAACCCCGGCAACAACCCGGCGGTCTATGACAACGAACTGCTCGATGCGCATTTCATCGCCGGCGACGGCCGCGTCAACGAGAATATCGGCCTAACTGCCGTGCATCACATTTTCCATTCCGAGCACAACCGTCTGGTTGAGCACACCAAGGAAATCGTGCTCGCCAGCAAGGACATTGCCTTTATCAACGAGTGGCTGGACATCGATCTCACGCAAGCGCAGGTCAACGCCATCCCGACGAACCCGACCGCCCTTGCAGCCTATGCCGCCACCTTGACCTGGGACGGCGAGCGCTTGTTCCAGGCAGCCAAGTTCGGCACCGAAATGCAATATCAGCATACGGTGTTCGAGGATTTTGCCCGCAAGATCCAACCCAATATCGACTTCTTCGTGGTTCCCGACGGGTATCACGCGGACATCAACCCGGCCATCGTTGCTGAGTTCGCCCATGTGGTTTACCGCTTCGGCCACTCCATGCTGACCGAGCAGATCGACCGGCTGGATGCTTCATTCACCAATGATCAGATCAGCCTGATCGAGGGCTTTCTCAACCCGATCGAGTTCGATACGGGCCACACCGTCGCCGACAACATCGCCGCTGGTGATATCATCCGCGGAATGACACGCCAGGTTGGCAATGAAATCGACGAGTTCGTCACCAGTGCACTGCGCAACAATCTGCTGGGGCTACCGCTCGATCTGGCCACAATCAATCTCGCGCGCGGCCGGGATGCAGGCGTTCCTTCGCTAAATGCGGCTCGCCGCGAGTTCTTCGAGGCAAGTTCGCACGCCCCAGAACTCAAGCCCTACGATAGCTGGGTGGAGTTTGCCGGCAATCTCAAGAATGAAGCCTCGGTCATTAACTTCATGGCCGCCTATGGCCTGCACAGCTCGATTACTGGCGAGGCAACGATTGAAGGTAAGCGCGCCGCGGCGATGGCCATCATCTTTGGCACGCCGCAGTCTATCATCGATGACCCGGCGACTGCGGTGAACGAAGCCCGCACGATCGGCGTGCCGGCTGACGCGGAGGATTTCTTGAACGGCACCGGCGCGTGGGCCAGCTTGCCCAGCGGTGTCACGATCACCGGCCTCGACAACATCGACCTGTGGATTGGTGGTCTTGCCGAAAAGATCCTGCCGTTTGGCGGCATGCTTGGCTCGACTTTCAACTTTGTATTCGAAGTACAGCTCGAGCAACTGCAGGACGGCGACCGGTTCTATTATCTGCAGCGCCTGGATGGCATGCATTTCCTGTCGGAAATGGAAAACAACACCTTCGCCAAAATCATCAGCCTCAACGCCGACGCGGGCCACTTGCCCTCCGACGTCTTCTCGACGCCCGGCCTCATTCTGGAGATCGACCGGACCAAACAATGGAATCCCGGCCTCGGTGAAACTGCTGGCTTGGACGGCATCCTACTGGATGATCCGAACACCGCGATCGACGAATCCGCCGACAACCTCGGTAACGATCCGACCGGCGGCAGCATTCTCACCCCGCTGGTTATTCGTAATAACCCCGGCACGGTTGGCCCAGATTCGAACTACCTGAAATATACCGGCATTGAACACGTTTTGCTCGGTGGCACCAATGGCAACGACATCCTGATCGGCAGCGAAGGCGACGATACGCTCTATGCTGACGGCGGCAATGATCGGCTCGAAGGCGGCGCCGGAAACGACTCCTACTTCGGCGGCGACGGCGACGACATCATCACCGATCTGTTCGGCGACGACATTATCCGGTCCGGCGCAGGACACGATGCGATCAATGCTGGCGCCGGCGTCGATTTGATCGTCGGCGACGCGGGGCAGGACTTCATCGTCCTGGGTGCCGATATGCTTGACGAGGCTTTTGGCGGGGTCGGCAACGACTTCGTGCTAGGCAGCAAGACCACCGAGCAGACGCTTGGTGGCGAAGGCGACGACTGGATCGAAGTCGGCGCCTGGACCGGTGCGGTCGGCGATAACTTCGACGACCAGTTCCAGGCCGACGCGGTCAAGGGTCACGACGTGTTCCATGGCGATGGCGGCTTCGACGAGTTCATCGGCGAAGGCGGCGACGATATCTGGTTCGGCAGCCTTGGCCGCGGCAAGTTCGACGGCATGTCCGGCTACGACTGGACGACCTACGGCGACATGAACTTCGCCGTGGATGTCGATCTCGCCCGGCAGATACTTCCCGGCGTCCCGGTCCTTCCAGCTAATGTGGCACTGGATACATTCACCCAGGTGGAAGGTGCTTCGGGCTCGACCAAGGATGACGTGATCCGCGGTACCGACGTCACCGCCGCGGATGTGCCGACCGAAGGCTTCCGCGGCAGTGCCCTGGATGCCGAGGGCATAGCCCTTATCCAGGGTCTGCAGCAGCTGCTAGTTGGCGCCGGGGCAGCCTCGTTCGATGCCCAGGGCAGCTTTGTCGGGGGCAACATCCTCCTCGGCGGTGCCGGCAGCGACCTCATCGAAGGCCGTGGCGGCGACGACATCCTCGATGGCGACCAGTGGCTGAGGGTCCGCATCGCGGTCATGTCCAGCTTCGACGCCAATGGTCCGACCGGCAACACAGTCCTGAGCTACCATGACTCGATGACGACGCTGGTCTCTTCGGTTCTGTCCGGCACAGTCAATCCCGGCCAGCTCAAAATCGTCCGCGACATCGTCTCGGCCACTGGAGTTGGCGATACCGACACCGCCGTCTTCTCCGATATCCGGGCAAACTACACGATCACGGGTAATGCGGATGGCAGTATCCGGGTGGAGCATCTGATTCCAGATGGGGCAGGTGGGTTCACACCCGGCGGTCTGGATGGCATCGATGTCCTCCGCAACATGGAGCGCCTGCGCTTCTCCGACGTGGAAATAGACGCGCCGCGTCCGCCCACTGACATCCAGTGGAACGGTGTCACGCCGGGCAACACAACGCTCCCCGGGAACGGCACGATTGCAACCCTGAGCGCAGTCGATCCCAATGGTGCAGGTACCTTCACCTACGCCTTGCTGGCCGGGAGCAGCGCAGGCTTTACGGTGAGCAACGGCGGCACGGTGGCGCGCACCGGCGGCACCATGGGCACGAACGCCACTTACACGCTCAATGTCCGTGTCACGGACGACACCGGGTTGACCCGTGTCGAGACCTTCACGATCAGAACCGGATCGAACGCCAACGATACAATCGCCATAACGCTTACGAACGATCACATCATCTATGGAGGCGCAGCTGGCAACGACACCCTGAGCGGCAATATCGGCAACGATACGATATTCGGCCAAACCGGCAACGACACCCTGAACGGCAACGGTGGCAATGACACGCTGCTCGGCCAGGACGGCACCGACACACTGAACGGCGGCATCGGCAACGACACCCTGACCGGTGGCGACGGCAACGATATCGTCAACGGCGGTGCCGGCAACGATACCATCCGCTACACATTCGGCGACGACACCGACACCGTGGACGGCGGCGCAGATATCGACGCGCTGGAAATCACCGGGACTGGCGGTGGTGAGACGCTCGACGTGACCTTCAACGGCACGGCGCTTACCCTATTCGAGGGCGGCACCATTGCCGGCGTTGAATCGGTTACGGCCGACCTGGCCGGTGGCACCGATACCCTGATCTACACGTCGGCGGGTCCCGTCACGGTGGATCTCAACAACGGCGCGGCATCGGGCTTCTCGTTCGTGTCGGGCATCGAAAACGTCACCGGCGGCGCCGGTAACGATACGATCACCGGCGACGGCAATGCCAATACCCTGCTGGGTCTTGGCGGTACCGACACCATCGAGGGCGGTGGGGGCAACGATGCCATCAACGGCGGAGCGGCCAACGATGCGATCCGTGGTGGTTCAGGCGCCGACACGATCACCCAGCTCAGCACCGACGGCCGCGATATCATCGATGGTGGCACGACCGCGATAACCGCCGGACGGGATACATCCTCGGACACCTACGTGCTCACTGGTGTTGCCGCTGCCGAAGCCTTCCGTATCTATACAAGGGCGGCATGGGGTGCTGTGGCGGGCAATAACCTTGCCTCGCTCGCTGCTGGCACTGAAATCGTGATCACACGCAACGGCACGAACAATGCCTCGGTCATTGCCGAACTCGACAACATCGAGGAAATCCAGATCAACACCACCAACGTCACCGCCAATGACGGCGGCGGCCTGAACGGCGGTGCATCGAGCGGCGACACGATCACGGTGATCGGCGACTTCAACCTGCCGAACACCAGCCTCAACTTCAGCACCATCACCATCGACGGTAATGTCGGCGACGACACCGTGGATATCACCGCCCTGAGTTCGGCGCATCGCATCGTGTTCCGCTCCAATGGGGGCCACGACACCATCATTGGAACTCTGCGTCCGCAGGATGTGATCGAACTGCCTGCAGGTACGACGGCCGCCGACTACGATGAGACGGTTACGAACGGCGTAACGACCCTAACTAACGGTGCCCACAGCATCAGCTACGTCGCAGCCGGCGCTGGCCCTCAGGTGGGTTCCGGCGATCACGACGATGATTGTGGTGGCGAAGACGAAGACAACGAGGAAGCCGGGAATGCTGTCCCGTCAACCGGCGCAGTCCGAACCGGAACCCCGCAGATGGACGTGCTAGTCGGAACGGCAAGCGACGACAACATCATTGCATTCGATGGTGATGACGTCGTGATCGGCAATGCTGGAGCCGATGCGATTTCGGCGGGCGACGGTGCCGACTTCGTCAACAGCGGCGACGGCCGGGACGTGATCTTCGCCGGCAACGGCGACGATCAGGTGTTCGGGGGTAATCAGGCCGACATTATCTACGGCGAATCCGGAGCAGACCGTATCCTGGGTGAAGCAGGCAACGATCTGATCAATGGCGGCGCCGGAGCAGACACGGTGTTCGGCGGTGCCGGCGACGACCTGATCGTGGCGGAGGTGGCTGACGGCGACGATGTCTATTTCGGTGACGATAGTGAAGGCGGGACGGGGATAGATACCCTCAATATGTCGGCGATCACCGCCAACATCACCGTCAATCTGGGCTCCGGCCCGGCCGCCTTTGCCAATGGAAGCGTATCAAGCTCGCAGACCGGTAATGACACGATCTGGGGCATTGAGAACGTTTCAACCGGATCCGGGAACGATGTCATCATTGCGAGTAATGCCGTCAACGTGATGAACGGCGGTCTAGGTAATGACACGTTCACATTCACATCCGCGTCGGCTACGAACGGCGACACCATCCTCGGATTCCAGCCGGGCGACCGGATCGACCTCACCGGCATCGATGCCAATATGACTGCAACTGGCGATCAGGCTTTCGAGCTGATCAATGGTGCCGCGTTCAGTGCCGCGGGCCAACTGGCTGTCAGCTTCGTGTCTCGAGATGACGGTGACTTCACAATCGTGCAGGGCAACATCGATGGAAACACGGACGCCGATTTCAAGATCGAAATCGCTGGGCATCAGCAGCTGACGGCGGCCAACGTCGGGCTCTAGTCTGCAAGATCGGGAGCGGTGGATCGTTGATCCACTGCTCCCAAACTCGTCCTCTTGAGTTTGAAATCCGGGCGGCATCACAATGGTAAAATCAAAAGAACTCACTCCCGCAAAACGCAGGAGCCTTGCAGAACTCACGCGCGGCTTGCGCGGAATCGTTATTTTCTTGTTCATCGTATCGGGGCTGATCAACGTTCTGGCTCTGACTGGCTCGCTATATATGATGCAGATCTATGACCGAGCCTTGACCAGCGGAAGCATACCGACGCTGGTCGTGCTCTCAGGTCTGGCTGTGGGGCTGTATCTGTTTCAGGGCTGCTTCGACGTCATCCGGTCCCAAGTGCTTGTTCGTGTCGGTGCCCGGATGGACAAGAAGATTGCGCCACTCGCGCACCGGGTCGCGATCGATATGCCGCGTTTTGGCTTTTCGACATCGGAGGCTCTTGAGCGGGGTCGCGATGTCGATACGGTTCGTGGTTTCCTGGGCAGTCAGGGACCGGCAGCACTGTTCGATCTTCCCTGGATGCCGATCTATCTTGCATTCATCTATTTCCTTCATCCGCTGCTTGGTGCGTTGACGATCGCGGGCGCGCTCTTTCTGACGGTTATGACGGTTGTCAGCGAAGTGCTGACAAAACGTCTCAGCGTGTCAACACGCAAGGCGGCGCTCGCGCGAAACACGATTGCCGACTGCAATGCGCGCAATGCCGACGTTCTCAAGGCCATGGGCTTTGCCGGGCGAGCTGTGGGTCGTTTCAACGAGGCAAACGGCGAGCATCTGGAATTGCAGACCAAAGCCAACGATATCACAGGTACATTTGCAGCTGTCTCTCGGGTCTTCCGCATGATCCTGCAATCGGCGCTGCTTGGCCTTGGCGCATATTTAACAATCAAGAATGAATTGTCCGCCGGTGCGATCATTGCATGTTCGGTAGCCTCTTCGCGCGCGCTCGCGCCAGTCGATCTCGCGATCGGAAACTGGAAGTCGTTTATCGCAGCACGCATGGCTTATGCGCGGCTACGCGATACGGTGATCGCTCTTGCTGCGGCGGACCAGCCAATGCAACTACCAGCCCCGAGCATGCGTCTAACGGTGGACAAGGCGACCATTGCTGCCCCGGGATCAGGCCAAATTATTTTGAGCGATATCAACTTCGAGATCGAGGCGGGACAGGCGCTTGGAATCATCGGCCCCAGTGCGGGCGGTAAGACCACCATGGTGCGTGCACTGACCGGCATATGGCCCGTGCTGCGTGGAAGTGTGAGGCTCGACGGGGCCGATCTTAGCCAATGGCGCGAGGACGAGATTGGCCAGCACATCGGCTACCTGCCACAAGAAGTTAGCTTGATGGATGCAACAATCGAAGAGAACATCTGTAGGTTCGAGCCGCAGCCGGACTTTCGCAAGGTTGTCGACGCCGCGAAAGCGGCTGGCGTTCATGAGATGATCGTGAAGATGCCGTCGGGATATCGGACCCAACTGGGTCCGCAAGGCGCGGCTTTGTCCGCCGGTCAACGACAGCGCGTCGCGTTGGCACGCGCGCTCTATGGCAACCCCTTCATCGTCGTCATGGACGAGCCGAATTCAAACCTTGACGGCGAAGGCGAAGAAGCACTCACGCGAGCGATCGGGGGTATTCGCGAGCGCGGGGGAATCACGATCGTCATCGCGCATCGGCCAAGCGCGCTTGTGGCGGTGGACCTCGTCGCCATCGTACAGAATGGCCGGATGGTCGCTTTCGGCAATAAGCACGACATTATGACGCCGGGTCTGCAGGGGGCTGCCAAGCCGGTTACAGAAGATCAACAAACAATGGTCAGGAGGCCAGCATGATTACAGCCAGGGCCACCAAGCAGGAATCCGGACCGGCGAAACAGAGCCGCGATGATTTTGTCGAGAGCGACAACCACAAGGGAAGGCTTGTTCCGGTTGTCTTTCTATTATTTTTGGCCAGTTGCGTAGCCTATCTGCGCAGCTTTCTGCCGATTCGCGTCGAAGCGCGCGCGGATGAAAAGCACGAACAGCCTAATAAAGAGAGCAGCGAAGACGGAAGCGATAACGAACAGCGCGTTCAAGGCGAAGCAGAATCAGAAGAGGACGTAACTGGCGGCACGGAACGGACGCGAGGATCGTCGAGATCCAATGCTCCGATCCTGCCTAAATCGGAGGAGGACGTACAGAACAGCTCCGTCACGCATGGGAGTGGGCTGGAACGGCCACCTGTTGTGCACCTAAGTTCCGGATCATCGATCGATCCGGAGCGCCCGAAGGATAACCGGCCAGCGGGGCAGGGTGACACCGGGCGAACCGGCGGCGGCGGCGGCGGAGGCGGAGGCGGAGATGGAGACAGCAGAGGATCGGGCGCACAGCCGCAAGGACCGCGTCCACCCCTGATCGACATTCCAAATTCCGGAGGCGTGAATCCAGAGACGGCGCGGAACAGGGCGCCGCGCATCAACGGCCCGGTGTATCTCCAGGACATATATGGTTGCCAGGCGTTCTTGATTTCAATGCTCGCTCTTCTGGCAGGCGCGAGCGATGCTGACGGTGACAGTCTGCGTGTTGTCGGCTTGTCTGCGAACACCGGGCGCGTGAGCCAAAGCGCCGAGGGCGATTGGTCTTTTGTTCATGATCAGGGAATGCTTGGACCGGTCAAGTTGACGTATTTCATCACAGACGGGTTCGTCGTTGTACCTCAAGTAGCCTATTTTAATGTCGTGGCAGCGCCCCCGATCGTCGGAACGAGCGGGGACGACAATCTTCTTGGTACGCAATGCGTTGATACCATCAACGCTGGGGACGGCAATGACAATATAGATGCGCGCGAAGGCAATGATGTCATTATCGGTGGCGCGGGTAACGACCACATCGTCGCTGGGGCCGGCAATGATGTCGTCTATGCCGGTGCGGGAAATGATGTTGTGTTTGCAGGTTCTGGCAATGACATCGTCTTTGGCGGGGCAGGAAACGACCGGATCTACGGCGAAGACGGCGACGACAACTTGATGGGTGAAAACGGCAATGATGTGCTGTTCGGTGGCGCAGGTAATGACATCATTCTTGCCGGTGCGGGCGAAGACCTTGCTAGGGGCGATCGAGGCAACGACACACTCGACGGTGGGGATGGCGACGATAATCTCGATGGCGGCGATGGCGCGGACATTGTGATTGCCGGTGCCGGCAATGACCTCATCGCGGGTGGCGATGGTAACGATACACTTTCCGACGGCGTCGGTCGCGACACCGTTGATGGCGGCGCGGGTGATGACTACCTGATTGCGGCCGCAGACGGCGAAGCAGACAGCTACGATGGCGGGGCGGGCATCGATACTTTGGATTATTCGACCGCGACATCCGGAGTTGTGGTTGACGTCGCAAATAATGCTGCGAGCGGCGCGGATATCGGAAGCGACACAATCACGCGATTTGAAGCCGTGATTGGCGGAAGCGGCGGTGACACGATCGTCGCCGCAGTGTCGTCGCTGTCAATGGATGGGGCGGCGGGCAACGACAGATTGATCGGAGGAATTGGTGACGATGTCGTCGCGGATGGTGCGGGCCAGGACATCGTGCAGACCGGGGAGGGCGATGATCGCGTCTTGGCGACCGCGGATGCTGCGAGTGATCAATTCGATGGAGGCGACGGCTCAGATACACTGTCTTATGCCACCGCGACCCTCAGCGTCACCATCGACCTTGCGAATGGACGCGCGGACGGTCAGGACATTGGTCACGACCTGATCAATTCGTTTGAAAAGATCATTGGTGGAGGGGGGGACGATCGCCTGATTGCCGGTTCGGGATCGGTTTCCATGACCGGCGGCCCGGGCCGGGATCGTTTTGAGTTTCAACGCAGCGATGACGACCATGAGCCGCTCCTGATCCGCAAGATCACCGACTTCACGGTGGGCGATCGCATTTTTGCGGCGACATACGAAATCGCCTATTTGCAAGAAGCGGACGCCGGGCAGCAGATCGCGGATATGTTCGACGACATCTATCTGCAGGGTAATCAGGATAACCGACCGGTTCGCTTTCGGTTCGAACATCTGGATGAAGGTGAATTTACCGTGGTGGATGTGCATGACCGACCGGATTCAAACGACTTTTTCTCCATCGAAGTCGCCGGGCATCACCAGCTCCAGTTCACAGTTGCCATAAGCTAAAGCAGGCAGGACCTCGGATAATGAAACATTTTGACGCCAGACAGTTTGAGGCAGAAGTTGTCGCGCCGGAGCCCGTTCGCGGCAATTCCTTCCGTATATGGCCGCGTATCGTTGGAGGTCTTACACTCGTTCTACTGTTGGTAGCCGGCTGCGGGGGATGGGCCGCGCTGGCAATGTTGGAGGGGGCCGTTGTCGCGTCGGGTGTGGCGAAAGTCGACCAGAACCTAAAAGAAGTTCAGCATAGGGATGGAGGTATCGTAAAGACTCTCGCCGTCCGGCACGGCGATTTCGTCAAGCAGGGGCAGATTCTCGCGACGCTTGATGATGTGCAGATTAGGGCCGAACTCCTGATCGTGCGGTCCCAGCTTGGCGAGTCCCTTGGGCGTCAGGCGCGATTGACCGCTGAGCGTGATAACTTGCCGTCCATTGATTTCCCTGCCGAACTTCCAGCAATCTCGACCTCGGTTGATACGGTGATTCAGGGAGAACGGCGCTTGTTTGCAGGCAACAAGCTTGGTCGAGATAGCCAGAAGGAGCAGCTTGAGCTGAGCATTGCTCAAACCGGCGAAGAAATTAACGGAATGGAAGCGCGTCTGACAGCTAAAGAGGAAGAGATCAAGCTCGTGGGCGTCGAGCGTGACAAGCTGAACGATCTTTTTGCCAAGCAGATCGTCGAATACACCCGCGTCTATTCGGTTCACCGGGATTGGGCGCGGATTCGCGGCGAACGCGGCGAAATCATCTCCAGTATCGCCCGTGCGAAGGTCCGGACTAGCGAAATTCGCGTACAGATTATTGCCGTCGATCAGAACGCCAGCACCGAGGCGCAACGTGATCTGAGATTAATTGATGCTCGAATATCTGAGTTGAACGAACGCAAGCTCGCCATTGAGGACCGGCTATCACGTACCGAGATTCGTTCGCCGATCACAGGATACGTAAATGAGCTCTTCGTGTTCACCATTGGAGGGGTCATCACGCCTGCCGCGCGCATTGCCACCATCGTGCCTGAAGGTGTCGAGCTGAAGTTCGAGGTGAAGATCTCTCCTACCGATATTGATCAGGTCAGAGAAGGGCAGAGTGCCCGGGTGCGATTGACTTCGTTTAACCGTACAACCACGCCTGAACTTACAGCGCGCGTCGCTATGGTATCGCCGGCATCGGTGAAGGACCCGTCAAATGGGCAAGAGTACTACATGGCCTATCTTCAGCTCACGAACGACGCCATGTCGAAGATCAAGGATATGAGGCTCGTTCCCGGAATGCCTGCCGAGGTCTTCATCTCCACAAAAGAGCGAACAGCAGCGTCGTATTTGGTGAAGCCGTTTACGGACCAGATGAACCGGGCATTCCGAGAAAGGTAATTAGAAATTGGCGATTTGCAGAGAGCGGTTGAGGTCCCCTGTTGGCGGATTTCGTTGGAAAACTCCCCTGATAAAGGGGAACGCGGTCGCTGCTGCTATCTCGGTATCGGCGGAGACTGAATCGATGATGGGTCCAAAGCAGACTGATTAGGCAGCTCTGTTCCACGGGTTCACTCGAGCGGCCAGCACTGAATTTCGCCACGCCGGACGCCGGTTCGCTGCTGGATTGGCGGCGGGCTTGCGGATGACCTGGTAGAGCAGCTGATCGCCACGATCGCTGCCAATCTAAGTGTCAGGACGCCTCCGATCTGCGCCCATCGTGGCACCTCGGCGGATCTACGCGGAGCGAACTTGGCCCAGCGCCGAATGTTAGAGGGAAATTACCTAGAGTTTCTGGACATGCTTTTTAGCGGGAACGTCCGAGACAGACATCTTAATGCATTCTCCAGGCAGCGGCTTCCGAACGTCATTCAGGCGTCATTGATGATGAGGAAGGTCGATGTCGCTGCGCCTCAGCAGATAATCAAGACCGCCGATCCGGAACCAACGGCAGCCATTGCCCTCCAGGATGAGGTGGTGCTTGCCCTTATCGTCGGCACGGCTGTGGCTTTCGGACAGCAAGTTGATGAGATGTAGATCGCGTCCGTAGTCCAATCCGACCGCAAGAGTGACCTCGCGAGCCTCATCGTCGAAGTTGTGAACGAACGGCAGGGAATTGTTGCGTGCTGCGAGAGGGAACGCCTGCAGAAGCGGTCTGGCCCAGTTCATGTATCGCGCCGATGCTGAGACGCAGACCGTCGCTCGCCTGAGCGGTGGACTACTGATTCGCGCTGGCCTCGCCTGTGTCCTCGGCGGCCTGGAGCCGCCATCGCTGCTGATCATGGACGAGCCCACCAATCATCTGGACATCAACTCCATCGAGGCCATTGAAGCCGGATTGCGCGCCTATGACGGCGCGCTGCTTGTCGTGAGTCACGACGAGGGGGTTTTTGGACGCCATCGGGATCTCGCGAAAAGTTTGTCTCGGCGCGGCGGCCTGATCAGGTTGATGTCGCTGGATGCGCCGCATGAAGGGGCGGGGAGTCCCAGAGGCAAGGCGAAGTCCCTATAGATTTGAGTTTCGCCTATTTCGATTTCCCCCAAGGAATGCCTAGAGTTTCAGACCCGACGGCTCGGCGGCGACGATCTCAAAATCCAAACTATTTCTCCAGTCATACGAGCCGAGCGGATTTTGCGATTCTTCCGGATCCCGGCGAACTTCGGGGTTATGCTCAGGTGGAAGGTGCGCTGCGCTCCCACGATACGCTAGGTCGGGGGGGGGGGGCCGGTGGCTCGGGAAGGCGTGGTGAGCGTAAGCGGTCCAGTCAAGGCGGCCATGCTTGGTACCTCATGGGCCTTTGGGGCAGTCGCGGTCGCCCTGCGCGACCATTGTCAGCTCCTAAAGCGTGGCCTGATAAATGCCATCGGTCTGCGATGGTCCTGAGCAACGGTTATCTGTAACCTACTATTGAGTGGGGAAAGCCAGGGAGCAATCGTATGAAGTCTCCCGTAGCCGAGAGGTCATTGTCATTGGTGGTCATAAGACGAGCGTCAGTTTGGAAGAAGCGTTTTGGAGCGGGATGAAGGAAATCGCCGGTGCGCGCAGTATCACTGCTGTCGATCTAGCAAGCGAGATCGATCGCAACAGGGATCAGGGAAATCTGTCGGCGGCTGTTCGGCTTCAGGTTCTCGCGCATTATCGCGATCAGATGCCGCCGCCCAATTTGCCGCCTTCTGAACGAATTCACTCGGTAACCTGACACACTTCATCGACGGAATGTCACGCGACGACTTGGGCGATCCTTCGAATACGGATATCACATCGAAGAGGATCTCACTTCGGCAGAGCGAGTTGCGGAGTTTCTTCGACGTCCGATCAAAACGACGATAGTGAAACACCAAGCAGCCGCACCGCCTTCTGTAGCGGTATCGCATTTTCGAGCAAGCCGACGCGATGTTTGCGAGTTCGTCGCGGCTGCCGACGTTCAAGGCGACGAACCGGCTCCCGCGACATGATCTCGAAATCGGAGAACCTCTCCTTGATTCCGTCCGAGGGGGGTACCTTTGCCGGCTGACCGCGGTCCAGTGGTGCTTGGTTAATGTATCAGCTACTCCATGGGTTATACGTCGCGCGCCGAGCTCGTGGCTCGCACCTTGCGATAAACGCCACGGTTCTGTTGTTCGACCTGCTCGGCTCCTTTGGTTCAGCTGTCCCACTTCGAAGCAAGCACGATGCTGCACATATCGATCCGCCGAAAGTTCGGATCCTTGAATGCAAGGACGTCGTCGTTGAATGTTCCGAAGGTGGTGTCGGGGCGGTGCTTCATGCCCTGATAAAAGGCATCGATAATTCCATGCTTGAAGTCGTGGCCGCGCGGAAAGGCGGCGGCCACGGCCTCGCGTTCCGCATCGGTATATTGGTCATAGCCGCGCCCAGCGACATCCATGCCCGCCCCTGCCTGTACCAGCGCGATCTCGGGGCGCATGAATTGAGGGATACCGGGCGTGGTGTGAAGCGCTACGGCGTTCCAGACCGTTTCGATATCGCTTTCGGAGATGTTGTGGCTCCGCAGAAAATCACGCGCGGCATTCGCGCCGTCCACTTCGAACCGCAGGTGGCTGTGTTGGTAGTGCGCGGTGAGCCCGATATCGTGAAACATAGACGCTGCGTAAAGGAGCTCGGGATCGAAAACGAGCCCCATCCGTTTTGCTGTCAGGGCTCCCCAGAAATAGACCCGCACGGAGTGATGGAAGAGCAAATCGCTCTCGGTGTTACGGATAAGCTCGGTCACCTCACGCGCGATCTTACTGTCGGGGATGCGAACTCCAGATATCTGCTCAACGGTCATGGCTTGTCCTCATCGTGACTTGATCGGTGGAGCACGGGCTCAATGTTCGAGTACGGCCTGCGGCGTATTCCGGAAGCTGATGGCCAGGCGGTTATAGCTGTTCATCAGGCCGATCGCGATCGTCAGATCGACGAGCTGCTTCTCGTCGAAAACCTCACGCGCGGCTCTGTAAGCACTATCCGGCACGCCGGTCTCAGTGACGCGCGTGACGCTCTCGGCCCAGGCCAGCGCGGCGCGTTCGGTCGCGCTGAAGAGATTGCCGCTCTCTTCCCACGCCTGCACCAGCGCAAGCTTTTCGATCTTCACGCCCTTCTTGATGAGGTCGCGGGTGTGCATGTCGAGACAATAGGCGCAGTTGTTGATCTGCGAGACCCGCAGATAAACGAGATCCACCAGCTCACCCGACAGTCCGCTCTGCATGACATAACCATAGACACCGCCGAGTGCCTTGATCCCGTTCGGAGCAATCTGGTTGTAATCGAGTCTTTTGGTCATCGCTTCAATCCTTCGAGTTTCACTTGATGCGCGTGGTAAGCGTCTTGTCGTCGGAGTCGACGACGAAGACCGCGAGCAACTTCGCAGGCCTGGTCTTGCTCGCATTACGGCTGATGGAATGGGTCGCGTTCGGCGGTTCGGACCAGCTCTCGCCGGACTTGTAAATGCGGGTCTCGCCGTCGTTCACCTTCGACTCGACCGCGCCCGAAACCACATAGGCATAGATGAAGGCGGACTTCGCATGGGTGTGCGGCGGCGATGCCGCGCCCGGTGCATAGTTGACTTCAACGGCGACGAGCGACTTACCAGGGATGTTCGGAATTGCCTGATTGAACTTGGGCGTGACCGTTTCGGTCTGGCCGTCATGTGCCGAGGCGGGCCCGGCGACCGCGAAAGCGAGCGCGGCGCAGGCGATGGTGACAAGGGTGCGGATCGTCATGAGCTTTCTCCTTCTGTAAACCCGAAGATGGCCCAGGCTGGGCCAGAAAAAAGCACCAAGAACGCGAAGAAATCATATACTTCGACGCCATGACTCTGAACCTGAATATCGACCGTAAAGCGAAGGTCCCTTTGGCGGAACAGATCCGAAAAGGCGTGACGACCGCCATCGAGGGCGGCGTGCTGGAGCCCGGTGCGCGTCTGCCGTCATGGCAGGATCTCGCCGCGCAGCTCGGTGTCGCGCGCGGGACCGTGCGGACGGCCTACGAGAAGCTGGCCGCCGCCCAGTTGATCGAAGCCTCGCGGGCGACCGGCACGCGCGTCGCATTGCGTCCGCGCGCTGTCGTCAAGCGCGAGCAGCCGCCGGACGCAGGCTCGTTCATGGAGACCTATCGGGAAATGACGCAGGGACCTGCGTTGTTCCAGATGGGCGTGCCGGCTATCGAGACGTTTCCGGCAACCTTGTTCGCACGCATTCGCGCGCAAGCGGTCCGTGCCGAGGCGAGTGCGCCGCCCATTTATCCCGACCCGCGCGGCGAGCTTGAACTGAGGCGGGAGATCGCCGGCTATCTGGCCATCGCCCGCGGCATCAATTGTTTACCATCGCAGGTCATGGTCACCGGCGGTTTCAGCGCTGGCCTCGGCCTGGCAGTCAGCGTGCTCAATCTCGGTGGCCAGACGGCCTGGGTCGAAAATCCGGGCTTTCCATTCACCAGAAAGGGACTCGAACTCGCAGGCCTATCCCTCGCCGCCATCCCGGTCGATGCCGACGGCATCGATATCGATCATGGCCTGCGCCACCATCCGGACGCGAAGCTCGTCGTCGTGACGCCCGGCCAGCAGGCGCCGCTCGGTGCCACTTTGTCGCTTGAGCGGCGCCTTCGCCTGCTTGAGTGGGCAGCCACGAACCAAGTCTGGGTGATCGAAGACGACTATCTGAGCGAACTGCAACTGGTCGGCCGGGCTGCGCCGGCACTGGCGTCGCTCGACCGCGACGCGCGCGTCATTCACATCGGTTCGTTCAGCAAAACGATCAGCCCGACAGTTCGGCTCGGTTTCCTGGTCGCACCGGTCGAACTAGCCGATCGGTTCGGGGAGGTCGCTGCGTGTCTCGCGCCCGCCCCCGGCCCCGCGGTGCAACTCGCAACCGCCGAGTTCATGCATGAGGGGCACTACATGCGCCATCTCCGGCGCACCAAGCGCGCCTATGCCGCCAAGCGGCAGGCGCTGCTGGATTGTCTTCAGGCATCCGTCGGCGCCGATCGCGTCGCCACGCCTGGCCTGGCCGTATTGCTGAAATTGCCGAGCAGAACGTCAGATTTGGTTGTCGCACGCGAAGTCTCGGCGTTCGGCATGGCTCCATCGCCGCTTTCGTCTTGGTATGTGTCGACTGACGGCGTCAAGTCCGGGCTTCTGCTTGGTGTCGCGACGGCACCCACAAGAAGCCTTGCTCGGATCTGTGATCGRCTCTTTGAAGTAATCCACCGGTTAACCTGATCAGATTGAAGACTGAGGCAACTGGTCCGCCTGTGGATCGATGACTGAACGTGCAGATGAATTCGTGGAATTCTGGATTTCCAAGCATCTCAAAGCGGAGATTTCGCGAAGGCGCAGGATCTCGCGGAGCAATGCCTGACGGCGGCGAGGGGCGGCCAAGATCTCGGTATCTGAAGTTACGGACGAATTTCCCGATCTGGTGAGCCACATGGCGTCAGAGATTGAAGACGCCAGCGATCGCGTCTTGAAGGGGTTGGTCAATTCCTGCGAGCAAGCGTAAAATCGAGGTGTCCACAGATTCGGGGAAAGATATGCAAACAACCAAGGTTCGCGTTACGACGCCTATGTCGGAGGGAAAGCCGCCTATGGTGTGGCATTTGGAACTTATGACGGCGAATCCGGCCGAGGCGATTCGATGGACGAAGGCCGCTCCTCAAGTTTTGGCGAACGCCACCGTGGAAGTTATCGGGCAAGCTGCTGCCTGAGATCTTTCAAAGACAGGTGAGGGCGTGGGACCGCGCCTTCACATAGCCGAGCTGCGATAGGCAGCGCGGCTTTCCTTATGCTCGGTGCGTCCCAGTTAGTCTGAACCCAAAGCCTGGGCAATGTCGGCGATCAGATCGGCCGGGTGTTCGATGCCGATGGAGAGACGGACCGTGGAATCGAGGATGCCAAGCTTCAGGCGGACGTCTGCCGGCACTCCGGAATGCGTCATGCTCGCGGGCAGACTCGCGAGCGACTCCGTTCCGCCTAGACTGACGGCGAGCTTGAAAATCTGCAACGCGTTGAGAAATTTGAAGGCGGCGCCCTGACCGCCCGCGATGTCGAACGAGAAGGTGGAGCCGGCGCCGGTGCACTGCCTCTTGTAGAGGTGGCCTGCCGGGGAGTTCTCGTCGAGGTGACCGAGGTAATGGACCTTGGCTACTCCGGCGTGGTCGCGCAGGTAGTCCGCGACGAGCCGCGCGTTGGTATCGGCTTTTTCCATCCGGATGCTCAATGTCTCGAGCGACCGGCTGAGCATCCAGCAGGAGTGCGGGTCCAACTGAGTGCCGATGGCTCCGCGCAGCGCCCCGATGTCTTTCATGAGAGTTTTCGAACCGAGCGCGGCGCCTGCGATGAGATCGGAGTGACCGCCAACGTACTTCGTAAGCGAGTACAGCGATAGATCCGCACCGTGTTCGATTGGTCGCTGAAAGATGGGACCGAGCAGCGTATTGTCACACGCAACGAGGGGAGCATGACCCTGCGCCCGGCCGATCGTGTCAGCCACCCGGCGCACCATCGCGATGTCGACAAGGCCGTTGGTCGGATTCGCCGGCGTTTCGATGAAGATCATCGCGACGCGGCCTTTGCTCATCGCATCTTTCGCCGCCGCGCTGAGTGCTGACTCGTCGACGCCATCGGCGAAGCCCACCGCGCCGATGGACAGACCCGCGAGCGTGTTGGCGAAGAGGGTCTCGGTTCCGCCATAAAGAGGTTGGGAGTGGAGGATCACGTCGCCCGGCCGCACAATTGCAAGGATCGTGGTTGCGATCGCCGACATTCCGGACGAGAACAATGCGCACTTCTCAGTGCGCTCGTAGACAGCGAGCCTGTCCTCCACGATCTCGCTGTTGGGGTGATTGAAGCGCGAGTAGACCAACCCCGCGCCCGTCCCCTCGGGCGGCTCGCGCCGACCCGAGACGTAATTGAAATAGTCTTGTCCGTCCTCCGCGGTCTTGAAAACGAATGTCGACGTCAGGAACACGGGAGGCTTGACGGCACCTTCGGACAGTTGCGGATCGTATCCGTAGTTCAGCATCAGTGTTTCGGGATGGAGCGCGTGGTTGCCGATGTGCGTCTTCGATGGAAACGGTTTCACCATGGTCCAACTCGCTTTCCGGTTCGATCAATTACAGCCTTGCTGCACACACAATTGGTGCAAATATGTTAAACGCAACAGATGGCGGAACGAAGAAAAGAGCAGACCTGTTACTCGCTGGTGCAGGGAACCGGGTAATCTCTCGGCATCGCCGTGTCAGTCGCGGGCGAGGATGGGCCAATCTCCGGTGAGGCAGTCGAATGCTAGTCTGCTGTTTCAGCGAAACAACAGCGCGGGCGCTTAATCCAGGGACCTCGGCGCGGTTGCCTTCCAACGCGCTGGCAGCACAGATAAAGGAGAGTTCGGCAACGCTGAAATTATCGAGAGGTTTGGGAAGACTCCAGACGATCTTTCCGCTCTGTAGGGCGAGCAAACGTTTCAGGCCCGAGGCGCTCGAGGGCGTCGCAGGAGCCACACGTGAGCTGGCGTCATTAGCAAAACCGGTGATGGAGATCTGCCACTTGTGACGGACGCCCATCGATATGCGGTTTATTCTACTGATGATCTTGGGCCGACGGCCAACTTAGATAAATCTTCTTTCACCGAACTGGCGCCTAGATGGACATTGGTCGGGCTTTGTCGTGCTCCTGCCGTCAGCGCGCGACGACTGGTCGGTGTCCCGCAAACTTCCGTGCGGAAACCAATGCCAGCACGGTCAACGACTAGCATGCGCGCTTAGGCTGCAGAGTGCTTTTGGATATCGGAAACAGGACCCGGGGCCGGCGGGCCGGCGATATCTGCAGGAGACGCCCCGATGGTGTCCGGCGACACCGCAGGAACGAGCGCGGCGAGATTCATCCTATCCGCTCCGTGAGCGCCGACTGCCTCGGGCGAGACCGTCCCTGTTGCGGCAGTCGCCGTTATTTGCGCGACCGTGCCGCCGCTGGATTGGTGCGCCTTCGGCCGCCTAAACATGTAGACCACGGTCCCGAGCAGAGCGACGATCACGGCTGTCAGAAGCATCACCAAGCCGTTGCCATCACGCGGAGCTGATGGCGTTGAGGCTGGCGTCGCTGCGTTGGTCGGAGCTGACGGACGTAGGTCGATCGGGGAGCCGACCACCCGCACGGTCGCAGGCGTATCCGGTTGCGGAGCTGCGGACGGAGCAGCCTCTATAGGGGGCGTCGGCGCAGCGGGAGCGGCTGGTGGTTTGGGGACGGCTTGTGCCGGTGCGGCGGGCGAAGCTGTGCCGTCCTGCGGGCCCCCAGCGGCTTGTACTGCGACTGTAGTCTGCATCGGGGGCTCGGTGGCGGCAGTAGCGGCGCCAGGCAACCGCGACGCGTCGATCGCGATCATGCGAAGCGCTCCGCGACCCCGTCGACCCCAGCTCGCGGTCCAGACGTAGCCCGGTCCCCCTTCGAGCCGATAGACAGGCAGCCCCGACTGCGCGGATTTCTGCGGATTCCCGATATGGTCGATGAGGAGGCCTGGCCGATCGTCGGCGCCGGCTGCCAGAGACGCCAGGCGATCCGGCTTGACGGGACGCAGAGTCACCGTGCCCCATGACGCGATGACGCCGTTTCGTGCTCCCCCGGTGTCCGACATCGGCAGCAGGGACGCCTTGCCGAACGATGCCGACAACCGGGTGATCTCGTCGTCGGCTTCGTCGTTACCGATATAGACGGGCTCCAGACTCTGACCTACGTAGACGACAGAGCCATCGGCGGCATGCAGCAGCGAAGTTGACACCGAAGTGCGGCGGCGACGCGAGCGCTCCGTTGTCTGACGGCGGCAGGCGGTCAAACCGGGGTATTGCCGGCTCGGTGTACACTCGAAGTCGCGGAGTCGCGAATTTTCGGCGACGACGCTGCCCAGCCGGATGTCATCGACGACATATCCCGGGTCGGCGGGCTCAGCGTCGGCCGAGGCGGCTGGCGTCTGCGGGGAGGCCCCGCGCGCCTGGAACGCGGCGATTGTCGTCAGCTGGATCTGCTTTATGCATTCGGCATCGGCGTCGCACGCGTGGCGCCGTTCCAGGAGCGGCTCCGATATGTTCTTCGCGACCCGAGATCCTCTGCGGGTCAGTACTTCTTGGTACGCCTGTACGACCGCGCGGTCGAGCCGCGCGAGCTCGGGATTATCGCAAATGACCTTCTCGTCAGGATAGGTCGCCGCACGGCACTCGAAGCTGGGCGTCGCCAAGTCGGCATTCGGGGGCACCTTGGCGCCACAGTCGCGGACGATGCGCGCAAGGCGAGAGTCCGAGGGCCCCACGCCGCGATCTATCAGGGCGTTGACAGACCGGTGGGCGCGACGGAGGCGGCCGTCGACGCACAGCAGGACCTTCGGCGACATCCGCTCCCATTCGGCCTGGACCGTTTGTCGCCCCGATTGGTCTGAGTTCTGCGCCATCGCGCTGCCCAAGCTTGCCAGACCGACAAGGCAAGCTAAAAGAAGCTTGACAGTGGAAGAGGTCATCGGCGCTCCGTGGACGCCGTAATGCATTGGGCGGCGAATTGGTAGAACGCGTGGGTTTGCCTTTGGGTTCCAGAACTATCATCCCGCCTTCGCGCAGCTCCCGTTGGCCCGCAGGTCTTTTCGCGGCCTTCTTAACGGGGCGCCTGTACGGCGTGCGAGACGGCTACCATGGCAAGCGGACGGCCAATGGCGAACGGTTCAACACCTGCGCCCTGACGGCGGCGCACCGCACCAGGCGCTTCGGCCGCCACGTCACGGTAACGAACAAGAACAAGGCCAACGGGCGGTCGGCGCGCGTGCGGATCACGGATCGCGGGCCGTTCATCAAGGGACGTTGCATTGATCTGTCTGGGGCAGCGGCCAACGCAATCGTCACGGGCGTCACGGCGCGCGTCACGGTCCAATGACACCCTGGCTGTGCGTGGCCGCAGCTGGTGCCCTTGCCGTCGGAATCTGGGCGCTTAGAGGCGTGCCCTCCACGTGACCATACGATGAAGGGCCGCGCGGTGTATTGCCCGGGGCGGCTTTTCGCCGGTCCTAGAACGCAAACGTGAACTGATGAGGTTGGCAGGCTAGTTGGCCCGCGGAACTCTTACTGGGGAACCGCATTATTTGGGCTGAAAAACTGGAGGTGTGTCATGTCTACAAGACGAGACGATGCCCTTAACAACCAGTCCGAAAAAGGCCGCACCGAAAAGTCCGGAGGGAAATCGGAAGTCTCCGGCAAAAAGATAAAGGATGAAGTGGATGAGCGCTCCAAGGGGGGGCGGAATTCAGGTCTAAATCCCCCTGATTAATGCCGGAACGATTTTGGACTAGATAGCTTCATATCGGCAGTTGTGGCCTGTCATTCGCCCACCTTGGGAGTGCCAATGCCGACAGTGTTAGTAGTCGAGGACGAAGTCCTCATCCGGGATGTCGTCTGCGACGAGTTGGCGGACGCGGGCTTTGAAGTGATTCAGGTCGGTACAGCTGATGAGGCCATTGCAGTCCTGGAAGCGCGCCAAGACATCCACCTTGTCTTCACCGATATCGACATGCCGGGTTCAATGGACGGTATCAAGCTCGCTGCTGCTGTCCGCGACCGCTGGCCGCCCGTCCACATCATCATAACCACCGGCAAGGCTCGGCCACTGAGCATACCGGCCAATGCGCTGTTTATTCCTAAGCCCTATCTCGGCAAGAACATTGTCAGCGCGATGCGGACCTTCGAAAACATGGGCTAGGTATGCTGCGCGCCGGTGTCGTTTCGATCCCACGGATTGGAGTACGGCACGGGCGTTCTTGTCACTTGCTCGATGACTTCTTCGCATGAAGGACATTCGAACATTCTGATCTCAGCACCTTCTCCCTGAGGAGATCGGCGCATAAGAAGCGTTCGCGTCGAGCACTTCGGGCAGTCAGGGCGTTCAATGTGGTCCGTATTAGGAAGCATGGTTCGCTCTCGCTTGTGGATGGCGGGAGCGGAGTACACTCTCAGCACCGATGGATGCCTAAGGCCGCGCGGTGATGATGAAAGTTTACACCGATTTGGCACTTTAGCGGGGCGCGAAGTTTCTCCAGCACGTCGGAACGTTCGCGCGTCCATTGCGTTTCCTCGACCGCAGAAAGTGTGGAGGGGAGGATGCGCAAGACGAAGTTGTCGTGGACTGATGCGGATAGTGCACGACTTCTCGAGCTAATTCGAAGCGGCGCAAGTGCTGCACGGTGCTCGGTCATCTTTAAACGACGTATTACGGTTGTCCAGAAAGAAGCGCGGCGGTTAGGCTGCGCGTTTCCAGACGTGCGCGCGGTGAAAAAAGCAAGAATCGCCCGCGGCATCGAGGAGGAAAACAGACTGCGGCAAACCTAAGAGGCGGGTGGTTTCGGCACGCGCTCGCGGTGCACCTCGTTGCCCTCATCGTCAATGGCGATGACGCTGCGGTCGGCCTTGATACCCGCAGCACCAACCGTGCGAGCGATAAGCTGGGCGTGGTCTTTTGCTTCTTTGTCGTTCCGCAGGCTTACGCCCACGGGGTCGGGAAGTTTGGTGCCGTCAACAATTGGAAAGTGATATTTGGGCATATGTTCTCCTGCGACGTTAAGTGCGAGGAGGCTTCACAGTTCCTACACAAGCCTGTTGACTCATCGTTCCCGCTTCGTTCTTATGGGTCATCCTTCAGGGATTGGACCATGGGACTCGACCACATCAAGGCCGAGATCGCGCGCATTCGCGTGCAGATCAAGCGGTAGCAGAAAGACATCTCATCTCTCCAGAAGGCCGGCATCAGTACTGCGTCTGCTGTCGCCCTTTTGGAGCGGATGCAGGACAAGGTCGATGGGCTTTGCCAGGAGCGTGACCGGCTGAACGGCGAGGAGCGGTTGAAGGAGCGGACCTATCCCAATGGCAAAGCCATTCGGGGCGTACCAGATCATCGCAGGATGTGATGGACAACCTCCGGCGGTTTCCGGCGCCTTGGGTGGCCGAGGAGGATTAGGGACTGCTTCCGCGTGAAGGACGCCAATGGCTTTATGATTTGCGTCATCCTTCACCGGGAAGACCTTCACGCTCGTAACTACCAATATGCGAACGAGTCCTTGTCACGTGATGAGGCGCGGCGGATTGCTAAGGGTATTTCCCGGTTGCCGGACCTCTTGAAGCGACCGCCTTATTAGGGAACCCCAAGGCAAACGAAGATCGCTCCAGCTCAAGCTTTAGGGGGTGGCTGCGCGGAACGAATCCAATTCGTGCCATTTGAATAGGCATGAGAAACAATCCTGGCCAACTGGTTCACCTCGCTGTCCTCATGGAGGATGCGATTCAGATTGCATGGGATTATCTGGAACGGGCAGGCGAGATCGAGGACGCAGAGTTCTGTTCGCACATTCTGCTCCGCTCGGTTGAAACCATGATCCGGCAGGGGGTGAGGAGCCGCCTTCTGCTCTCAAACAGAGCCATTGCTCAATACATGGAAGCTCTCGAGGCGCGCACGCTTCAAGCGGCCTCGTAGAAGGCCATGACGATGGTGATGGGTGGAAATCAAATATATCTCAGGCGCCAGCAGACGGGCGTTGGATGGCTCGTTGAGAAGTGGCTGGCTTATTGTCAGGCTGAAAAATGTCGCCGGTCGAACCGACGTCCCCAAGAGAAGTAAAGGGCGACGATAATCTAGGACTTGGCGTCCTCGTCATCTTCCTGCTGGTGCTTGGCTTGCCCTTATTGCTCTTGTGATACTTAGAGCCAAGCCACTGACAGCAAAAAAATTGCGGTCGCTATGAGCGCCACAGCCGTCGCCGCCGCAATCGTCGTTGAAAACACGCGCATGCCGTAACGAAGCGGATGCGCACCCGATCATCAAGAGCGTATTGCCAAGGATCAGTTATGCAGAGCAGAATCGGTCAATGATGGACAGATACGCACGACCAAAGGCAAGAGGCGGAACTCGCCGCGGCGCTGGCCGTCCAGCTGGCGGCGGTCGCTACGGTGAGCCTACGGTTACTGTTCGAATCCCTGTGAGCCTGACTGAGAAGGTTTCTGCGTTAGCATCGACCGAAGGCCGTAAGCTTCCCCTCCATCGGAAAAACTGCATGCTTCCTACGAACGATTCGGCAGGGTGGCTTAGCTTGCTAAGTCAGAAGCCGTGATGAGGCGGGCGAGAATTGATCGGCGCGTTTTTCGGGGTGAGGCGATGTGCGGCGCGAAAGAGTGCTTTCCTCGAAATAAAGCGGGTTTTCGATTGGTGATGAGATCGTAGTCCTGTCCCCACAGAACTTTGGCTCAAAAGTGCAGAACTTTGGGTGTCTCACCAAAACTGTAATCCCTTCGGCGCACGCGCTTACGCTGCTCAAGCCGGAATGGAAGATGAAGGCGCGGATTATCCGCCAGCTCTAGAGGTCCGTTCTGCACCCGCCGAGCCGTTCAGGCGGCGGGAGCTGCCCCGTTCCGTACTCTCGCGCAACGCGTCGAGATGCCGTCCAACTTCCTGTCGAGCACGGGCTCGGTCAAGCCGGCGGTCCGCGTCTCGCGGACGACTTCGCTCAGTGCGTCCGGAATCTTTGGTACAAGGCGGCACCGATGATTGCACAGCGATGGCGACCTATCCGGCAATTGGATAATCAAACGTTGCCGCCGACATGTTGCTCCGGGGCGCCGCCGAGCAGACGTTTCCCCGGAAGAACCCAGCGGACGCGTGGTTCGACTTCAAGGGATGCGATCGGCACATGGTAGAGCCGCCCTGCCTTGATCGAGAGTCGCGCTGAAGGCGGTGCCGCCCACTTCGACTTCGCGAAAGACGTGCTTCTTGAGAGCTTTGTTCATGGATGATGCCTCGGAAAGCTTGATCGGACCCCCCTCGGTTTTTTCACGCTCAAAAATCGGCAAAAAATCGAGGCGAAATTCATCAGGAATGCCAACGGGGTGGGAGATCGAGTCGTTCTCAAAACGAAATCGAGTCGTTCTTAAAGCGATAATCGAGTCGTTCTCAAAGTGTCTGCACAGGCTCTAAATCATTGGTGGGCCCGGCAGGACTCGAACCTGCAACCAGACCGTTATGAGCGGTCGGCTCTAACCATTGAGCTACAGGCCCCGCCGGCGTCCAGCGGGCGTGAGAACCGGGGACGGCGGTGCAGGCATTCCTTATATCGGCCGTCGCCTGTGAGCAATGCCGCGTTCCCGGGGTCGGAACTTTGGCCGGGCGGTGGCGTTGGCCCGCGCAATTTCAACGTATGGAGGCGCGGGTGTTTCGCTGGGCTGTTATCTGTCTGATCATTTCCCTGATTGCCGGCGGCCTCGGCCTCACCAACATCTCGGCTTTCGCCAAGAAGCTCTCGATCATCCTCTTTGGGCTGTTCTTCCTTGGCTTCCTGGCTTTGCTGGGCTTTGCCTATCTGGTCGCCGGGGCGGTCAGCAGTTCTGAGCTGCTGCCCGCCATGGTCGCGGTGAGCGTCTAGCTCAGTCGCTCCCGGATCAATCGCCCCTGGCTCAGTCGACCGAGACGCCGGCGAATTCCACCACCTTGCGCCATTTCTCGGTTTCGGCGGCAACCAGTTTGCCGAATTCCTCGGGCGTCATGGGCTTCGGCACGCCGCCGGTCTCGGCGAGGCGTGCGATCAGCTTCGGATCCTTCAGCGCTTCGCCCACAGCCTTGTTGAGGGTGGCAATCACCTCCGGCGGCGTGCCCTTCGGCGCGGAGATGCCGTAGAAGCCGATGGATTCAAAGCCCGGCACGGTCTCGGCAATGGCCGGGACATCCGGCACGATGGGCCAGCGTTGTGGCGACGTAACGCCGAGTGCGCGGACGGTGCCGCCCCGCGACTGTTCGAGCGCCGTGGGCAGGTTGTCGAAGATCAACTGCACCTTGTTGGAGATGATGTCAGGAAAGGCGATCGCCGAGCCGCGATAGGGCACGTGGATCATGTCGCACTTCGTCATCGCCTTGAACAGCTCGGCTGACATATGCACCGAGGTGCCATTGCCCGACGACGCATAGGAGATCTTGCCCGGATTGGCCTTGCAGTAGTCGATGAACTCCTGGACCGTTTTTACGGGCATGCCATTCGACACCACCAGCATATTGGTGAGCTGCATGATGCTGGCGACCGGCACGGTATCGCGGATGAAATCGTAAGGCAGCTTCTTGTAGAGCGAGGCCGAGATTGCGTTGTTCGGTGCGACGAACAGCAACGTATAGCCGTCCGGCGCAGAGGTCACGGCCGCGGCGGCGGCCAGATTGCCGCCCGATCCAGCGCGGTTTTCCACGACGAATTGCTGGCCGAAATGATCCGACAGCCACTGCGCCATGATGCGCGCCACGATATCGACGGGGCCACCGGCAGCGAAGCCGATCAGCCAGCGCACGGGGCGATCCGGATAGCCGGCGGCGGAGGCGGGGAGGGTTGTCGTGGCGAGGCTGGCGAAGCCGACAAGACACAAGACAGCGGCACGCAGAAAAGCGATCATAGTTCCTCCCAGACATGAAAATCGCAGCGCTGATGCGCGACGTCGTTCGATCGGGCTTGCCGCCCGTTACCTCCATGCTTTCATAGAATTCGGATTTTGCCTACAAGCTTGGTCGAACGATGCAGGCTGATCGACGTCGAGGTGCCCCATGAAAATGATGCCGCTTGTTTGCGCAGCATTCCTGACTGTCACGACGGCCATTGCGCAGGAGGGAGCCAAGCCGATGTCGACCACCATGCCTCTTAGCCTGAGTCTCGGCACGGCGACGCCCGGCGGCGGCTTCCCGCTCTATGGCGACGCCTTTGCCGAGGTGATGAACAAGGCCGATCCGTCACTGACGCTGGCGACGCGCAACACCAAAGGCTCGACCGAGAACATCCCGTTGCTCGAGGCCGGTCAGCTCGATCTCGCGCTGGTAGCCGGCGAGCCCGCTTATGAGGCGTTCAAGGGCATCGGCCGGGCGCCGACGAAGCTGAAGATCATCACGGCGCTGTATTCCAACCCCGGCATGTTCGTAGTGCGCGCCGACAGTCCCTACAAAACGATCCGCGATCTCGTCGGCAAGCCGATCGCCTTCGGCGCCAAGGGCTCTGGCCTCGTGTTCCTGTCGCGCTATGTGCTGGACGGGATCGGCCTCGATCAGGACAAGGATTTTCAGGCGGTCTATCTCGACCGCGCCGGCGATGGTCCTGCCATGGTGCAGGATAGCCGCGTCGCCGCGCTGTGGGGCGCGGGACTGGGCTGGCCCGGCTTCAAGGCCATGAGCGAAAGCCCCGGCGGCGCGCGCTTCATTGCGCCCGATGCGGCGGAGATCGCGCAGATCCGCGCCAAACACGCCTTCCTCAAGCCGATGCAGGTCGAAGCGAACAGCTATCCGAACCAGCCGGTGCCGATCGCGTCGGTGGGCTCGTGGAGCTACATCCTCGCGCGCGAAACGCTGCCGGATGAGGTCGCCTATCGTCTCGCGAAGACACTGCACGACGCCGAAGCTACGCTCGGCGCTCGGCTTGCGCAGGCGAAGGAGACGACGGCGTCGAATACAGTGGCGTCAGCGCCTGATGTGGCGCTGATCCATCCCGGGGTGCTGAAGTATTTCAGAGAGATTGGGGTGGTGAAGTAGGGGGCTTTCTTCCCCTCTCCCCCAGCGGAGCAAAGCTCCGCGCCGCGGGAGAGGGTGGATGCGCGCCGAAGGCGCGCAGACGGGAGAGGGCGCCGCAACTCCGCGCTTTGTCGCTATCCCTCTCCCGCCTTCGCTACGCTCAGGCACCCTCTCCCGCGGCGCGCGGCGTTGCCGCGCTGGGGGAGAGGGGAAGGGGAGCGTCGCTTTCCTACTTCTTCCCCAACGCACAAGCCGGGTCCGGCGGTCCAAATGCGTCCTCACCGGAAATCTTCGCGAGGATCTTGTAGTAGTCCCACGGGTACTTGGACTCTTCGGGCGACTTGACCTGCACCAGCATCAGGTCGTGCACCATCAACCCGTCCTCGCGCAGTCTGCCGTTGCGCGCGAAGAAATCCTCGATCGGCTTCTCGCGCATCTTCGCGGCGACCTTCAGCGGCTCGTCGGTGCCGGCTTCCTTGATGGCATTGAGATAGACCATGGTGGAGGAATAGACGCCGGCCTGCCACATGGTGGGCATCCGCTTGGTCTTCTCGAAGAAGCGCTTCGACCAGGCGCGAGTTTTGTCGTCCATGTCCCAGTAGAAGGCGGTGGTCAGCAGCAGACCCTGTGCGGTCTGTAGCCCCAGCGAGTCGATATCGGTGATCAGCGCCAGCAGCGCCGCCATCTGCTGGCCGCCCTTGAACACGCCGAATTCGCCGGCAGTCTTGATCTCGTTGATGTTGTTCGGCGGCCCGCCGGCGATGCCAATGATCTTGGCTTTCGAGGCCTGCGCCTGCAGCACAAAGGACGACAGGTCCGACGCGCCGAATGGCGGACGCACCGAGCCGATCACCTTTCCGCCAGTCTTGGTGACGACGGCAGATGCATCGCGCTCCAGCGCATGGCCGAAGGCAAAATCATCGGTGATGAAGAACCAGCTGTCGCCGCCGCGTTTCACCACTTCCTGTGCGGTGCCGACGGCGAGCGCGCGGGTGTCGAACACCCATTGCATTGTATAGGGCGAACAGAATTTGCCGTGGAAGTCCGCGGCGCCGGTCGAATGGGTGATGAACAGGCGCTTGCGATCGTTGGCGACGTTCTGCACGGCGAGGCCGACGGCTGAGACCGGCACGTCGACGATGAGATCGACCTGATCGACATCGTACCAGCGCCGCGCCAGTGACGCGCCGACATCGGGCTTCAACTGATGATCGCCGATGATGATGCTGATCGGCTTGCCGAGCACGCTGCCGCCGAAATCGTCCACGGCCATTTGCGCAGCGGTCACCGAACCCTGGCCGGATGGCGTCGAGGCCGGACCGTTCATGTCGGTGAGCACGCCGATCTTGACGACGTCGTCGGAAACCTGGGCGTTTGCGGATGTGGCGAGCAGCGCAAGCGCAAAAGCGCCGGCGAGTGAAAGTTGTGTGACGGTCAGTCTTTTCAAGCGCATGAATATTGCCTCCCCGGTGCTTTAGCTGCGTGACGCGTGACATGCACGTCCCAGCTTTGGGCCGATCATGCAGCAGGTGTGAGGGCGCAACAAGTACGATAGCGCATGAAATCCAATGCTTGATATAGCAGGCGAGCAGAGCCCATCACGACGCTTTGACATATTGTAGTTGTATGCTAGTTGCCGCGCGCAGCGGAAATCATCACAATGCGCTCGCCTTTCGATGGGTCGGAATGCAAAGTTGCCGTGCCGGATCGAACGAAGTGCGATCTCAACACGACACATGCCTGCGCCTTGCCAGAGGCGCTTGACCGATAACCCGTCCGGCACGTGTAAGGCTCCATGAGCTGTGGACGGGGAGATCAAGGACCATCGGTAAAGATGCCGACGCGATCATCCCAAAATCCTGAATACCGAAAGGCCGCCTGTGCAAAAGACTGCGTTTTCGTCCAAGGACTTGCCGCTTCATCTCGGCGAGAAGGCCAAGTTTGACTTGTGGCAGGATATTCACGTTGCGGAGATCTGGTCGGTCGAATACGCGGTGTCCGACAAACTCCCTTTCGAAGCTGTGATCGAAGCTACGAGCATCGGGCCGGTGGTGGTCGGCCAGATGGCCGGAACGATCAAGCAGGCGACGCGGAAGGCCCGCAATATCGCAGATGATGGCAACGATAGTTATCTTTTGCTGATCAACAAGGCCGATACCGAGTTGACCGGCGGGCAGGTTGGTCGGGACTATGCTGTCGGCCGGGGAGAAGCGGCTCTCGTCACGGCATCCGAGCCCTTGCAAATGCTTGGCGCCGACGAGAATGTCTGGATGAATGTGGTGATCCCGCGCGAAGTTCTGACGCAAGCATTTCCGCAGATCGATACCAGGCTGGCGCTAAAAATCGGGGCCGACAACGAGGCACTCGCTCTCCTCAAACGTTATTGTCACCTTCTTGAAACCGGCCCGGCCCTCGTGAATCCGGGTCTCATTGCGCATGCGGCAACGACGATCGTCGACCTCATCGGTCTGGCGACGGGTGCGAAGGGCGGGACCGCCGAGCTGGCGGGTCTGCGGGGGCTCCGTGCGGCGAGGCTGCAGGCGGTCCTGGCGAATATTGCAGACAATTACGCCAACCACGGCATTTCGGCGCAAGGCGTTGCGCGGGAGCTCAAGCTGTCGGCGCGTTACGTTCATGATCTCTTGCAGGAGACCGGCATCAGCTTTTCTGAACGCGTGCTCGAATTGCGACTGCAGAAGACCTACAGGATGCTGCAGGACAGGCACAGCAGTGCAATGCGCGTCAGCGAGATCGCCATGATCTGCGGCTTCAACGATATCGCCTATTTCAATCGCTGTTTCCGCCGCCGCTTCGGATGCACGCCGAGCAGTGCGCGATAGTCACTACACGATCACGCAGTTGCACGTGCGCAATGACGATTGGCGCTGTTAACCGATCAAGCGTTGCCTGACGGGCACACCGTTCGGGAAAGCAACGCGTCTCTCTCCAGGACAATTCCTCTGCATTCCAGCCCAAGACAGCGCCTCGCAGCAATGCGACTTCTGGTGCACGGCTACCGGTTCGCAAGAGGGAATATATGTCTCCACGTTCGACGACCAGCGCCATCGGAAGACCCCGGCGATATCTGACACATACAAGTCATCTGGCGCTTGCGATCGGCTGCGCGACGCTCCTGGCTGTTGTTCTGTCGACTGCTGCTCGGGCGAATGATTGGATAGGGACGATATCCACGGACTGGTACACAGCGGGAAATTGGGATCTCAATGCGATCCCGATATCGACGGATCCAGTATTTTTCAACACGACGACTGGGATTCCGTCGCTGATCAACGGCGGAATGGTGACCGTCAACGGCTTGTATATCGGCGTCGGGGATAAGGGCGTGCTGACGGTTGCGAACGGCGCCGTGCTGAACAGCAACCTTGCATATGTGGGCCAGATGGCCGGTTCGAGCGGCGCGGTGACCGTCACCGGTGTGGGGTCGATCTGGAACGCTCAAGGACTGGTCGTTGGCAACGATGGCGTGGGAACGCTGGCAGTCTTGAACGGCGGCGCGGTCAACACCTCCGTCTATGAATTCTCCCTCGCAGATCAGTCTGGCAATGGAACGGCGATCGTCGATGGCGCCGGTTCGAAATTGACCGCCAGCGACTTCGTTGTCGGCAATGGCGGTACGGGCACGTTGACGGTTTCGAACGGCGGTGCAGTGATCGGCACCACATGGATCAGCACGATAGGGCATGATGTGGGCGCCGTCGGCACGGTCACGGTCACGGGCGCCGGATCGACCTTGTCCAATGTAGGCGATCTCTTTATCGGGCAAAACGGCTCAGGCACGCTGACAGTTGCCAATGGCGGCGGTGTTACGGTCGGTGGCAACATCGTTCTCGCCTATCAACCAGGTTCTACCGGTACGTTGAATATCGGCGGCGCGGCTGGCGCTGCTGCGGCGGCGCCCGGTACAGTCAACAGCGCTAATATCGAATTTCGCGCCGGCACGGGTGCGATCAATTTCAACCACACAGGCGTTGGCTATGTTTTCGCACCCGCTATGAGCGGCTTCGGCACGATCAACCAGCTCTCCGGCGAAACGATCCTGACTGCGGATTCGAGTGCCTTTACTGGCGCAACCAGCGTGACTGGTGGCCGACTGGCCGTGAACGGCTCGCTCGCCGGATCAATCGTGACTGTGTCGGGCGGCGGCATCCTCGGCGGCACCGGTACAGTCGGCGGCATCGTCGCCAATAGCGGCGGCATCGTCGGGGCCGGCAATTCGATCGGTACATTGAATGTCAACGGCAATGTCAGTTTTGCAGCGGGATCGATCTATCAGGTGGAGACCAACGCAGCGGGCCAGTCGGACAAAATTGCAGCAACAGGAAGCGCGACGCTGAACGGTGGCACGGTGGTCGCATCCGGCGCCGCGCTGATGGGCACGAAGTACACGATCCTGACGGCAGCCGGCGGCATCAATGGCACTTTCGCCAGCGCCAGCGCCAGCGGAGTGACGGTGACGCCGTTCCTGGCCTACGGCCTGACCTACGATGCGACCAACGTCTATCTTGGCGTCAGCCGCAGCAACGTCACCTTCGCCTCGGTCGGATCGACCCGTAATCAGATCGCGGCTGGTGGAGGAGCAGATAGTCTGCCGGTTGGCAGTCCATTGGTGGGCGCACTGGTGCAGCTCGATGTGGCGCAGGCCCGCGGGGCCTTCGACCAGATCTCTGGCGAGGTGCATGCCTCGGTCAAGGGCGTCATGATCGAGGATAGCCGCTTCCTCCGCGAGGCAGCGATCGATCGGCTGCGCGCTGCGTTTGACGGCGTCGGCGCGGCTGCCGCGCCGGTCACGACCTATGTCAACGGCCGCCCCGTGCTTGCACCAGCCGCCACCGACGGCATTGCGGTTTGGGGCCGCGGCTTCGGCTCCTGGGGGCAGTGGAACGGCGACGGCAATGCTGCAACCGTCAAGCGCGATATCGGCGGCTTCATGGTCGGTGCCGATGCGCCGTTCGTCGATGGATGGCGCGTCGGTGCAATCGGCGGCTACAGCCGATCGAGTTTCCGCGTTGGCGATCGCAATTCCTCCGGCGCCAGCGACAACTACCATGGCGGCCTCTATGGCGGCACGCAGTGGGGCGATCTCGCTTTCCGCTCCGGTCTTGCCTATACGCGGCACGATCTCTCGATCAATCGCTCGGTAGGGTTTCCGGGCGTCGCCGAGTTGCTGAGGAACAACTACAGCGCCGGCACCACGCAGACCTTTGGCGAGTTCGGCTATCGCATCAGGGCAGGGCGGACGCCGCTTGGCCATCTGGCTTTCGAGCCTTTCGCCAATCTCGCTTATGTGAATCTGTCGACCGATGGCTTCACGGAGAAGGGCGGCGCCGCCGCGCTCACCGGTCGGAACGATACCACCGGCGTCACCTTCACCACGCTGGGGCTTCGGGCGTCGACAGGCTTTGATCTCGGCAACGGCATGACCGCGACGGCGCGTGGCATGCTCGGCTGGCGCCACGCCTTCGGCGACGTCACGCCGACCTCGACCATGGCCTTCGCCGGTGGATCGCCGTTCACCGTTGCCGGTGTACCGATCGCCAGGAACGGCGCGGTCGCTGACCTTGGCCTTGACGTCAACGTCACGCCAGACGCCGTGCTCGGTCTCACCTATGGCGGACAGTTTGGCTCCGGTGTCACCGACCAGACCTTGCGAGGCAATTTCGCTGTCAGGTTCTGACGCGATCGCATCATGTCGAGAGGCGGCCTGACGGCCGCTTCTCGGGCCGATATCACTCCAAACGGCGATATGTCGTTAGTTGTCATCCAGCTTCGCAAGCCGTTCGGCTTCCGCGATGTCGTCCATCGTATTGGCATTGAAGAACGGATCGACGGGATCGACCGGCCATTCCACGGTGGCGAGCGCGTAGCGGGATGTCCAGCGGCCGACCTTGCGGATGTCCTCGTTGACGAGTGCGTGCCGTAACTCATGGCGGAGGGCGACGTCCCACAGCCCGATGACGGGATGCGATTGTCCGGCCGATGACGCGACGGCAAGCTGCGCATTCTCCGTGATGCGGGCCTGATGCAAGCGGGTGACGAGATCGCGCGGCAGGAACGGGCAATCGCCGGCGACGCTCAGCATCCATGTGACGTCAGGTCGGTTGGCGGCTGTCCATTCCAGACCTGCGAGAATGCCGGCGAGGGGGCCGGGAAAATCCGCGACGTCGTCGGCGATCACGGGCAGACCGAAGGATGCAAATCGCACGGGATCACCATTGGCGTTCAGCACCAGCCCGTCGCATTGCGGCGCGATGCGCGCGATCACGCGGGCCAGGATGCTGCGGCCGCCGATTTCGCGCATCGGCTTGTCGCCGCCGCCCATCCGGCGCGCGAGACCGCCCGCGAGAAGCACGCCCAGCGTGGCCGGATATGTGTTCGTCATCGCCATACCGCTGCATATGACATTTGACGCCAGCCCGATATAACGCAGTTGCACCAAGTGGAACCGCGCGATGCCCGTGACCAAGCTCGACCTGACCGGATTGAAATGCCCGTTGCCGGCGCTGATGACGCGCAAGGCGATGAAGGCACTGTCGGTGGGCGACCGGCTCGAAGTCCACTGCACGGACCCCCTCGCGGTGATCGACATCCCTGCGTTGATTCAGCAAATCGGCGATCAGATCGAAGCCTCCGAACGCAGTGGCGATGTGATCGTTTTCTTCATCGAAAAACGAAATGCTGCGATTGCAAATCGCGATTGAATTGCTGCGATGCAGTGGAAATCATTGATAAATTTTCGCTCCTGATACCTTTGGACTATCGACTCCCGCAGTCGCTTCTGGCCCTGTTCTAAAGTGCGAGCGTGCGTGAATCTTTGTCCGCGCGCCGCAGGGGAATTGACGAAGCGACTTTTTCAAATCGCAGACCGGCTCAGAAGGGTCGGCTGCAGGGGAGAACTTTCATGACAAGTGTGGGCAACGCCGGAACACTGTCTGGCACCAAGCCAGGATTGCTGGAACGCGAACGCATCATTGCGACCGCCGGCTTCAACCGGTGGCTGGTTCCACCTGCTGCACTCTGTATTCATCTCTGTATCGGCATGGCCTACGGCTTCAGCGTGTTCTGGCTGCCGCTGTCGCAAGCAATCACGACACCTGCCTCGAAGGAAGTGTGCGAGGGCATGAGCCTCGCCACCGAGCTGTTCACCACCACCTGTAACTGGAAGGTCGCCAGCCTCGGCTGGATGTACACGCTGTTCTTCGTGCTGCTGGGCGTTTCCGCTGCCATCTGGGGCGGCTGGCTCGAGCGCGTCGGGCCGCGCAAGGCCGGCTTCGTCTCGGCGATGTGCTGGTGCGGCGGTCTCGTGCTCGGTTCGATCGGCGTCTACACGCATCAGCTCTGGCTGCTGTGGATCGGCTCCGGCGTGATCGGCGGTGTTGGTCTCGGCCTCGGCTACATCTCGCCGGTGTCGACGCTGGTGAAGTGGTTTCCGGATCGTCGCGGCATGGCCACAGGCATGGCCATCATGGGCTTCGGCGGCGGTGCGATGATCGGCTCGCCGCTCGCCAACCTCTTGATGAACTATTTCAAGACCCCGACCGATGTCGGCGTCTGGCAGACCTTCCTGGCCATGGGCGTCATCTACTTTGTGTTCATGACCATTGGTGCGTTCTCCTATCGCATCACGCCACCGAACTGGAAGCCGGAAGGCTGGACCCCGCCGGCTACGGCGAATGCGATGATCACCACCGGCCACGTGCATCTCGACAATGCGCACAAGACCAAGCAGTTCTGGCTGATCTGGGGCGTGCTCTGCCTGAACGTGTCGGCGGGCATCGGCGTCATCGGCATGGCCTCGCCGATGCTGCAGGAAATCTTTGCGGGCAAGCTGATCGGCGCGCCGGATCTCTCCTTCAGCCAGCTCTCGGCAGCGCAGAAGACTGCGATTGCCGGCATCGCAGCCGGCTTCGCGGGTCTGATCTCGCTGTTCAACATCGGCGGCCGCTTCTTCTGGGCGTCTTTGTCGGACAAGCTCGGCCGCAAGAACACCTACTACACGTTCTTTATTCTCGGCATCGTCCTCTATGCACTGGTGCCGACCTTCGCGGCGATGGGCAGCAAGGTTCTGTTCGTGCTGGCCTTCGGCATCATCCTCTCGATGTATGGCGGCGGCTTCGCGACCATCCCGGCCTATCTCGCCGATATCTTCGGCACCCAGTTCGTGGGTGCGATCCACGGCCGGTTGCTGACGGCCTGGGCGACTGCGGGCATCGTCGGTCCGGTGGTGGTGAACTACATTCGTGAATTCCAGATCGCTGCCGGCGTGCCGCGGGCGCAGGTCTATGACTTCACGATGTACATCCTCGCCGGCATGCTGGTGCTGGGACTGATCTGCAACATGCTGGTGAAGCCACTGGCGCCGCACTGGTTTATGAAGCCGGAGGAAGTAGCGAAGTTGCAGGCCAAGGGCGCCGAGGCGGCGTCGGCCGGCGGAGGCTCCTATGGTATCGGCAAGGGCGGTTTCGACGGCGCAGCCATTGCCTTCTGGGCTTTCGTCGGTGTCCCGCTGTGCTGGGGCGTCTGGCTGACGCTGCAGAGCGCCGCGCGCATCTTCCAGTAAAACCTGCGCGGGACCGGCAGCGAAAGCTTCCGGTCCCGTTTCACATCTGACGAACAATCTTCAAAACAAGCACATTCGGGGATAACGATGACACGCATCACTACGGGCCTCTTGGCCGCACTGTTCGTTGCGACTTCAATGGGCGCTGCTTCGGCACAGGCGCCTGCGACGCCGGCAACCCCTGCTGCGCCCGCCAAGATGAAGCTGAACAAGCAGAGTCTGAAGGACATGAAGGCGAAGTGGAGCGCCAACAAGGGCAAGCTCAAGGCCTGCCGCAAGGACGTCAAGGTCAAGGGTCTCGCCGGCGACGATCGCTGGTTCTACATCGAAGACTGCATGGCCAAGAGCTGAGCGAGCGCTGGTCTTTCCGGCAGTTCCAGCCTCCTGATCTTTATGCCGCGCCTATGAACAGGCGCGGCTGCCCGTCTCGATTTCATATGGCGATGTCCGCATCTTCTCATCATCCCGACGCGCTCATGCGCCAGGGATTTGAGAAGACGGACAACGACCATGACGATGTTCTACAATCGCGATACGCAGCTGCACGATTTCTCGGCAGACAGCGCCTATCGCTCCTATCTCATCAGCCGCAATCAGCCGCCGATCGTCCATCACTCGGGCGATATCCAATGGAAACGGCTCTGCGTAGCCATCAGGCTGACGCGTAACCACATCAAGGGCTTCTTCGCCGCCATCCACATGGCCCTGGTGGCCGACAAGATGCGCCGCGCGCGGCGTGAACTGGCGCGCGTCCGTGTGCGCGCCGCCGATACGCCGGTGCTTCCGGATCGCCGGAGCGTGCCATGAGGGAAGACCGTTCTGCAGCGCTGTTCGCGCGTGTCGCCTCCTATGCGACCATCAAGCCGGGCATTCTCGCCCGGCTATGGCGTTTCGTCATTGGACCCGCTGTCTATCGGCCGGCCGCGCATTATATGCGCGGACCCGGCCCGAAATGTCGCGAGAAGAACGAGCGCGCGCCCCCCCAATCCTAGCGGGCGCGGTGCAGGGGCGGCGCGTCGTCGGGCTGTGCCCAGATCGCGTCCATCGCGGTGTGTACCTGCTGCTGCTCGGCATCTGTAAGCTCGATCAGCGGCAGGCGCACGGCGGCACTCCCCAGGCCCCGCAAGGTCAATGCATATTTCACCGCCGATGTAACCTGGTCCGGCGGCAGAGCTGCTGCGAGCGGCGCCAGCATGTCGGAGATGGTCGTCGCATAGCGCGGGCATCCCTGGCGGGCCGCGTAATACATGCCGCGGCAGAGCTGCGGCGCCACATTGGCCATCGCGGAGACAACGCCGTCGCCGCCGAGCAGCAGATAAGGCAGGGCTGCGGTGTCCTGTCCCGTCAGCATCCGGAAACCCGCCGGCAGCAGCGGCCGCAATCGCGCGAGCCGTCCGGCGTCGCCGGTGTCGTCGCGCAGGCCTATCAATCGTGGCGAGGCGGCGAGGCCGATGAGCGTGTCGTCGGTCAGCGCGCGAGCACAACGCGATGGTGCGTCATGCACAATGACCGGCAGCAATGTCGCCTCCAGGATCGCACGGAAATGCGCTGCGATGCCATCTGCCGTCGGGCGGTTGTAATACGGCACGACCGAGATGACGGCATCGGCGCCGGCAGCCCATGCCAGCCGCGTTGATTCAATGGCGCGGCTGGTGCAGTTCGATCCCGCGCCGGCAATGACGTGGATGCGCCCGCGGGCGACGCCGGCGGCAGTCCGGATCAGCGTGGCGCGCTCCTTCGAGGTGAGCGTGTCGGCTTCGCCGGCGGTCGCGCCGACCACGATGGCACTGGCGCCGGCATAGACCTGACGCTCGCACAACCGCGCGAAAGTGAGGAGATCGAGCGCGCCATGCGCGTCGAACGGCGTCGGCACGTCGGCGATGATGCCGTGCAGCCAGTCGTTGGCGTGATGGGAGGCATGAGCTTGCGGGAGGGCATGAGCCCGAAGAGCAACTGTGGACATGGCGGGAAGCTCAGGCGACGCGCCGTTGTTGTAACCGTTCGACGGAGGTTGCTGCCGTGAAAGGCAGGGCGTTCATATCGAGTTCGATGAGGCCCGCCGTCTCGATGATAGCTTCGGGGCGATGACCGTTCTCGAACAGTGCATAACGCACGGCATTCGCGCGGCTGACAAACAATCCGCCGAATAGGCCGTTCTGCTCCTGCGCGACCCACTGGCCGCGGCCGTTCTTGCCGATGAAAACGAGGGATGAGCTACACGAGGGAGGTTCGATGGTGATCACTTGCAGTCTCCAGTTCATTCGCTTGAGCGAATGGCTGCAAGATGATCGGCTGCCCGTTTGAAAACGAGATGAGCGGCAGTGCCGCGTTATAGGGATTTCATAAGTGCGTCCGTTCGCACATCACCCACGCGGAACCATCACCGATGATGACGATTGATCGTTTCCATCACAACGGGAGCATGGAATGGCGAAATATTCCAAGAAGGCGGCAGCGAAGGTCGCGCGAGCGGTGAAGAAGGCGAAGGCCGGCACGCTGAGAAGTGGTCGTTCGAAAAAGAAGGTGACCAGCCGCAAACAAGCGATCGCCATCGGCTTGTCGGAAGCTCGCGCCGAGGGCAAGAAGGTGCCGAAGGCGCCGAAGAAAAAGACGGTGAAGAAAGCCAGCAAGAAGACGGCGGGGAAAAAGAAAGCGGCCAAAAAATCCCGGAAGTCGACGAAGGCCTGAGGCTGCGCCGATGTACCTTGATCGACGCATATGAACCAATCTTCGTCATGCTCGGGCTTGTCCCGGGCATCCACGTCTTGGGGAGAGAAGGGACGTAGATGGCCGGGCCCGGCCATGACAGTTTCGACCGAACCGTCATCGCCTCACTTGGTCTGCAGCGTCGCCTTCAGCAGGTGGTCCTTACATTCATCGTCCTTGCCCTCCGCCATTGCTTCGCTGGCCAGGCCGATCTCGTCGGAAGCGGTCTTCTTTTGCTTGCCTTCGGCCATCTTGGCGATGGCTTCGGCGACGAAGGCGATATTCGAGGCGTTGCATTCCCTTGTCTGTAGCTGCTGCGGCTGCGCTGCCACGGTCGGCATCACCGCGAGGCCTATGATCATTCCCAAAATCTTCATGCGCTCAGCTTGCCTTGCGGTGCCGCGCCGATGACCGCGCGGCCCTCTTGGCCGGACGCTTGCGTGCTACATGCGGTCGTGACGACGAAGCGCGTTTGGTCGACTTGCCCTTGCCACCCTTGAGGCTCGCCTTCAGCGCATCCATGAGGTTGATGACGTTGTCCGGCTTCTCCTCCTTCTCGACGACCTTCACCGGCTTGCCCGCGGCCTTGCGCTTCACCAGCGTCTTCAGCGCGGTCTCATATTCATCCTTGAACTTGCTGGGATCGAAATGCGACGCCTTGCTGTCGAGGATATGCGCCGCAAGGTCGATCATGTCCTTGGAGATCCTCGGGTTCTTGATATCGTCGAAATAGTCCTCCTCGTCGCGCACTTCATAGGGGAAGCGCAGCGTGGTACCGAGCAGGCCCTTGCCGAGCGGCTCGATGGCGATGATGTGCTCGCGATTGGTGAGCACGATGCGCGCTAGCGCCACGCGATCTTTGTCCTTCATGGCATCGCGGATCACGGCGAACGCATCGGCGCCGGCCTTGCCGTCGGGCGCGATGTAATAGGGATTGTTCAGATAGCGCCGATCGATCTCGTCGCGCGGCACGAAGTTGTCGATGTCGATAGTGTGATTGCTCTCGATCTGCACGGCCTCGAGCTCTTCCTTCTCGATCTCGACATATTCGCCCTTGCTGATCTCGTAGCCGCGGCCCTTCTGCTCCTTCTCCACGACGTCGCCGGTCTCGACATCCACCATCTGCTGTTTCAGCCGGTTGCCGGTCTCACGGTTGATCATGTGGAATTTGGTTTTCTCGACCGAGGTCGCGGCCGGATACAGCACCACCGGGCAGGTGACGAGCGACAGCTTGAGAGAGCCTTTCCAGTAGGCGCGGGGCGGGGCCATACTCGTCCTCCAACTCGATCTACAAATGAAGCGCGCAGACCGCAAAGTATTGCGCTGGCGTGGATTTCCAGGAACTTCAACGGCAGTTGCTGGTTTTGGTTCCGGGCCGGATCATGCGCCCAATGCGGTGAGTGGGGGACGGTGTGGCCGACAAGCAGCTTCAGATCTACCGCCGGAAACGTGATTTCGCGCTCACCAAGGAGCCCTCCGGCCAGATCGTGGTCGCGCCGGCGAAGCGCCGCCGCTTCGTGATCCAGAAACACGATGCCACGCGGCTGCATTACGATCTGCGGCTGGAGATGGACGGGGTGTTCAAGTCGTGGGCCGTCACGCGCGGGCCATCGATGGACCCTGCCGACAAGCGCCTCGCTGTCGAGGTTGAGGACCATCCGCTCGACTATGGCGATTTCGAAGGCACGATTCCCCGGGGACAATACGGCGGCGRCACCGTGCAACTGTGGGACCGTGGCTATTGGGAGAGCGACGATCCGGACAAGGGCTTCAAGAAGGGCGACCTGAAATTCACGCTGGACGGCGAGAAGCTGCATGGCGGCTTCGTGCTGGTGCGCATGAAGCATGACCGCAATGGCGGCAAGCGCACCAACTGGTTGCTGATCAAGCATCGCGATGAGTTTGTGAGGGAGGGCAAGGCCAACACCATTCTCGACGATGATAAGTCAGTGGCATCCGGCCGGACCATGAGCGCCATCGCCTCAGGAAAAGGGAAGGCGCCGAAGCCGTTCATGATCGCGAAGACGGCGAAGATCAAGCGGGACGCGGTGTGGGATTCCAGCGAGGGGAGTGCTGCTGATGCGCGTGCGAAGAAGGGTGTGAAGGCCAAGGCGGATGTCGGCAAGCGTGCGACCGAGAAGATTGCAGTAAAGAGCGCCGTGACAAAGAAGGTAGCCAAAACCTTCGTGAAGCCGGTCAAGGTCGCAAAGATGCCTGGCTTCGTCGCGCCTCAACTTTGTACCATCGTGGATCGGCCCCCCTCCGCGGATGGCTGGGCGCATGAAATCAAGTTCGACGGCTATCGTGTGCAGCTCCGCGTCGAAGGCGGCGAGGCCACGCTGAAGACACGCAAGGGGCTCGACTGGACAGAGAAGTTTCAGACCATCGCCAAGGGAGCCACCGGCCTGCCGGACGCTATCATCGATGGCGAGATTGTCGGCCTTGATGCACATGGCGCGCCGGACTTCGCTGCGCTGCAGGCGGCGCTGTCGGATGGCGAGACCGATACGCTTATTTTTTTCGCGTTCGACCTGCTGTTTGCGGATGGCGAAGACCTGCGGAAGCTGCCGCTTGGCGAGCGCAAGGAGCGATTGAAGGCGCTACTCGACAAAGCCCGCGGCCGTCGCAAGGAAAGCCTGATCCGCTATGTCGATCATTTCGAGACTGGTGGTGACGCCATTCTGCAGTCGGCCTGCAAACTGTCGCTGGAAGGCATCGTCTCCAAGAAGCTGTCGGAGCCCTATATGTCCGGCCGTTCGCAACACTGGACCAAGGCCAAGTGCCGGGCCGGCCATGAGGTCGTGATCGGCGGATGGAAGAGTAATGCCGGCAAGTTCCGGTCGCTGATGGTCGGCGTCAACAGAGGCGATCATCTGGCCTATGTCGGCATCGTCGGCACCGGCTTCGGCCAGGACAAGGTCACGCGCATCATGCCGGCGCTGAAGAAAGCAGCGGCGAAGACGAGCCCGTTCGGCGGCAAGGAGACGCCACCGGGTGGTCGGGACGTGCACTGGCTCAAGCCCGAACTGGTGGCCGAGATCGAATTCGCAGGCTTCACCGGCGCGGGCATGGTGCGTCAGGCGTCATTCAAGGGGCTGCGGCAGGACAAGCCAGCCGATGAGGTCGAGGCAGAGACTCCCGAGAAGACCGAACTTGCCGAGCCGACGCCGAAGCCCAACGCGAAGAAGACTGCCAAAAGCTCCGCAAGAAAAACCGCGCCCGCAAGAGCTGCGGCAGGCAATGCCGTTGTCATGGGCGTATCGATCTCCAAACCCGACAAGGAGCTATGGCCGGATGCCGGCGATGGCGAGCCGGTTACCAAACGCGATCTCGCGGTGTATTTCGAAGCCGTGGGCGACTGGATGATGGACTATCTCAAGGGTCGCCCGTGTTCGATCGTGCGCGCGCCCGACGGCATCGACGGGCAGCAGTTCTTCCAGCGCCACGCAATGCCGGGGACATCCAACCTGCTCGAACTCGTGAAAGTCTCCGGTGACCGCAAGCCTTACCTGCAGATCGATCGCGTCGAGGGTCTTGCGGCTGTCGCGCAGATCGGCGGACTCGAACTGCATCCGTGGAATTGCGCGCCGGATGCGCCGGATACACCGGGGCGTCTGGTGTTCGATCTCGACCCGGCGCCTGATGTGGAGTTCATTGCCGTCATGGATGCGGCACGCGAGATGCGCGAACGGCTCTCGAGCCTCGGCATGGAGAGTTTCTGCAAGACGACCGGCGGCAAGGGCCTGCATGTGGTGGCGCCACTGCTGCACGGCGCGAAGGACAAGGTCGACTGGAAAACGGCGAAGAGTTTTGCGCAGGCCGTGTGCCAGCAGATGGCCAGTGACGACTCCGAGCGCTACCTCCTCAACATGTCGAAGAAGCTGCGTGGTGGAAAGATTTTCCTCGATTATCTGCGCAACGACCGGATGTCGACCGCGGTCTCGGTGCTGTCGCCGCGGGCGCGAAAGGGGGCCACGGTGTCGATGCCGCTGACATGGCCACAGCTGCGCAAAGATCTGGATCCGAAGAATTTCACTGTGCGCAGCGTCCCGTCGCTAATGGCGAAGAGCAAGGCGTGGGCGGGTTACGAGGATGCTGCGTCGTCGATCAAGTCGGCGATCGGGAAAATGAAATAACGCTCACCGTCCTCACTCGCTTTCGCGGGTGATGACGGTGAGAGCGTACGCACATGGAAAAGCGCGCGATCCTTCCGGATCGCGCGCCTTGAAATCAATATCCGCTCTTACAGCTTACCAAGCAGCAGGAGGATCAGCAGAATTACCACGATGAGGCCGAGACCGCCGCCGCCGTAATAGCCGGTGCCGTAGAACGGACCGCCGCCGATACCGCTGAAACCACCAAGCAAGGCGATAATCAGAATGATCAGAATGATAGTACCAATGGACATGGATTTCTCCTCAGCCTGGCAGACGGACAAGCCTGCTGCCTTCATGCGATAAAAACGCGCAGGCATCCCCAAGGTTCCATGAGTGAAACTTCGATTACGACTACCGTCGGGCGAAATCGCGCTTACATCCGTGTGAGCTAACAAAGGATCATGAGATGTCTGCACCGCTCGTCGTTTCCATTCCGCACAGTCTCGGCCGCGAGGAAGCTGCGCGCCGGCTCAAGACAGGACTGACACGCGCCGCAACTAATGTACCAATGTTGAAAGTTGACGAGGAGCGCTGGGACGGCGATCGGATGATCTTCCGCGTCCGTGCCATGGGGCAGGCGGCGTCCGGTCATGTCGATGTGGCCGAGGATCATGTCACCGTCGAAGTGCTGCTGCCCTGGTTGCTGCAGCGTTTCGCGGAAGTGGCGCAGGCAGCGATCAAATCGCGCGGAAATCTGCTGCTCACGAAAAAGAGTTGAAGCGGCGATTGCGGCGTGCAGAAAATCTCACGCATCTTCAAATGTCTGCTGCTGCGCAACATAAAAATGCCGTGCGATAGTGCGGCGCACGCGAGTTTGATCGTAAACCACTCGCAAACAATTTGATGAAAAGCTTTGAGCACGCGGAGGAAGGGAACCGACCTTTCTCGAGTCGGCACGACATCCGCCAGGCCGTCCGGCCGTTGATCCCGGGCGGCCTTGTCGTGTGTGCTATCGCAAACGCGTCGAACGAATGCGTTTCGGCGCGGCATGTGCCTTCACGATCGCCATCGGAATCTGCCTGAAGAGCTTGGCAACGGAGAGCTGGATCGCGCCGTTCTTCTGCGCAGAACCTTCAACGAGGTAGCCGGGCGCGATCACTGTCGCGTCGAAGGCCGTCGCCTCCGGCCAATGCCGCCCGCCTTGTGTCGCTTCGGAAAAAGCGCGTGGGATCACGACGATTGCCGCGTCGCGCTGATGCCGCCGAGCAAAGGCGATGATGTGCGCGGCATGAGGTCCGGTCACTTCAAGTGGTTCGTAATCGCCATCGGTGAAGACGGCTGCCATCTCGGTGCGGCGTTTCAACAGCTCGCGCGTCCAGGCGAGCTTGATGTGGCCATCATCCCAGTGCTGCGCCAGTGCCGCCCAATCCGGTTGCTGCAGTGCCTTCAGAACTTTCGTGCGTTCGGCGAAATCCACCGGGCGGCGGTTATCGGGATCGACCAGCGAGAAATCCCAGAATTCGGTGCCCTGATAGAAGTCCGGCATGCCGGGAATGGTCGCTTTCAGCGTGATCTGGCTGAGTGAATTCAACGCGCCGATCAGCGATGTGCGTTTGGCAAAGGTCTCAAGCGCTGCAAGAAATTCCGGCGACTGGGCCGGGTCGAGAATGCGCTCCAGAAACGTGCGCAGACCCTTCTCATAGGTGTCGTTGGGGTTGAGCCAGCTCGTTTCCTGCTTGCCCTCGCGCGCTGCCTTCAGCGCATAGGCCTGCATCCGGTCGAGGAAGGAATTGTCCTGCCCGCCGAGCGGCCAGGCGCCGATAAGCGCCTGATACAACATATACTCGAACGCTGCGGAGGGCGCGCGCATCTCGCCGTCAACAACCAGATGCGGCGCGTTCAGAAACTTCCAGCGGCTGACAGCACTGGCCCATTCACCGGGCATTTCGGCCAGCGCTAGCAAACGCGCGCGGGCATCCTCGCCGCGCTTGGTATCGTGGGTGGCGGTCGAAGTCATGCCATGCGGCCGCTCGAGCGCGCGTGTGATCATTATCTCGTGGAACGTGGCGACAGGTATCGCTTCCGCTGCCGGCTCGCCGCCAACTTCGTTGAACGCCAGCAGGCGATGATAGCGATAGAAGGCGGTGTCTTCGAGCGACTTCGCCATCGTCGGCCCGGTGAACTGTTGCACCTTCAATGCAAAGCGTCGCACCCGCGGCTTGCTATGCGCGGGGCGGCCAGGCTTCAGCAGGTCCAGCGTCAGAGCGTCGCGCAAGAAGTCGAACAAGCCTTCATCGGCGCCGAACCAGTCGGCGCGAGCTTTCTCGATGGTCGTGGCGATCAGTTGCCGGTCGAGGGCAGATGGACCGGCGGTGGAGAGATAGGTGCGATAGACCGGGAAATGCAGCACGTAAAGTTCGAAAGCCTGACGCAGCGTGTCGGCGGAGAAGTCGCGCGTCGAATAATGCCCGTTGGCGATCCGTGCCAGCAGACGCGTCAGCACGGTGAATTCGCTGAGCAGCAGCGTATCGAGCACGCGGCGCTTGGCTTCCACCAGTTGCGGTTCGAATTTCGGCGAGACGTTGCTCACCTGTCGCCAAGTTTCGCCCAGTGGTTCCAGGCCTTTTTCTTCGACCAGCACCTGCGTGATCACATTGAGCCATTCATAGCCGGTGGTGCCATGTACGCCGGCGAAGGGCACCAGCTTCTCGTGCTCGCCGAGAATCTTCTCGACCACGACATAGAATGGTTTGGTGCTGTTGCCATGCGCCTCGCGGATCAGCCGGCGCAGCCGTTGGAAATATTGCGAGGGATCGTGAAGACCGTCGATATGGTCCAGCCGCAACCCCTGCAGCTTGTCTTCGGTAATCAGCCGTTTGACCAGCGAATGGATTGCCTCGAACGTATCGGCGTCCTCGATACGCAGACCAGCCAGCGTATTGACGTCGAAGAAGCGGCGGTAGTTGATCTCGCTCGATGCCAGGCGCCACTGACCGAGCTTGTAGTGCTGGCGCTCCAGCAGCATGTGCATGGCCTGAATCTGGGCGGGCCGATCCGGCCCGGCGCGATAGGCGTCGAGGCCGCGCGTGATAACCTCGGCAGCGCCGTGGATCGACACCAGCTGCTGCTTGAAAGCCGGCGCTTCCCGCCGGTTGGGATGGCGGAGGCCCTTGTGCCTGGCAGCCAGTGTCAGGATTGCGCGGCCGGCTGGCGTGTTGCCGGCGTCGGCTTCCTTGACGATGGTGCGCAGCATCTCGCTGTAGCGCTCCGGCGCGATCGGCAGCCTATGTTCGAAATACCAGGCCGAGAAGCTGCCTTCCTCGGCGTCGTATTTCAGCTCGATCTCGCCGTTGTCCAGTGCCTGGCCATAAGAGCTACCGATGATCGGTAGTAGCAGACCGCCGCGTGCGCGATAGGGCAGGGTGTCCCAGTCGATGTCGAAGGAGACGGCGTGCGGCGAGGCCTGTCCCCATTCCAGCACGTCGAGCCACCACGGATTGTCTGCGAAATGCACGCCCACATGATTGGGCACAAAGTCGAGGATCAGGCCGATATCGTTGGCCTTTAGCGCGGCACTCAGGCGCTCGAAACCTTCGTCGCCGCCCAGCTCCGGATTGAGCTTGGTGTGATCGACAATGTCATAGCCATGGGTCGAGCCGGCGCGCGATTTCATGAATGGCGACGCGTAGAGATGGGTGATGCCAAGCGCCTTCAGATAGGGGGCGATGCCCGCGGTGGCATCGAAATCGAAATCCTTAGTGAGTTGAATACGGTAGGTCGCGACGGGAATCGCAGGAGCCATTATCTATCTCCGATCCGCCATACGACGGACCACGGCGTCCCCACGCCGGTGGTAGTGTTGCCCCAAATTGTTGTGCCGGATGCGGACTGCGTAGCCGCTATTTCCTTGTCGGACAGATTTGCCGTGAGATGCAGCTTGCTGCCGTCACCCATTGTCCAAAATGCCGTGAGCCAACCGCCGTCACTTGCCTCAGCCTTGCCGAACCGTGCGCCAGCGAGGCGCGGCACGATATGCTGCTTGCGCAATGCGAGCAGCTCGCGAACCAGCGTTAGCCGCTTCTTACCCGTGGTCGTTTCGCGATTGCCCCAATCGACAAAGGCCGAGCGGAAGGAGCTCTCGTCCAGCGGATCGGGAATCTCGTCGCCATACTTTTCGTAGGCGCTGGCGAATTCTTTCTTTCGGCCATTACGCACGGCATTGGCGAGGTCGCCCTCGAAATCGCAGAAGAACGGGAACGGCACTTTCGAGCCCCATTCCTCGCCCTGAAACAGCATCGGCACCATCGGCGCCAGCAATGTAACGGCCAGCGCAGCTTCGATGGCCTCGGGCTTGGCCAAGGTCTCCAGCCGATCGCCAAGCGCGCGATTGCCGATCTGGTCGTGGTTCTGCAGGAAATTCACGAAGGCCGCCGGTGCGAGTTCGCCTGATGGTTCGCCGCGCGGTGCGCCGTCGCGATGCGCCGACGACTGGCCCTGATAGGCGAAGCCCGAGCCCAGCGCCCGTACGATATGATCGAGCGGCTTCGGTGCGTAGTCGCTGTAATAGCCCTTGTCCTCGCCGGTGAGCAGCACGTGCCAGGCATGGTGATAGTCGTCGTTCCACTGCGCGCGATATTTGCCGCGCGGCGGGTTGGTGGCGGGATCGAGCAGAGTGGCGCGGTTGTCGTCGTTCTCGAGCACCAAATGGATCAGCCGGCCGGTGTCGGCGGCCAGCTTGCCGACCTCGCGGCTCAGCTCGTGCAGCATCGGGATCTCGCCCTGTTCGGGGATCGCATGCACGGCATCGAGCCTGAGCCCATCGAAGCGATAGTCGCGCAGCCACGCCACGGCATTCTCGATCGCGTAGTCCCGCACCTCCGGCAGGTGATAGTTGATCGCCGAGCCCCACGGCGTATGCGCATCGCCGAAGAAGGACGGCGCATACTGCCCGATGTAATTCCCTTCCGGGCCGAAGTGGTTATAGACGACGTCCAGAAACACCGTCAGCCCACGCAGATGCGCCTCGTCGATCAGCGCCTTCAGATCGTCCGGGCGGCCGAACATCGCGTCCGGCGCATACCACAGCACACCGTCATAACCCCAGTTGCGCTTGCCGGCGAAATCGGCGAGCGGCATCAGCTCGAGTGCGGTGATCCCGGTGACGACGAGATGATCGAGCTTGTCGATCATCGCGCGATAGGTGCCCTGCGGCGTAAAGGTACCGACATGGGTTTCAATCAGCACGGTCTCTTCCCACGGCCGCCCGCGCCAGTCGGTCGCGCGCCACGCATATGTCCTGTGATCGATGACTTGCGACGGGCCATTGATATCATCCGGCTGAAAGCGTGAGCCGGGGTCGGGCACGTCGGTCTTGCCGTCGATCCTGAAGCGATAGGTGGCGCCGGCTTTCACATCGGAAATTTCGGCGGCGAACCAGCCGTCATCGCCGGGCTTCAGCGGATGCGCCTGATCGCCAAGCACCACGTCGACGCGTTGTGCAGCGGGCGCCCAGAGGCGGAAGATCGCGCCTTTCTCAGTCAGCCGTGGTCCGAACGAATGAGCGCTCATGCCGGCGTCCCCGCAAAGGCAAGCACCGAGCGCGGTGGCGCATCGATGTCGCTACCTGGAGGCAGGATGGCGATCGAGAGCTTTTCGTCGGCGGTGTTCAGCACCTGCCGCCAGTTCTTGTATTCCAGCATCTTCGGCAGCTTGAATGGAATGCCCTCAGGCGCCGCATTCAGCACGATGAAGATCGGATTGGTGTTGTCGCCGGAAGCGCTAAGCACATAGGAGAGGAAGCGGCCGTCGGGAAACGCCCAGTCCGTCTCGGTCATCTCGTCGGCCGAGGGCGTCAGCCACAGCACGCCATAGCTGCCATCGGCGCGGCGGCCGTCGAGCCAGCGTTGCGTGGTGATCTGCGGAAAGCGCTGTCGTAGCTGCGCCATATGGCCAATGAAGTCGGTGAGATCGTCGTCCTTGTCGCCGAGATTGTCCCATCCGACCCAACCGATCTCGTTGTCCTGGCAATAGGCGTTGTTGTTGCCGCCCTGGGTGTTGCCGACCTCGTCGCCGGCCAGCAGCAGCGGCACGCCCTGCGCGAGGAACAGACAGGCGAGCTGGTTCTTGCGCAGCTGTCGGCGCAGCGCCAGCAGCTCGGGATCGTCGGTCGGGCCCTCGACGCCGAAATTGTTGCTCAGATTGTCGCTGGAGCCATCGCGATTGTCCTCGCCATTGGCCTCGTTGTGCTTCTCGTTATAGGCAAAGAGATCGGCCAACGGAAAACCGTCATGTACGGTGACATGGTTAATGCCGGCGCGCTGCTTGCGGCCGTCATGGTTGAACACGTCTGAGGAACCGGTCATGCGGCTGGACACTTCGCCGATCAGCGAGCCTTCGCCGCTCCAGTAGCGGCGCATGGCGCTGCGATATTTGTCGTTCCATTCCGACCACTGCGACGGAAACGCGCCAACTTGATAGCCGCCCATGCCGAGATCCCAGGGTTCGGCGACCATTTTGACGTTCGCGAGAACAGGGTCCTGCCGGATGGCGGTGAGGAAGCCGCTATTGCGGTCGAAGCCATTCGGCCCGCGTGCCAGCGTGGTTGCAAGGTCGAAACGAAAGCCATCCACGTGACACACCTCCACCCAGTAGCGCAGCGAATCCATCACCATCTGCAACACGCGCGGATGCGTAAGGTTCATCGAGCTGCCACAGCCCGTGAAGTCGTCATAGAATCGTGGATTGTCCGGCATCAGCCAGTAATAGGAGGCGTTGTCGATGCCGCGATAGCTCAGCGTCGGGCCGAGATGATTGCCTTCGGCGGTGTGGTTATAGACCACGTCGAGCATCACCTCGATGCCCGCATCATGCAGCCGCGCGACCGTCGTGCGGAACGCATCGAGCGGATTGTCGGTGCCGTAGCGCGCTTCCGGGGCGAAGAAGGAGAGGGTATTGTAACCCCAGTAATTCACCAGCTTCATTTCCACCAGCCGGCGGTCATCGACAAAGCTGTGCACCGGCAGCAGCTCGATGGTGGTAACGCCAAGCCGTTTGAGATGCTCGATCATCGACGGCGACGACAGGCCGCGATAGGTCCCGCGCAGCCCTGGCGGCACGTCCTTGCGGGTCTGCGTCAGGCCTTTCACATGGGCCTCATAGATGATGGTGTCTTCCCAGGGTACGCTGGGACGCGCTTCCTTGCGGCCCCAGTTGAACGTTTCGTCGACCACCACAGCCTTCGGCATGCCGCGCGCATTGTCGCGGCGGTCGAAAGAGAGGTCCTCGCGCGACGAGCCGGTGCGATAGCCGAAATGTGCATCGCTCCAGACGAGACGCCCGGCCAGTTTCTTGGCATAGGGGTCGAGCAGCAGCTTGTGCGCATTGAAGCGATGTCCATGCTCCGGTTCATAGGGCCCATGCACGCGATAACCATAAAGCTGGCCCGGCGAGACATCGTTGAGATAGCCGTGAAAGACGTGCTCGTTATATTCCGGCAGTTCGATGCGCTCGAGTTCGCGCCGCCCCTGGCTGTCGAACAGACACAGTTCGACCTTGGTGGCGTTCGCAGAGAACAAGGCAAAGTTGGTCCCCCGTCCGTCCCAGCTTGCGCCGAGGCGGGAGGGCATGCCGGCGGATAGTCTCATGCTCTAGAATTCCGGTACGAGAAAGAGTGCGGCCAGCGGTGGAAGGGTCAGACTGAGTTCGGGGACAAGCCCCTTGGCAATGACTTCGCCCGAATTGCCGACATTGCTGCCGCCATAATGCGCGGCGTCGGAATTCAACACCTCGCGCCAGGCGCCGGTGAACGGCACGCGGACGCGGTAATCGTGATAGACGTTGGGCGAGAAGTTCACGACCACGAGGCATTGCGCGCGCGGATTGCCGCCCTTGCGCAGCCAAGCGAAGACGTTGTTGCCGGCATCATCAGTGATCATCCATTCGAAGCCGGCGGGATCGCAATCGAGTTCATGCAGTGCCGGCTGGTTGCGATACAGCTCGTTGAGATCGCGGATCAGCGAATGGATGCCGGCATGCTTGTCCTGCTCCAGCAGGTGCCAGTCCAGCGACGTGTCGTGATTCCATTCGCGCTCCTGGGCGAATTCGCAGCCCATGAACATCAGCTTCTTGCCGGGATGGCCGAACATGAAGGAATAATACGCGCGCAGATTCGCAAAACGCTGCCAGTCGTCGCCCGGCATGCGGCCCAGGATGGACCGCTTGCCGTGCACGACTTCGTCATGCGATAGCGGCAGCACGAAATTTTCCGAGAAGGCGTATTGCAGCCCGAACAGAATGTCGTTGTGCTGGTACTTGCGATAGATCGGATCCTTGCTGATGTAATTCAGCGTGTCATGCATCCAGCCCATGTTCCACTTGTAGCCGAATCCGAGCCCGCCGAATTCGACGGGGCGTGAGACCTGCGGCCAAGCAGTGGATTCCTCCGCCGCCGTGGTCGCATTCGGAAATTTGGCGAAGACCTCGGTGTTGAAGCGGCGCAGGAAGCTGACGGCCTCGATATTCTCGCGGCCACCATATTTGTTCGGTATCCAGGCGCCGGCTTCGCGGCTGTAATCGAGATACAGCATCGAGGCGACGGCATCGACGCGCAGCCCATCCACATTGTAACGCTCAAGCCAGAACAGCGCGTTGGATACGAGGAAGTTTACGACTTCGGTGCGGCCGTAATTGTAGATCAGCGTGCCCCAGTCCATGTGCCGGCCCTGCAGCGGGTTGGCATGTTCATAAAGGGCCGTGCCGTCGAAATTGCCGAGGCCATGCGGATCATCCGGGAAGTGCCCGGGCACCCAGTCGAGCAGCACGCCGAGCCCCTCGGCATGACAGGCGTCGATCAGCAGTGCGAATTCTGCCGGCGTACCGAAGCGGCTGGTCGGCGCATACATGCCGGTCGGCTGATAGCCCCAGGAGCCGTCAAACGGATGCTCGTTGACCGGCAGGAATTCCACATGGGTAAAACCAAGATCGCGGGCATAGCGCGGCAGCGTCTCCGCGAGGTCGCGATAGGTCAGCCACTCATTGTCGCCCTTGCGACGCCAGGAGCCCAGATGCACCTCGTAGATCGACATCGGCTTGTTCAGCGCATTGATGTGATCCGGGGCAGGGCGCGGATGCGGGATCCTGGTTTCGTCGAGCACGATGGACGCCGTGGAGGGCCGCAGTTCGGCGGCGAAGGCCATCGGGTCGGATTTTTGCGTCAACTGGCCATGCGGGCCAATGATGTCGAACTTGTAGTGATCGCCGGGCGTGGCTCCGGGAACGAACAGCTCCCAGTAGCCCGCACCGCGCACGCGCATGGGATGACGCCGCGCATCCCAGAAATTGAAATCACCGACAACGCTGACACGCTTCGCATTGGGCGCGAGCACCACAAATCCGACGCCGCTGACGCCTTCAAGCACCATCGGATGGGCGCCGAGCTTGTCATAGAGCCGCTGATGGGTACCTTCGCCGAGCAGATAGAGATCGAATTCGGTGAGGATCGGCGGAAAGCGATAAGGGTCGTCGAGATCGACGGATCTGTCGCCATAGCGCGCCCGCAGTTGATACTTGGTCGAGCCATTGGCCAGTGCGCCGACAAACAGGCCGGCGTCATGGACGCGTTCCAATGCCGTCGTCGCACCGTGATCATCAATGGCATCGACCTTCACGGCTTCCGGCAGGAAAGCGCGCACGACCGTCTTGTCGGCTTCCTTGTGGGGGCCGAGATAGTGAAATGGATCGGAGTGGCGGCCTTCGACGATTGCGTAAGCCTCGGCGGGCAAATTGGTCATACGGCTTCCTCAGAATACTGGTTCAGAATGCGCAGAATGCCAGTCAGTGGGACCCGGAGCCAATCTGGCCGATGAGCGAGTTCGTATTCGATTTCATAAAGCGCCTTTTCCAGAAGGAAGAAGTTCAGCATTTCTTTGGTGGCTCCCGCGTCTGCCGGCCACAGCCGCGCATCGGTCATGGTCTCGCGATAGGCGTCAACGAAAGCCGTGGTGGCACGTTCCCGCCAAGCGTCCAGTGCGGCAGCCAGCTTGCCGGTGTCGTCCGAAGTGACCTTGAGCGCGCGTTCCAGCGCTGCCGTTGCCGAATAATCGATCGAGCGAATGAGCCCGGCGATGTCACGTGCAGCGGGTGCCTTGCGGCGGCGCTCATCGATCGATCTGCGCGGTTCACCCTCGAAGTCGATGATGAAGATATCATCCTTGACGATCAGCATCTGGCCGAGATGGAAATCACCGTGATGGCGGATCTTCAGTCCATCGATATTCTCCGGCAGCAGCTCGGTCAGCCACCCCCGCAAGCCGTGGCGCAGTTCCAGCACCTGATCGATCAGTGCGCGATCCGAATCCTTTGCAGCATTGCGACGCTGGGCGAGCGCACTAAATACCGGCTCGGCGCGTGAGACGATTTCGCTGATCCACAACTTGATGTCGTCAGGCGACGTCGGCTCCGGTTTGAAATCCGGGATGTCGTCGCGGCTGGCCAGCGCCATCTGCATCTCGGCGACACGGCGGCCGGTCTGCGACATATAGAGCAGATACGGTACCTGTTCTTCACTGTGCGGGGCGTGGTCATCCACCGCCAGCAGACGCTGCTCATCGGCGAAACGGTCGAGATAGGCCGATGTCACCGTCCAGGCATCGCCCTGATTCTGCACGAAGGCATGCACGATGGCGACGGCGGTGCGTTGATCGCCCTCCACCAGTTCGACACTGCCAAGCAAAGCCGGCGTATTGGTGAAACCGGCGATATCCGTCAGGAAACGGCTGACCTCGATCTCCGGATTGATGCCGGCCTGCAGCTTGCGATAGATCTTCACGACGTAATCGTTGTCGACCAATGCAGTGCTGTTGGACTGTTCGGTTTCGACCGCACGGATGTTCTCCAGCGGCGCAGCCGGCTTTTCGGCGAGCTTGGTCGTCGGCCGGAATTCCAGACGGTTGCCCTCTTCTTCGACGGTCAGTGAAATGCGCAAATTGTGCAGCAGCAGCGCAATGAAGATGTGGTCGGTGGCGACATCGAGCAGGGTACCTTCTCGCGCGCCCTGGCGGACAGCGGCAAAGGCTTTCGGATTGTAGCGTTCACGGTCGAAGCGGGTCCACTCGATCTGCATGGGCAGCAGATAGCGCGTCGCCACATTGCGCTGCGTGGTTTCGAAGAACACCAGCCATGGACGATTGTCGCCGATCTCGCAGAACGGGATCGCACCGGTGAGCACGGGCTGGATCGCCTTTGGCTGTCGCTCCGGATACCAGCGGCTGCGCGCCAGGAAGGAGGGCAGCACGTCGCGCTCGAACACACCGCGCGTACGGGCGAGCGTCATCCAGGTCGAGCCGAGCGGCACCACCAGCGTTTCGAATTCCGGTACCACCGGCGGCTGCGAATGCTCGGAGACATCGCGCAACTGCAGCTGGAACCAGTAGAAGCCGTAAGGCGCCAGCGTGATCATGTAAGGCAGATCGCCGATCGGCGGGAATTTGGTGCGGCCGAGCATTTCCAGCGGCACGCGTTCCTTCCACGGCGATAGATCGAGTTCGGTGGCCTGCGCGGCGCGCGACAGGTTGGCGACGCAGAGGATCGCTTCGTCGCCGAGCTGGCGCACATAAGCGAGAACGGAGCGGTTGTCGGGGCGGATGAAGGTCATGGTGCCGCGACCGAAAGCGAGCGTCGATTTTCTGACAGCAATGAGCCGTTTGGTCGCCGACAGCAGTGACGACAGGCTGCGCGACTGCGCCTCCACGTTCACCGACTCATAACCGTAGATTGGATCCATGATCGGCGGTGCATAGAGCCGCGCAGGATCGGCGCGCGAGAAGCCGCCATTGCGGTCCGGTGCCCACTGCATCGGTGTGCGCACGCCGTTGCGGTCGCCGAGATAGATATTGTCGCCCATGCCGATCTCGTCGCCGTAATAGATGATCGGCGTGCCGGGGAACGACAGCAACAACGAGTCCAGCAGCTCGATCTTGCGGCGATCGTTGTCCATCAAAGGCGCTAGGCGACGGCGAATGCCGACATTGATGCGCGCGCGGGGATCGTTCGCATAGGTCGACCACAGATAGTCGCGCTCGACGTCCGTGACCATTTCCAGCGTCAGCTCGTCGTGATTGCGCAGGAACATCGCCCACTGACAGTCGCCGGGAATGTCCGGCGTCTGCCGCATGATATCGGTGATCGGGAAACGGTCTTCCTGCGCCAGCGCCATATAGATGCGTGGCATCAGCGGGAAGTGATATGCCATGTGGCATTCGTCGCTGTTGCCGAAATATTCCTGCACGTCCTCCGGCCATTGATTGGCCTCGGCGAGCAGCAGCTTGCCTGGCGCATAGGCGTCGAGCTCGGCGCGCAGATGTTTGATGACCTTGTGCGTCTCCGGCAGGTTCTCGTTATTGGTGCCGTCGCGCTCGACAAGATAGGGGATCGCGTCCAGACGGAAGCCATCGACGCCGGCATCCAGCCAGCGTTTCATCACCTGCACCACGGCAGAGACGACGCGCGGATTGTCGAAATTCAAATCCGGCTGATGCGAGAAGAACCGGTGCCAGTAATAGGCCTTGGCCTCCGGATCCCACGTCCAGTTCGACTTCTCGGTGTCGGTGAAGATGATCCGGGTGCTCTGATATTTCTGGTCGGTGTCGCTCCAGACATACCAGTTGCGCGCACTGGAGCCGGCCGGGCTGCGGCGGGCGCGCTTGAACCAGTCATGCTGGTCCGACGTGTGATTGATGACGAGTTCGGTAATCACGCGCAGGCCACGGCGCTTGGCTTCGTGGATGAAGCGCTTGAAGTCCTTCATCGTGCCGAAGTCGGGATGGATCGAACCATAGTCGGCGATGTCGTAACCGTCGTCGCGGCCTGGCGACGGATAGAACGGCATCAGCCAGATGGTGGTGACGCCGAGATCCTGCAGGTAATCCAGCTTCTCGGTCAGGCCGATAAAGTCGCCGATTCCGTCATGGTTGCTGTCAGCGAAGGTCTTCACATGCAGCTGATAGATGATGGCGTCCTTGTACCAGAGCTTGTCGATCTCCTCGGCGCGCTGTTTCGCTTTAACGTCGATATCGGTCATTACGTTCATGTCAACGCTTTCAGGCGAGGCAACGGAAGAAGATGGCGGGATCGCGCTGGGGATCGAGACGCAGGCGGATGCCGCCCCATTCGACGCCATGGCGCTCGCCGGTAATGATGTTCTCGACGGCGGCGACATTGCGCTTCTCGCCATCGACTGTGACTTGCGTGTCGATCGGCAGCCAGAATTCATAAGGATCGCGCGACAGCGCGATGGCGCCGGCGACCGTATTGGTGCCATCTACCGACTCCTTGACGAAGCCGATGATGTTCTCGTTGTCGACCGGCATGAAGCGCAGGTTCGATGTCTGCTGCAACGCCGTGTTGGCACGGCGCGCGTGGTTGAGGGCGGTGATGTAGGGCTTGATATTCCCCGGCGCATTCCAGTCGCGGGTCCTGATCTCGTATTTCTCCGAGTTCAGATATTCCTCCTTGCCGGGGATGGCCTCGTGTTCGAGCAGTTCGAAACCGTTATAGATGCCATAAGTCGACGACAGCGCGGCAGCCAGCGCCACCCGCGCCTTGAACATCCAGGCTTCGCCGGATTGCAGGTGATAGGGCAGGATGTCCGGCGTGTTGACGAAGAAGTTCGGGCGATAGAATTCACGCTCGGGATAGCCGCACAGTTCGTTGAGATACTGCTCGATCTCCCACTTCGCGGTGCGCCAAGTGAAATAGGTATAGCTCTGCGAGAAGCCGAGCTTGGCGAGGCCCTTCATCAGCTTCGGGCGCGTGAAGGCTTCCGCCAGAAACAGCGCGTCCGGATGCTTCAACTGCACCTCGTGGATCGCCCATTCCCAGAACCGCAGCGGCTTGGTGTGCGGATTGTCGATGCGAAAGATCTTCACGCCCTGATCGCACCAGAACAGCAGCATGTCGCGGAGCGCATTCCACAGCGATCCCGCGTCCTCGCAATCAAAGTCGGGATTATGGATGTCCTCGTATTTTTTCGGCGGGTTCTCCGCATATTTCATCGAACCGTCCGGCCGGCGCTTGAACCAGTCCGGATGGTCCTTGACCCACGGATGATCCGGCGAGCACTGCACGGCCACGTCGATCGCCACTTCCAGACCGTGCTCCTTGCACGCAGCGATCAGCGCATGGAAGTCCTCCATGGTGCCGAGCTGCGGATGCAATGCATCATGGCCGCCCTCGGCGCCGCCAATGGCATAGGGGCTGCCGACATCGCCGGGCTCGGAGGTCAGCGAGTTGTTCTTGCCCTTGCGGTTGGTCTTGCCGATGGGGTGGATCGGCGTGAAATACAGCACGTCGAAGCCCATCGCCTGCACGTCGGGTAGGCGGGCAATACAGTCGCGGAACGTGCCATGCTGGCCGGGCACCGTGCTCTGGCTGCGCGGCACCATCTCGTACCACGCGCCGTTGCGGGCACGCTCACGGTCGATCATCAGCGGCAGCAGCGGCGAGCGCGTCAGGTCAGGCCGTAACTGCGCTTCGGCCATGGCGGTGCGCAGTTCAGGTGACAGCAGTGGCTCATTGTCGCCAGTCTGCAGGAAATTCTCGCATTGCTTGACGATGAGCGCCGATGCCTCGGGGCCACCGTTCTGCGCCTTGGTCATCAGGCCGGCGCCTTCCAGTGCATCCAGCGTGACGTCCTGTCCGGCCTTCAGCTTCAGCTCGAAGCCGTGGCGCCAGGTGGCGAATTCGTCGGTCCAGGCCTCGATGGCATACACATAGCGTCCGATGCCATCGGGGATGAACGAACCGCCCCAGCGGTCGTTCACTTCCAGCGTCATCGGGACCCGATTCCACTCGCGGTCCTGCTCGCGGTGCCAGACGATAGCCGCGGCGATGATCTCGTGACCATCGCGGTACAGGTCGGCATAGACCGCGACAGGTTCGCCCACGATGCGTTTGACCGGGAAGCGGCCAGCATCGATGATCGGATAGATGTTTTCGATATGGAAAGCCCCGCCGATACCGGCGGTGTCCACGATTTGCGATGTTCTGTTCACGGTGATGCCATCATGAGGTGTCGTCCCTGTTCGATTTTTCAAAAAGAGACGGTGCGATCATATACAAAGCCCCGTGACAGGGGTTTGGTTCCCCATGGAACTCAGCTTAGATCGACGCGTTGAAATCGGCTATCCTCTTCCGCAAATTCAGAAATTTCCCAGCAACTTTCGATTGTTGCTCTGCAAACAGCGTGCCGAATGGACCTTTTCACCAAAGCTGCCGAACTCGGAATCCAGACCGGTTTTCACGACGGTCAGGGCCAGTGGCACACCACGGGCGAAGCCGCCCTGAAGCTCATTCTGGACGCCATGCCGGTGCGCACGCCGCATCGTTTTGTCGAGAGTCCGGTCGTGGTCCGGGCCGGAGAGGGGGCCCGCACGGTCCTCAATGAGGCTGCCACGTTTCCCCTGACCTGGAAAATCCTCGACGGGGTTAAGGTTATCGCCGAGGGAACGACGGAGGGCCGCGAGATCACCTGGCCGCGGGATCTGCCGGTCGGCGTGCACAGGCTCAGGCTGGTCGACGCCAAGAAATTCCCCGATGAGGCGCCGTTCATCGTCGCGCCGTCCAAGGCGTTTCCCGGCACCTTTGGACGCTCCTGGATTCTCGCCGTGCAGCTCTACGGCGTGCGCTCCGAGCGCAACTGGGGCATCGGCGATTTCACCGACCTGCAGGACCTGATCAGACTGGCCGCCTCGAGCGGCGCCGGCGGTGTCGGGCTCAATCCGCTGCATGCGCTGTTCGACGACCGGCCGGCCGAATGCAGCCCGTATTCGCCGAACAGCCGGCTGTTTCTCAATCCGCTTTATATCGACGTCGAGGCGCTGCCCGAATACGCGGCCAATGACAGCGGCGATATGCTGGCCACTATGCGCGCGAGCCAATTCGTCGACTATGCGGATATCGCGGCCGCCAAGGCGAAGGCGATGCGTGCGGCCTTCGAGGCGTTTGACGCGGACCCAGGTTCAGAACGTCAGAAGGCCTTCGCCGCATTCCGCGCCGAGCGCGCGCCGCTGCTGACGCGCTTCGCCTGTTTCGAGGTGCTGCGCCATCAGCAGCAGACCGCGTGGTGGGACTGGCCGTCGGAATGGCTGCTGCCCGATGACGCGACCTGCGAGGCCTTCCGCGCCGGGCCGGACGGCAAGGAAGTCGCTTATATCGAATACGTGCAGTGGAATGCCGACCTGCAGCTCAAGGCCTGTTTCGATCTGACGACGAAGCTCGGCATGCCCGTCGGCCTTTATCTCGATGTCGCGGTCGGCGTGCAGTCCGGCGGCTTCGATGCCTGGAACGAACAGATTGCGATCTCGCGTCATCTCTCCGTCGGTGCGCCGCCCGATGCGCTGCAGCCCGCCGGGCAGAACTGGGGTCTCGCCGGCTTCAATGCCGCAGGGCTGGAAGTGCAGGGCTTCGCGCCGTTCAAGGACATGTTGCGCGCGTCGATGCGCTATGCCGGCGCCGTCAGGCTCGATCATGTGCTCGGCCTCAATCGCCTCTACGTCGTGCCGCATGGCTATGACGCCGACAACGGCGCCTATGTGAAGATGCCGCTGGAAGCGCTGCTGGCCGTGACGGCGCAGGAAAGCGTCGCCAATCGCTGTGTGGTGATCGGTGAGGACCTCGGTACCGTGCCGGACGGCTTCCGCGATCATCTCGCATCCTGGGGCATCTGGTCGTATTTGGTGATGATGTTCGAGCGCGATGAACGCTATGCCTTCCGCGGTATCGACTATTACGCACCGAATGCGCTGGTGACCTTCAATACCCATGATCTGCCGACCTATGCCGGCTGGCGCAGCCTGCACGATCTGCAGCTGAAGCGCTCGCTGGGCATCGATCCCGGCGAGAGCGACGATGCCCGCCGCTACGCGCTGCAGATGCTCAGCGAGGCGCTGCGAGCCCAGGGCATCAATACCGAAGACTTCTACGCTGTCGCTCACTTTCTCGCGCGCACGCGGACCCGTTTGCTGGCCGTCGCGTTGGAAGACCTGTTGGGTGTGATCGATCAGCCGAATATTCCCGGCACCATCAACGAGCATCCGAACTGGCGGCAGCGGCTGCCGGCCACGGTGGAGACGATGGCCACGTCGATCGATCGTGACGCGCTGCACATTGCAACCGCGGACAGGAGTTTGTCCGCATTGACCTAAATTTTGTCAGGTGGCGGAAAGACTTTGTACAGCAATATCGAAGATTACGCGCTGATCGGCGATTGTGAGACCGCCGCTCTCGTCAACCGCAACGGATCGATCGACTGGCTGTGCTGGCCGGCCTTCGATTCCGACGCTTGCTTTACCGCGCTGCTCGGCACCAAGGATCACGGCCGCTGGCAAATCACGCCCGACGCTCCGATCACGGCATGCAAACGGCGCTATCGCGGCGACTCCCTCATTCTGGAAACCACGCTGGAGACGGACGACGGCGCCATCACGCTGATCGACTTCATGCCGCCGCGCGGCGCCGCCTCTGATGTGGTGCGCATCGTCCGCGGCGATCGCGGCACGGTGACGGTCCGGATGGAGCTGATCATCCGCTTCGGATTCGGTGCGGCCATCCCCTGGGTGAAGCGCGACAAGGACGGCGGAGTGCTGGCGATTTGCGGGCCCGACATGACCGTGCTGCACACGCCCGTTGAGACCCATGGCGAGAACCTCACGACCGTCGCGAAATTCGAAGTCAAGCAGGGTGACAATATCCCGTTCGTGCTGACCTACGGACCGTCGCATCTGAAAGTACCTGCGCCGATCAATGTCGACGAGGCGCTGAAGGACACGGAGGAATTCTGGAAGGAATGGAGCAGCCGCTGCACCTATAAAGGCGAGCACCGCGATCTCGTGATGCGCTCGCTGATCACGCTGAAGGCGCTGATCTATGCGCCGTCCGGCGGCATTGTCGCGGCGCCGACCACGTCGCTGCCCGAAAAGCTCGGCGGCTCCAGAAATTGGGACTATCGCTTCTGCTGGCTGCGCGATGCGACATTCACGCTGCTGGTGCTGATGAACAGCGGCTACACGGATGAGGCGCGCGCCTGGTATCGCTGGCTGCTGCGCGCCGTCGCCGGCGCACCGGCCGAGATGCAGATCATGTATGGCATCATGGGCCAGCGCCGCCTGCTCGAATGGGAGGCCGACTGGCTGCCCGGCTATGGCGGCGCGCTGCCGGTGCGCGTGGGCAATGCTGCGCATGCGCAGCTGCAGCTCGACGTCTATGGCGAGTTGATTGATGCCTTCCACCAGACCCGCGTTGCCAAACTCGATCTCGAGGATGGCACCTGGGCGGTGGAATGCGAGATCCTCGAACATCTCGCTTCTGTCTGGAACAAGCCCGATCACGGCATCTGGGAGCGCCGCGGCCCCGGCAAGCACTATGTGCTGTCGAAAGTCGGCTGCTGGGTTGCGTTCGACCGCGCCATCAAGAGCGCCGAGAGCTTCAATCTCAAAGGCCCTGTCGACACGTGGAAGGCGCTGCGCAAGGAGATTCATCGCGACGTTTGCGAGAAAGGGTTCGATCCTCGCGAAAACACCTTCGTGGAATCCTATGGCTCGGACGTGCTCGACGGCGCCATTCTGCTGCTGCCGGCTCTGGGTTTTCTTCCGGCCGACGATCCTCGCGTGAAGGGCACGATCGCAGCGGTCGAGAAATATCTGATACGCGACGGCTTCGTGCTGCGCCACGATCCGCGCGAGGTCACTGGCGAGGTGCAGCCCGCCGAGGGTGCGTTCCTCGCCTGCAGCCTGTGGCTGGCCGAGGCCTATATCAAGATGGGTGAGATCGCCAAGGCGGAAGAACTCTTCAATCGCGTCGTCGCGATCGCCAATGATGTCGGCCTGCTGGCGGAGGAATATGACAGCGGCGTCAAACGCCAGACCGGCAACTTCCCGCAGGCGCTGACCCATATTGCGTTGATCGCCGTGGCGCATAATCTGGCGAGCGCCAAGCGTCCGCAGGAGAAGAAGGTGGAGCGGGCGAAGTAGCTCTTCTCTTAACCCTCCCCCTTGCGGGGAGGGGGCTACGTCACGTGGCATTCCTCTTCAAAATCATCTCCACCGCGCCCGCAAAGCCTTCCTCTTCATTCGACGATGTCACATCCGTCGCCTGCGATTTCACATCGTCACTCGCGTTGCCCATCGCCACCGACATACCTGACACCTTGAACATCGGCAGGTCGTTGCGCATGTCGCCAATGGTGGCGATGGCTTCGAGGGAGATACCCAGCCGCTGCGCCATCGCTTGTACGAAGGTGCCCTTGTTCTGATTGGGCGGCGTGATGTCGAGATAGTAGTTCTGCGAGCGCACCGCGACAGCCGTATCGCCCAGCGCCTTCTGCATCGCGCCCTCGCAGCGTTCCAGCAATGGAAAATCCTGGCTCGCACCGACGATCTTGCAGGCCTTGGCGAGGTAGGGCGAGAAGTCGTCGACCATCACGGCTTCATGCTGGATGGTGTCGCGCTCGTGCGGCACATATTTGCCGTCGTCGCGCTTGATCACCCATTCATCATTGGTGAAAATCCAGATATCGACGCCATGGTCTTCCAGCACTTCAATGGCGCGCTTGGTGGCGGCTTCCGGGATCAGGTGCTGCACGATGGGATTGAGGTCGCCGTCCACCATGGAGCTGCCGTTGAACGGGCCGATTGGCAGCGTGATCCCCAGTGGCTTCACCAGAAAGCGCATGCCGACGGGCGGGCGGCTCGATGTGATCGTGAAGCCGATGCCGGCGTCTTCCAGTTTCTTCACGGCCGCCTTGGCGGTGTCGGTGAGGCGTTTGTCGTGGGTGACGAGTGTGCCGTCGACATCGGACACCACGAGAGCGATCTTGGTCATGGTCTGATCCTTCAGGTCGGCAGTTGGCGGATGATGGCGGAGACGATGCCGTCGACATCGTCATCGATGGATACTGTGATCGGGCGCTCATTGGGGCCGGGGACTTCCAGCGTCTTGAACTGGCTGTCGAGCAGTGTCGGCGGCATGAAATGATTCTTCCGCGCCGCCATGCGCTTGGCGATCAGCTCCCTGGAGCCGTCGAGATAGACGATGCGAATATCGTCGCGGCGGTGCAACAGCAGATCGCGATAGGCGCGCTTGAGCGCAGAACAGGCAACCACGATTTTCTCGCCGGACGCGGTGACGCGGTCGATCTCGTCGGCAATGCTCTGCAGCCAGGGCCAGCGATCGTCGTCGGTGAGTGGCTGGCCCGCGCGCTGCTTCTCGATATTTGCCTTCGGGTGAAAATCGTCGCCATCGGCGAAGCGCCAGCCGAGGCGTTCAGCAAGCGTCTTCGCGATCGTGCTCTTGCCTGAGCTGGAGACGCCCATCACCACCAGAGCCTTGGGTGCCAGGATCTTGGGTGCCAGAGTCTTGGGCGCGGTGTCAGCCACGCGCGTCGTCCGGCAGGGCGGCCTTGTCGCACAGCCAAACGGTTTCGCCGTCCGACCGCGCGCGATTGGCTGGCAGATCCTCGCCCTTCAGCACCCGCGTCAGGATCGCGCGCTTGTCCTCGCCGCTCATCAGGAACAGCATCTCGCGGCATGAGGCGAGTGCCGGCAGCGTCAGGCTGACGCGCGGCACGAACGGCTTCGCATGGGCTTCGGGCACGCCGACAACCCAGCGGTCCTTGATCTCGATGGCTGGATAGCCGGGGAACAACGATGCCACGTGGCCATCGGGGCCGACGCCGAGCAACACCAGATCGAACAGCGGCTTTGCCTTGTCGAAAGTGTCTGCACCGTAGAACGACTGCAGTTCGCGCGCATAGAGCGCCGCCGCGTCGTCCGGATTCGCCGCATCGGTCTTGATTGGGTGCACATTCGCAAGCGGCGCGCATGCATCCAGAAACGCAGTGCGCGCCATACTCATGTTGTTGAGCGGATCGCCTGACGCCACGAAACGATCATCGCCGATGAACCAGTGTACGCGATCCCAGGGGATTTCGCTGCGATAGGGTTCGGTGGCGAGCAGTTCATAGAGCCGCTTCGGGCTCGATCCGCCAGTCATGCAGATGGCGATGCGACCGGGATTGGCCTCGATGCGCTCGATCAGCCGGTCGGCTGCGGCCTCGGCGAGAGCCACCGCATCCTCGACCACGACGATATGGCGATTGGGCGCTGTCATCGTGTCAGCTCAGCACGCGCCAGCTACGACCGTCGCGCTTGAGCAGGTCGTTGGCTTCTTCGGGACCTTCGCTGCCGGCGTTGTAGGTCTTCAGCCCATTCTTGCCGGCCTTCTTCCATGCATCGAGGAACGGCTGCACGGCACGCCAGCCGGCTTCCACGCTGTCGGCGCGCTGGAACAGGATGTTGTCGCCGATCATGCAGTCATAGATCAGCGTCTCATAGCCCGTCGCCGGCGCGGCCTGGAAGTAGTCCTTATAGCGGAACTTCATCTCGACGCCGTCGATCTCCACGGCAGGGCCGGGCACCTTGGTGTTGAATTTCAGCGAGATGCCTTCATTCGGCTCCACCGCGATAACGAGGAAATTCTCTGCGAGGCTTTCCACCGACATATCGCGGAACATCGCGAATGGCGCCTGCTTGAATTTGATCGCCACTTCGGTGCGCTTGATGCCGAGCGCCTTGCCGGTGCGCAGATAAAAGGGAACGCCGGCCCAGCGCCAGTTGTCGATCGACAGCTTCATCGCTGCATAGGTCTCGGTGGTACTGCCTTCCTTGACGTCCTTGGTCTTCAGATAATCACCAATGTCGGTATCGCCCACCTGGCCGGCGACATATTGCGCGCGAACCGAATTCTGCAGTGCTTCGGCTTCGGTCTGCGTGGTGACGGCGGCGAGCACTTCAGCTTTCTCGGAGCGCACCGCATTGGCCTCGAAACGCGCGGGCGGCTCCATCGCGACTAGCGATAGCAATTGAAACAGATGGTTCGGCACCATGTCGCGCAGCGCGCCGGTCGCATCGTAGAACGAGCCGCGATGGCCGACGCCGAGTTTCTCGTCCACGGTGATCTGCACGTGATCGATATGGTTGCGATTCCAGATCGGCTCGAACATGCCATTGGCAAAGCGCAGCACCAGGATGTTCTGCACCGTCTCCTTGCCGAGATAGTGATCGATCCGGTAGATCTGCTGCTCGTTCATCAGGCCGAGCAGTTCATTGTTCAGCTTCTTCGCGGATTCGAGGTCGGTGCCGAACGGCTTCTCCACCACAAGGCGGCGCCACGAGCCATTTTCCTTCAGCATTCCGGTGCGGCCGAGCTGGCGCGCGATCGGCGCGAAGGCCGACGGCGGCGTTGCCAGATAGAACAGGCGATTGCCGCCGGTGCCGCGTGCTTCCTCGAGTTTGTCGAGCTGGTCGCGCATGCGATCGAAGGATTCCGGCTCGCCCGGATCGGCCTCGATACAGGTGACGCAATTGAGCAGCTTCTGCGCGATGGCGTCGTCAACCGGGCGCGTCGCATATTGCTTCAGGCCCTTCATCAGGTCGTCGCGGAGTTCCGCGCCGGTCATGTCCTTGCGGGCGATGCCGACGACGCAGAATTTCTCCGGCAGAAGATCGGCCGCCTGCAGGTTATAAAGCGCCGCGATGACCAGCCGGTGTGCGAGATCGCCGGTGACGCCGAAGATCACGAATGCGCAAGGGTCTGGCTTCTTCTTGGATTTGGCAGGGCCTGGAGCTTGTATCTCGGTCATGCGGGCTACGCCTTTGGTTTGATGATATCAGGCGCGTCCTGCCGTTTTGGATCCGGATGCTGATCGGGCTCTTTGTGGCCGCCGAAACCGGCGCGCATCGCGGATAGAATCTTCTCTGCAAATGTGTGCTCCTTGCGCGACCGAAACCGCGCAAACAGCGCAGCAGTCAGAACCTCAGCGGGCACTGCCTCGTCGATGGCGGCATTCACCGTCCAGCGGCCTTCGCCGGAGTCCTCGACGAAGCCTGAGTAAGTATCCAGCGTCTCGTTCTTGGCCAGCGCGGACGATGTGAGGTCGAGCAGCCATGACGGGATCACGCTGCCGCGGCGCCAGACTTCGGCGATATCGGGCAGATTAAGGTCGAAGCGATGCGCCTCCGGCAGCGCCTCGATATTGGCGTTCTTCATGATGTCGAAGCCTTCGGCATAGGCCTGCATCAGTCCGTATTCGATGCCATTATGGACCATCTTGACGAAGTGGCCGGCGCCGACGGGGCCGGCATGGATATAGCCATTCTCGATGCGGGGATCGCTGTTGTCGCGGCCCGGCGTGCGCGGGATGTCGCCGATGCCCGGCGCCAGTGTCTTGAAGATCGGATCGAGCCGATCGACGACGCTCTTTTCACCGCCGATCATCATGCAATAGCCGCGATCGATGCCCCAGACGCCGCCGGAAGTGCCGACGTCGATGTAATACAGGCCCTTCTCCTTCATCGCCTGGCCGCGGCGAACATCGTCCTGCCAGAAGGTATTGCCGCCATCGATGATGGTATCGCCGGGCTCCAGCAGCCTGGTCAGCGCATCGATGGTGGTTTCGGTGATCTTGCCGGCCGGCAGCATGACCCAGACCGCGCGCGGCTTGTCGAGCTTCTCGACGAAATCTTCCAGCGACGATCCGCCGGTGGCGCCTTCGGAGGCAAGGCCGCTGACGGCCTTGGCGTCCTTGTCATAGACGACGGCGGTGTGACCGTTCTTCATCAGGCGGCGGACAATATTTCCGCCCATTCGGCCGAGACCGATCATGCCGAGCTGCATTGTGTGATGTCCTTTATTGATTGCGCATGACCCGAAGCAATGTCCGGGCCATGCGGATCGTCGTTTAGTTCAATGCGGCAGTAATCGCCTTGTCGAGAACAGCAAGTCCGGCCTTGAGATCGCCCTTGAGATGGATGCGCAGGGCGCGGCGGTTGCGATCCGTCAGCACGCCAAAGTCACCACGCGCCTGTGCCGCCTTGATGACACCGAACGAGGCGCGGTAATCGGGGATGGCGAGATCCTTGGCATCGTCCGCGGTGATCTGCAGGAAGACACCGGTATCCGGCCCGCCTTTGTAGGCCTGGCCCGTCGAATGCAGGAAGCGGGGGCCGAATTCGGCGCAGGTTGCGACCTTCTTCTTGTCGCGCACCGCCATCCGCATGTGCTGCAGCGTGTCGATATGCTCGCCGTTGCGTTCGACATAAGCGAGCAGGGCGACATAATCGCCGGGCGTGACGCGCCGGAAATGCGCTTTCAACCATGACGTCAGATCGCCATCGGCGCCGGCCTTCTTCAGCAGTTCGGCATTGCTGTCGTCGGTATAGAGATCGGCATCCTTCGACGACACCACCGGCGTTTCCGGCGGCAGCGAACCGGTCTTCTCGAAGGCTTCCGTCAGCTCGCGTGTCTTGATCTTGGCGGCCTCGACGTCCGGCTGGTTGAACGGATTGATGCCGAGTATGGAGCCGGCAACGGCTGTCGCGATCTCGAAGCGGAAGAATTCCTGGCCGAGATGATCGATCGACGGCATCACGATGCGCGCGACGGGATGGCCCGCCTTCTCCAGCGCGGCCAGCTTGTCGTCATGGGCCTTGTCGTCTTCGCCCGATGTGCGGAGGTCGATGAAGAAGCGATCGGTGCCATAGACAGAGGGTTCGCCCAGCGTCTCGCCATCGATCGGGATCAGGCCCTTACCATCCTTGCCGGTGGATTCGGCGATAAGCTGTTCGGCCCATGCGCCGAAATCGGCGATCTTCTTTGAGGACAGGATGGTGACCTTGTCGCGGCCATCGAGGCCGGCATTGCCCATGGCAAGGCCGAGCTGGACGCCGGGATTTTCAGCGGGCGGCACGTCCGGTCCGCAGGAGCGCACCATCGACAGCGTGAGATCCAGCAGTTTGGCCAGATCGACACCAGCCGCAGCGGCCGGCACCAGGCCGAACGGCGACAGCACCGAATAGCGGCCGCCGATGGTGGGATCGCCATGGAAGATGTGCGCGAATTTCTGCGTCTTGGCGACCTTCTCCAGCGATGAGCCGGGATCGGTCACGGCGACGAAATGCGAACCGGCCTTGTCGGCGCCGACCGCCTTGGTCACCTCGTCGAAGAAATAGTTCTTCATCACATTCGGCTCGGTGGTGCCGCCGGATTTGCTGGAGACGATGAACAGCGTCGAGGCGATCTTCACGGCTTTGCCCATAGCCGCGACCTGCGCGGGATCGGTGGAATCCAGCACATGCAGTTTCGGGAAGCCCGACACCTTGGCAAAAGTCTGCGCCAGCACTTCCGGCCCGAGGCTCGATCCGCCCATGCCGAGCACGACCGCATCGGTAAATCCCTGCGCCTTCACCCATTTGGCGAAGTCGTTGTAGTCGGCGAGCTTGGCCTTCTCGTCAAAGGCGCTGTTCAGCCAGCCCAGCCACTTGTCTTCGTCCGCGCCGGTCCAGACCGATTTGTCCTTGTGCCAGAGTCGGCGGATCTTTGCGGACGCGCGCCAGTCTTCGGTCGAGGTTGCGACCTTCTTCGTGACGCCGTCGCCCAGCGCCAGCTTCTGCGCGCCGATGCCACCACCCAGCGATGTTGCGCGCTTGTGCGCCACTGCGCCGTATAGCTTGTCGGCCGCATCGGCGAACAGCTTGACGCCGTCCTCGACAAGATGGGTGGTGATCGCGTCGAGCGAGATGCCGGTCTTGGCGAGGTCGGCCAGCACCTTCTTGGCATCCTCGACATTCTCTTCGAGGCTGTCGCGCACCTCGCCGTGGTCGCGGAACGCGTCCAGCGTGGCGGGCGGCACGGTGTTGACGGTGTTCTTGCCGATCAGCTCTTCCACATAGAGCGTGTCGCGATAGTCCTTGCTCTTCACGCCGGTGGAAGCCCAGAGCAGCCGCTGCGGTTTTGCGCCTTTGGCCTTCAGCTTCTCCCAGCGCGGGCCGGCGAACAGTTCCAGATATTCCTGATAGGCGAGTTTCGCATTGGCGATGGCGACCTTGCCCTTGAGGTCCTTGAGCCGCGCCTTCTCGGAGGGATCATTGGCCTTGGCGATCTTGTCGTCGAGCTGCTTATCGACCTGCGCATCGATGCGGCTGACGAAGAAAGAGGCGACGCTGGCCACATGCGAGGGATCGCCGCCCCCGGCAACATATTTTTCCAAGCCGTTGAGATAGGCCTCGGCGACCTCCACATAGGTCTTCTGCGCGAACAGCAGCGTCACATTGATGCTGATGCCTTCGCCGATCAATTGTTCGATGGCGGGCAGGCCTTCCGGCGTCGCCGGCACCTTCACCATCAGGTTCGGGCGCTTGACGCTCGCCCACAGGCGCTCCGCCTCAGTGACTGTGCCCTTGGTGTCATTGGCGAGATAGGGCGAGACTTCCAGGCTGACGAAACCATCATCGCCCTTCATCTTGTCATAGACCGGCTTCAGCACATCGGCGGCGTGCTGGATGTCCTCGACGGCAATGTGCTCGAACAGGTCGGCAGGCGACTTGTCGCCGGACTTCAACGCCTCGGCAATCGGGGCATCATATTCGTCCGAACTTCCGATCGCCTTCTCGAAGATCGCCGGGTTCGACGTCACGCCCTTCACGGCGTCAGTGTCGATCAGCTTCTTGAGGTCGCCTTTGGCGACGAAGCCGCGGGCGAGGAAGTCCAGCCAGACGGCCTGACCGTGAGATTCGAGTGCTTTGACGGGATTCATGATGCCTTGTTCTGCTTACAATTATCAAAAGGCCGATCGCCGCGCGAAACGTTCCGCGGCCCGGTTCCAATGATCGCCCCAAACCCATACGCATGGCAAGCCGAACGGTTCCATTCTGGTCGCGGGAGCCGGATCGCAATTCCGTGTTCGCCAGATTGGCCCGGTGGCATGACAATTGTGCAAATTTTGTGCGTCGGTTTTGTGGGTTGGGGAGCGCCTCCAGCCCTCACGTCATTGCGAGGAGCGAAGCGACGCGGCAATCCAGAGGGGCACAAGCGAAGAAAGACTGGATTGCTTCGTCGCAAGGGCTCCTCGCAATGACGGCGAAGAGCTGGGAGTCAGGGCCGGATGTACAGATAGCCCTGCGACTGCAGCTCCGCGATCCGGACCACACCTCCGCGGTCGGCGATGGTGAAGCCCGGCAGCAGGCCGTCCAGCGTCACATCCTGCGCCTTCATGGTGTTGCCGCAGGCGGCCAGTTGCAGGCCGGCCTTGGTGAATTTGCTAACCCGCGCGGTAATGTCGGGATTGGTGGAAGCCCGGGCAAATGACTTCAGCGCCGGACCGAGCACGACCAGTGCGATGGTAACGTTGTCGGGGCCGCCGACACCGTCGAAATGATTCTGGATATTGCCGAGCGCGAAATTCACCCGGTCGGCATCGGCGAGGTGATAGACTATCTTGAGCTTGGCAGGTGGCTTTGCGTCAGTCGCTGCCGCGCTGGCCTGCGAGGCGACCAGTCCCGCGCCGATCGACGACAGAGCGGTCCACAATAGGCTGCGTCGATTCATGGCTCGCTCCGATTGGGCGTCAATCACGTTCACTTGCTGCGCATCGCCGCGAGTTCCTTGCGATCCGTGATCAACGATTCACATTCCTTCAGGTTTGTGCGATCGAGCCGGAAAATCTTGTCGTCTTCGCCGCCGGTGAGCGCGTCGGTGCCGGGTTCTTCATCGGGCTTACTGTTCTGCCAGATGCGGACGCGCTCGACACGGACCAGCGTTGCGTCGATGTCTTTGGCCAGGCCGATCGCAATGCCGCCGCCGTCGCAATCGACACTGCATGCGAACTTCACTTCCTGGCCCTTGTCGGTATCCTGGATCTGGCCGCAAGAACCGCTGGAATCCCAGTCGCCTTTGCGATGGCGATATTTGAAGCCGAGCCGGAACGAGTAGGGCGTGTAGCTTTGTTCGGGCGGATGCCCGGCGACGACCAGCAGCTTCATGGTGCTGACCTTCTGTTTGGGATGCCGTGCCAGATGCTCGGCGTCATAGCGCCGGACGAAGCACGCATAGGTCAGCTTCGGACCAAGCGGGCCGGCAAACATGCGCTTGTTGAATTCGGCTGCCTTCACCGCATCGACCTTGGCCGGCTCGTCCTCGGCGCGCGCCAGCGGGCCGCCGATGGTCAGGGCGGAGGTGAGAACCAGAAGGGACAACACACGGATGGTCATCGACGTCTCGCAAGGTGAGGCGGCCCGTTGCGGGCCAGTTCACCTTGGTCGCGTCAGAAGCGGGATGCGTTCAATCGACGCTGGGCGCGGTCGATGCACTCCCTCGCCCCGCACTTGCGGGGAGAGGGTGGGGTGAGGGGCTTTTGCTGAGCTTCACCTCTAACTCCCCCTCACCCGGAGCCGTCGCTGCGCGCCGACTCCGACCTCTCCCCGCAAGCGGGGAGAGGTTAGGTAGCATCGCGTCGACCGTGAATTCAAAGATCGCTCTTCGCGAGATCCCACATCAGCCGGTAGGTCCCCTCGGAAATCAGCTCTGCCTTTGCCGCTGCAATGGCCGCAGTGAAGCGGCCCTTCATGGTCGCAGCGACGGCGTCGACATCCGTGCCGTCGATCATCACATACCAGTCGCGGGCGGCGGGATTGGGCGCGGCAGGATCGTCGGTGAGCGGCTTCGAGAGGCGGGGATCGCTCTCCATCAGATGCATCGAAATGATGCCGTTGATATCGCCCGGATCGAGCTGCGCTTCGATGGCGCTGCGCAGTTTGTCAGCGCCTTCGGCGGGTGGCCGGATGCGCACCAGCCCGAGCGCCGCGCCGCGGCCCTGACCGCGACTGACGGTGATCCGCGCCACCGAACGCAGCATGTTCTGGAAGCGGCCGATATTGGTCAGCGACCATTTGGTCTGGTTCGCCAGCGCCATGCGATAGGCGTCGCTGTCCAGCACATCGAATGTCGCGGTCGAATACAGGCCGAGATATTTCGGCCTGGCGTTCACGGCCACATAGCGGCGGGCTTCGACGAAGCCCTCGATGGCGACGCGCTCGGCGAGATGCTCGCGGTCGTACCATTGGTTGAATTCCTGCTCATGGCTGGCGTCGATATCCATCGACGTCATCAGCATTCCCGTGCCTTTGATCGGCATTCCAGAAGTCCTATTTCAGTTTCGACGCGACATCGGCGATGGCCTTCATCACCGCATCGCGCATGCCGGGGTCATACAGGCTGTGACCGGCGCTTTCAACGATGCGCACCTCAGCATCCGTCCAGCGCCTGGCCAGGGTGTGCGATGTCGCGGGCGGGCAGAGGAAGTCGTAACGGCCCTGAATGATGACGCCGGGAATGCCGGTGAGTTTGCCGGCGTCTTCCATGAGCTGCTGCGGCCGCATAAAGCAGTCGTGCTTGAAGTAATGTGCTTCCATCGCGGGTGTCGCCGGCATCATCCGCGTGGTGTTGCCGAGTTCGGCACGGTCGAGCCGCGTGCGCTTCGGCGCGATCTCCGACAGGATGGCTTCGGTGCCGCCCCAGGCGCGGATCGCCGGGACATGCACGGCCGGATCGGCATCGAGAATGCGGCGATAGAAATTCGGCAGCGGATCGGCGCGCTCGGCTTCGGCAAGAGCGCTCAGAAAATCTCCATGCAGGCCGGGATAATGCCGCGGCAACATGACGTTGAAGACATCATGCAATTCCTCCCGCGTGCCGAGAAACGTTGCGCGCAGCACGATGCCGGTCACGCGATCCGGATGTGCCTGCGCATAGGCCAGCGCCAGCGTCGCGCCCCAGGAGCCGCCGACCACGAGCCATTTGTCGAAGCCGAATGTTTGTCGGATCGTTTCCATATCGGCGATCAGATGCGGCAGCGTATTCGCCTCGCGCTCGCCTTTCGGCTTGCTGCGGCCGGCGCCGCGCTGATCGAACAGAACGGTGTGAAAACGCTGCGGATCGAACAGCCGGCGGTGATCGGGCTGGCAGCCGGAGCCGGGGCCGCCATGCAGATAGACTGCGGGAATGCCGTCGCTGCGGCCGACGCTCTCCACATGGATTGCGTGGCCGTCGCCGACATCCAGATGTTCCGAGGTCAGCGGCGCAAACAGGTCCGCATTCACCGGGGCGGGGACATCAGCGGCCATGGACGTCGTCCGCGTCCGGCTCCAGCGTGCCGCCTTTGAAGTTGCGATAGATGAAGCGGTCGCGGCCCTCAGTGGATTCCGTCTCGGCCATTTTGAAGATTTCGGCGTGAACAGGCGACAGCGTGCAGGCGGGGTCGGTATTGCCGGCATCGCCGGTCAGCGCGAAGGCCTGGCAGCGGCAGCCGCCAAAATCCACTTCCTTGAACGCGCAGCTCTGGCATGGCTCGGGCATCCAGCCGGTGCCGCGATAGCGGTTGAAGGCTTCGGAGTTCTGCCAGATCCAGGCGATCGAATGATTGGAGCGCACGGATTCAAACTCCATCCCGGTGATGGTCTCGGCGGCATGGCAGGGCAGGATCTTGCCTGATGGAGAGATGTTGAAGAACTGCCGGCCCCAGCCGCCCATGCATTTTTTCGGTCGCAGCGCGTAATAGTCCGGGACGACATAGTCGATATCGAGAATGCCCTTCAGGCGCACTTGCGCATCCTCGACGATGCGGCTGGTCTCGTCGATCTGATCGATGGTCGGCATCAGGGCGGCGCGGTTCTTCAGCGCCCAGCCGTAATACTGCACATTCGCGACCTCCAGCCGGTCGGCGTCGAGATCGACCGCCATCTGGATGATGTCGGCGAGCTGATGCAGGTTCTGCCGGTGCATCACCGCATTCACCGTCAGCGGCAGGTCGAGCTCGCGCGTCCATCTGGCGACTTCGAGCTTCTTCGCGTGGCCATTGCGATAGCCGCCGACGCGGTCGGCCACCACGGGCTCATTGCCCTGGAAGCTGATCTGCACATGGCATAGCCCGGCATCGGCGAGCGCGGAGAGTTTATCGCGCGTCAGCAGCACCGCCGAGGTGATGAGATTGGAATACAGGCCCACATCCGTCGCGTGCTGCACCAGCTCCACGATGTCCTTGCGCGCGGTCGGCTCGCCGCCGGAGAAGTGGATCTGCAGCACGCCGATCTCGGCAAGCTCGGACAGCACCTTCTTCCATTCGTCGGTGGTCAGCTCGGTGCTGCCGCGGTCGAGCTCCACCGGATTGGAGCAGTATGGACATTGCAGCGGGCAGCGATGGGTGAGTTCGGCCAGCACGGCGAGGGGAATGCCGAAGGTCTCAGCCGTCGAGCGCGTGCGCTCCATGATCGCGAGACTGTCGGCGGGATCGGTGAAGACCGGACTGGCGTCGGTGAGGGTGGGACTCATGCTGTCTTCTCCCGCGCTTGCGTGAGAAAGCCCTTGTCGGCGAGATCCTGCAGCATCGCGAGAACATCGGTGCCGATATCGTCGCGCGGCGCGGCATATTTGGCCACCAGGAGATCGATGATATCGGCCACGCTGCGTGCGCCGTCACAGAGTTGCAGGATTTCCACGGCGATATCGTCCGGCGCCAGCACACGCTCCGGCGCCAGGATCACCCAGCGCTGGCGCGTCTCGTCGAACTTCAGCCGGGCGTGGCGCGGCAAGATCGGCTTGCTGGCCTCGCTGACACTGATCCGACGATTGCTGCGCAACTCCGTCATCGTTGCCTTCTTACTTGGCCGGGACGAACGCGCCCGGCGGCACATGGCCATCGACATAGGCATGATACAGCGCATCGAGCTGCACCCACAACACATTGGTCTTGAAGATCAGTGCATTGCAAACCGCGCGGCGCTCGGCCGGGGTGTTGGCGTGCTGCTTGACGTAATCCAGCGCAAAGCCGGCATCGCGCGGCGCCTGGGTCAGGCGGCGGCTGAAATAGCTCATGATGTCCGGATTGACGAAATCATAATGCTTCAGCATGCCAGAGATGCGCTCTTCATGCAGGTTGGGGGCGAACAGTTCCGTCAGCGACGAGGCGATGGCCTCGAGCGGCGTCTTGTCACGCACGAAATGCACATAGGCCTCCACGGCGAAACGCGTCGCCGGTAAAATGCCTTCGGTGGATTCCACATAGGCTGAGTCGAGACCGAGCCCTTCGGTCAGCTTCAGCCAGCGCTCGATGCCGCCTTCGGCGCCGGTATCACCGTCGTGATCCTCGATGCGGTGCCGCCATTCCACGCGTGTCGCCCGGTCGCGGAAGCGCGAGATCACCACGGCGTCCTTGATGGGGATCGTGCTCTGATAATAGTAGCGGTTCAGCGCCCAGGCCTGCACCTGGCCCTTGTTGAGCTTGCCGCCGTGCAACAATTTATGAAACGGATGCAGGCTGTGATAGCGCGTCGCGCCGATATGGCGCAGCGTCTCTTCGAGTTGCGCGGCATTGTCCAGCGGCACGCCTGGCGAAATCGAATAGGCGGAAATGGCGTTGGCGCCGATCATGTTTGCACTTGTCATGGTAGCACCTGGGGCGTTCACAGCGTGATCTCCATGCCATTGCCGGGGATTTGCCAGCCGGCGGTGGTCAATGCGGCGCGCTCGGTGGAATCATGCAGCAGCGCCGGGTTCGAATTGTTGATGTGCAGAAAGAACTTTCTGGCGATGCCGGCATCGGCCAGTTCGCTGATCGCGCCATCCGTGCCGGACATCGACAGATGCCCCATGCTCTGGCCGGTCTTATGGCCCAATCCTGCGGCGATCAATTCGTCGTCGCGCCACACGGTGCCGTCGAAGAACACCAGCGGGGCGCCGGAGATGCGCGTCTTCAGTTCGGGCGTCACCCGCGCGCAGGCCGCAATGAAATAGAAATGCTTGCCGGTGGCCTTCTCGGCAATCCGCAGACCCAGCGTATCGCCGTCGCCATCCTCACCGGCCGGATGTGCCTGGCCTTCGAGATACCACGCGCTTTTGCCGGGCACGACGAAAGGCAGCACCTCCAGGCCGGACGGCGCGCCATCCTGCAGCTTCGGTTCGAAAGACGTATCAATCTCGATGGCGTCGCGGCGCACGTTCTTGTCCGAGAGCACGTTGAAAATGCTGTTGGCTTTCAGGATCGCCAGCACACGTGTGTGCGCATAGATTGTAAATGGCGAACCTTCCCGCATCGACAAGAGCCCGGCCACCGCATCGACCTCGCCATTGGTGAGGATCACGCCCGCGATCGGCGAGTGTCTGACATGATCGGGGTGGGGGTGAAGCTGGGGCGTATCGGTGACCTGTTGTCGCAGGTCGGGCGAGGCATTGATCAGGAACCAGTTGGCATTGTCGGCCGACACCGCGATCGAGGCCTGACCGCTCCGCAAGTCTGGCCGCTCATCGCGCGCCGCACGACAAATCCGGCATCCGCAATTCCACTGCGGAACACCGCCGCCGGCCGCGGCTCCAAGAACGACAACACGCAACATGAGATCGCCCTGAATCCCGGCCAATTAGCGTCTCGTAAAAAGACGCGGGGCGCCTGTCGTCGACGAAGGCGCCCCCAAAACTTAGCTTGAGCTCAAGTCTTACTTGCGCGCCGCGCAGGCGTACATGTTGATTTCCATGCCGACTGCAACTTCGACGATCTTCGGTGCTTTCCAGGCCATATTTCTCTCCCGCTTATCTGCAGTCAGGTACTGCATAACCATAACTCTATTCCCTGCTCAAAGGTTCGCCAACAACTTCGTCATCACAATGTGAAGCGATAGGGGTACAATATGCGTGCAATGCACAATCGGTTGCGCTGCAACATTGCAATGGCGAGAACGTTCCATAGATAGCGAAGGCCTTTGGTTGAAAGGCATTGATTCGTACTCAGCCCGCCGCATCTTCCGGGATATTCGCGTGGTCTGAGGTCTTCTGCGTCCGCGCCCAAGCCGAGTGCCAAGAGAATTGCCATGCCGCTTTATTTCTTCAACACACGCATCAACGACGAGCTGGTGGTCGATCCCGAAGGCGAGGAGCTGCGGGATCCCGATCATGCCTGGGATGTGGCGCGGTCGATGATCCTGCAATTGCTGCGCTCCGAGGGCACGCCGAGCGATCTGCTCAAAGCGGTGCTTGAGGTGACGGACAAGGACGGCGAGATCGTGCTTGAATTTCCGTTCACCGAAGCACTGCTCGATGCCACCGATGAGTCCGCAACGCGGCACTAGAGCGTTGTCGAGCGAAGTGGGCACTGGTTCGCGTCAAGAAAACGCGTCAATACACAACGCTAGAGCCTCGGTTCTAACTCTATCAGAACCGAAAAGGCTTTAGCCGATTGCGGGAATCCGCACAGGCTTGCTCGCGCGTGATGTTTTGATTGCGCAGCGACATAAAAATATCCAACAGTGCGATCCGGAAAGCCTCGGGGGCGGCGCATCTCATGCGCTGCGAGCAGAGAAGGCTTCCGTAAAAAGGGGAGAGATCCATGAGTGTCTACACGTCCGCGCGCCGGGCATTGCTTGCCGGTGCGTTCATCGGTGTCTTTACAAGCGGCGCTTTTGCCCAGCAGTCCGATACATCACCTGCAACACCGGCTCCTGCAGCCACGCCAAGTGCAGCTCCAAGTGCAGCGCCTGCTGCTCCCGCAGCGGCTCCTGCACCGGCACCAGCCGCCCCGCAGGCTGCCGCTCCGGCACCTGCAGCAGCGCCAGTCGCCGCCGCGGCGCCTGCGCTGCCGCCCGGCTCGCCGCTGATCGGCCGTCCCGATGGCGCTGCCGCAGCCAAGCTCGCGCCCGTCGCGCCGCCGCCGATTCCGTCCGCCGCCGACAAGCTGCCGACTGCGAAGCTGAAGGTGCCCGCGGGCTTCAATATCGAGGTTTACGCCGCCGGCATGGCCAATGCGCGCTCGATGCGCGAAGGCGACAAGGGCACGGTCTTTGTGGGTTCGCGCCTGGTCGACAAGGTCTATGCCGTCATCAACAAGGACGGCAAGCGCCAGGTAAAGGTGCTGGCCTCCGGCCTCTATCGCCCGAACGGTCTCGCCTTCAAGGACGGCACGCTCTACATCGCGGAACTGTCGAAGATCTCGAAGATCGACAAGGTGGAAGACAATCTCGAAAATCCGCCGAAGCCGGTGATGATCTACGACAACCTGCCGAAGGATGAAGCCCATGGCTGGAAGTTCATCGGCATCGGCCCCGACAACAAGCTCTATGTGCCGATCGGCCAGCCCGGCAACAACGTGCTGCATGACGAGGCTCATGGCCAGATCCGCCGCATGAATCTCGATGGCACCGGCGCGGAAATCTATGTGAAGGGCGTCCGCAACACCGTCGGCTTCGACTGGAATCCGACCACCAAGCAGATGTACTTCACCGACAATGGCCGCGACTGGATGTCGGAGGCGGTGCCGGAGGATGAACTCAACCGTGTCACCAAGGCGGGTGAAGATTTCGGCGCGCCATATTGCCTGCAGGGCAATATCCTCGATCCGGAATTCGGCTGGGGCAAGTCCTGCGCCGACTACACCGCGCCGGTCGGCCTGCTCGGGTCGCACACCGCGGCGCTCGGCATGCGCTTCTACACCGGCAAGATGTTCCCGGCCGCCTATAAGGATGCGATCTTCATCGCGCGCCATGGCTCCTGGAACAAGACTCAGAAGCTCGGCGGAGACGTCGTTGTCGCGAAGCTGAACAAGGACGGCACGGTGAAGTCCGTCGAGCCGTTCCTCACCGGCTTCATCGAGGACAACAAATATGTCGGCCGCCCCGTCGACGTGCTGCAGATGAAGGACGGATCGCTGCTGGTCTCCGACGACTGGAACGGCGCGATCTATCGCATCACCTATGGCAAGCAGAAGGTGGCGGACAAGAAGTGACGACGTTTTCTCACCTCTCCCCGCTTGCGGGGAGAGGTCGACTGCAACGCGCGAAGCGCGTGAAAGTCGGGTGAGGGGGACTCTCCACTTGCTCCGAGCGCGGTGAGAGTCCCCCTCATCCTCACCTTCTCCCCGCAAGCGGGGAGAAGGAATTCGCCACGCCGGAGTTTCAGTATTCAGAAAGTTCAAAGCCGATGCGCCCGTTTGCCGTCATCGTAGCTCTTTTTCTCTCGACGTCCCCACTCTTCGCCGCCGAACCCATCACCGAGCGCGCCGCGCCGTGCCTCGCCTGCCACGGCGAGAAGGGGACCTCCGAAACCGAGAACACGCCGTCGCTCGGCGCGCAGCAGCCGGCCTATTCGCTGATCCAGATCTACATGTTTCGCGAGAAGCTCCGCGTCGCGGAGCCGATGAACGACATGGTGAAGGATTTTACCGACGACGACCTGCGCAGTTTCTCTGACTATCTCGCGACGCTGCCGAAACCGACAGCGCTGGAGGCGGGCGATCCCCAGGGGATCGCTAGCGATCCCGCGCGGATGCAGGCCGCCAAGGCGCTGACATCGCAATTTCGCTGCGATAGCTGCCACAACGCTGATTTCTCGGGCCGCGACAATATCCCGCGCATTGCCAACCAGCGCGAGGACTACCTCGCCAAGACCATGCGCGAATACAAGGACAACTCCCGCCACGGTTACGATGCCACCATGGCCGATGTGATGCAGTCGATCTCCGAAGCGCAAATCGTGGAGCTGGCTTATTTTCTCGCAAGGGTGAAGTGACGTSGCGCGGGCTCACCCGCGCGACGTCATTCCGGGGCAGGCCGGGCTGCACAGCGGACCGGAATGAGCCCGGAATCCCGACATGTTCAGCTCCCACTGTCATTCCGGGGCGCGGCTGGCACTTGCCGGACGCGAACCTCAGCCATTCCACTTGGAATGGTGGGGAATCTCGGAGTGTTTTGCGCTGAACATGCTGGGATTCCGGGTTCGCGTCCGGCAAGAGCCGGCCACGCCCCGGAATGACGAGTGTGGGGCGGCGAGCCAGCACCTAACATTTTTTCCTATTTCTTATTGACAATATCCCGCCATGGATTATTTTCCCCTTCGTCCGGCCCCGATGAGAGGGGCGAGCGCGATCGTCACGTTCGCGGGGCTGGATGCGGTGGACGCCGGAGATGCGGCGTTACGCGGTTCACGGGTGACGTCTGTCTTCGGGCAGGACGGATCTGCGCCAGCACTGCCACTGGCAAGGAGACGGCCGATCTTGGGATGGAAAGACTCCCTGGACAGTGTGACGGACGACCAAGTCAAAACGCGTTCGGCTTACTCGCTTGAGGCTACCCTGTCCCTCCGCCCTGGGACATTAATTTTGGTGATGGGACCGTTCGCCATGGCAGATGTGCAGGCAACCGAAAAAACACCGTATGCGGAACGTCGGGCACTTGCTCGGCGCCTCCGAAAGTCCTGATGCACTCTAGATTGCGGAAGACCGCATTCGCATCAGGCCCAAGGGTGCAACGGGCACCCGGCGTTCCGCACGCCCTCTCGATTGAGGGTGGGAAGGAATGCTCATAGCTCGGACGCTTCGGCGCCGCGAGACTGCGAAATCGTGCCTGATTGGCAATCTCCGGCCGCCTGCGTTAACAAGCGACAAGCAATGGAGCACTGCATGAACGATCTCTGGCGCCTGTCGGCAACTGACCTCTCCGCACTCATTCGCGACCGCAAGGTGTCCGCCAAGGAGGCGACGGTGGCTGGCCTCGCACGGCTCGATGCTGTGAACCCTGCCATCAATGCCGTGGTCGACCATCGACCCAATGAGGCGCTGGCACGGGCGGATGCGGTCGATGCGGCGATTGCGCGCGGCGACGATGTCGGTCCGCTCGGCGGCGTGCCCATCACCGTCAAAGTGAATATCGACTACGCGACCTATCCGACATCGAATGGCGTGAAGATCCAGAACGAGATCATCGCCAAGACCAACAGCCCGGTGATCGACAATCTGCTGAAGGCTGGCGCCGTCATCATCGGCCGCACCAATTGCCCGGCATTTTCCTATCGCTGGTTCACCACCAATCAGCTCTATGGTGATACCAAAAACCCGCGCGATCCCTCGCTGACGCCGGGCGGATCATCAGGCGGCGCAGGCAGCGCGGTCGCCGCCGGCATCGGTCATATCGCTCATGGTACCGATATCGCGGGCTCGATTCGCTATCCCGCTTATGCCTGCGGCGTGCACGGGTTGCGTCCCACGCTCGGCCGCATCGCGGCTTACAATCAGGCGCTGCCCGAGCGCATCATTTCCGGCCAGATCACCGCGGTGTCCGGCCCGCTGGCGCGCACCATCAACGATGTCCGTCTTGGCCTCGCCGCGATGTCGCAGCCCGACGCGCGCGATCCCTGGTGGGTGCCGGCGCCGCTCGAAGGACCGACGCGCGAGAAGCGTGCCGCCATGTGCTTACGGCCTGATGGTCTCGCCATCACCGCCGACGTCGAAGCTGCCGTGCGCGATGCCGGCAAGCGGCTGGAGCGGGCAGGGTGGGTCGTCGAGGAAGTCGAGAACACGCCGGCCCTGCGCGAGGCCGCCGCCTTGCAGACGCAGCTCTGGTTCGGCGATGGCTATCAGGGCATGCTGGATGCGGCCGAACGCGAGGGCGATCCCGCAGCACTGGTCTGTCTGCGCGGACAGAAGGACAAGCTCAAGGACTTCGAGAATGGCGGCCTGTCCCGCGCGCTGGTGCGCCGTTCCACCTTCGTGCGCGACTGGGAAATGTTCTTGCAGCGCTATGCCGTGGTGCTGATGCCGATGTCCGGAGAGCTGCCGTTCCCGGATCATCTGGATATGCAGGGCCAGGAAGGCTTCGATCGCGTCTGGGCCGCCCAGATGCCGCAGATTGGCATTCCCTTCATGGGCCTGCCGGCGCTGAGCGTCGCCACAGGCCTCGTCGGCCGTGCGCCGACCGGCGTGCAGGTCGTGGCCGGCCGTTACCGCGAGGATCTGTGTCTGCTGGCCGGCGAAGCCATCGAGGCCGGCGGTACCCCGCCGATGCCTTGCGACCCCGTGACGGCCTGAGAGGGATCAGTGTGATGACCGGCATCTCCGATTTTTCTGCGAACGCACTGACAGGTGAGCCTGTCGCGCTCAAGCAGTTCGAAGGAAAGGTGCTGCTGATCGTCAATACCGCCAGCGCCTGCGGATTCACACCGCAATATGCGGGGCTGGAGAAACTGCAGCAGGATTTTGCGCCGCGCGGATTTTCCGTGCTGGGCTTTCCCTGCAATCAGTTCGGCGCACAGGAGCCCGGCGACGCCAAGGCGATCGAGAGCTTTTGCGGGGCCAACTACCACATCACCTTCCCACTGTTTGAGAAGATCGACGTGAATGGCGCCGGGGCGCATCCATTGTATAATTACCTGAAATCTGAAAAGTCCGGATTGCTGGGTTCGGGGATCAAATGGAATTTTACCAAATTCCTGATCGACCGTTCCGGACGGGTCGTCGAGCGTTTTGCGCCGACCGCCAAACCTGAATCACTGCGAGAGAAAATCGAGGCGCTGCTATGACCGACAACACCAATGCATCAGCCGATCTGCCTGATCGCCTGTCCACCGATCCGCGAAGCCCGTTCTACAATGCCGAAGTGCTGCAGCGCGATGTCGGCATTCGCTTCAAGGGTGCCGAGAAGACCAATGTCGAGGAATATTGCGTGAGCGAAGGCTGGGTGAAGGTGCCCGCCGGCGCGGCAAAGGACCGGTACGGCAATCCGCTGCTGATCAAGTTGACGGGCCCGGTGGAGCCGTATTTCCGCGACTAAACGCACCAAAAGCGCCGAAAGCCCTGCTGCGGGAAGCTGCCCTGTTCGCGGCACGCGCTGACTAGCAAAAAGGCGTTGCCCGCATAAATTTGAAGCTTAAAGTAATTGCAGTTTCCGGCTACGCTGCGTCCGTCAGCATGATGGACACAGTCGGGCCGTCGTGATTGCAATGCGTGCATGGCAAATGAAGGACCGGGAATGCAGGTGGTGTCGCTACGTTCGGACGCTCACGCCGAGTCGGAACCTTTATCCGGCCGCAAACCAGCTTCAGCCATGATCGAGATCGATCACGTTTCGCAGCGCTTCCAGACCTCCGGCAAGCAAAGCCATCTGGCGCTGTCGGATATCAACCTCACCATCGAAGACGGCGCCTTCGTCTCGATCCTCGGACCATCAGGCTGCGGCAAGTCGACCTTGCTCTATATTGTCGGCGGCTTCGTGCAGCCCACCGATGGCGTCGCCAAGGTGAAGGGCAAGGCGATCACGGGACCAGGTCCCGATCGCGGTCCGGTGTTTCAGGAATTCGCGCTGTTTCCGTGGAAGAACGTGCTCGGCAATGTCATGTATGGCATGCGCCAGCAGGGCATGAAGAAGGCTGAAGCCGAAACGCGCGGCCGCAAGCTGCTCGAGATGGTTGGCCTCAAGGGCTACGAGAATTTCTATCCGAAAGAACTCTCCGGCGGCATGAAGCAGCGCGTCGCGATCGCGCGCACGCTGGCCTACGATCCCGCCGTGCTGCTGATGGATGAGCCGTTCGGCGCGCTCGATGCGCATACCCGCACGCGGCTGCAGAACGATCTGCTCGACATCTGGGATACGCAGCGCAAGACGGTGCTGTTCGTAACCCATTCGGTCGAGGAAGCCGTCTATCTCTCCGACAAGGTGATCGTGATGTCGCGCTCGCCGGGCAGTATCAAGGAAATCGTCGATATCGATCTGCCGCGGCCGCGCAAGCGCGCCGATCTGCTGCTCGACGCACGTTTCCAGAAATACATCGTCGATATCGAGAAGATGATCGACGACGGCAAGGACCATCTGTGATGACCGTGCGCGGGGTGCTCAAGACACTTTCGCCATTGTTCGCCTGCATCGGGTTGCTGTGCGTCTGGCAGATTGCCTCGCTGCGGCTGGATACCGAAAGCTTCCCAACGGCACTGGAGTCGATCAAGGCCATTCCGTCGATCCTCGGGGACAAGGGATCGCTGCTGAACATTCTCGATTCCATCCGTCGTATGGCCATCGGTCTCGTACTCGCAGTGATGTTTGCGATCCCGCTCGGTCTGCTGATGGGGCGCATCAAGGCCGTGGCGTCGTTCTTCAATCCGCTGATGATGATCATCTACCCGGTGCCGAAAGCGGCGCTGATGCCCATCATCATGCTGTGGATGGGCGTTGGCGACGTCTCCAAGATTCTCGTCATCTTCCTCGGCGTCAGCCTGCCGATCATCTATCACGCCTTCCAAGGCTCCAAGGCCGTCGAAGAAAAGATGCTGTGGTCCGGTGCGGCGATGGGCATGTCGGCGCCAATGCGCATGCTGCGTATCGTGTTGCCCGCAGCGCTGCCTGAAATTCTCACGGGCTGCCGCACAGGTCTCGTGCTGGCGCTGATCACCATGATCACCTCCGAGATGATCGCGCGCCAGTCCGGCGCCGGCAACATCCTGTTCAATTCGCTCGACATGGCGCAATACGACACGGTGTTTGCGATGATCCTGATCATCGGCGCCATGGGCATCATCTTCGATGCGGCCTTCGAGAAGCTTCGTCTGTCGTTGGTGCGCTGGTCGCAGCCGCGCGACGACATGCCTCTCAGCTTTACGTGAGCGCAACATGAACCAGGAACGCATCAATTCGGTTCTGCTGGGCATCACGCCGATCGTGCTGTTCATTGCGCTGTGGCAGTCGCTGATCTCGTTCGGCTTCGCGCCGACGAGCTTGTTGCCGCCGCCGGGCGCCGTGTTCGGAAAGCTCGCGAAGGACTTCTTCAACGGCGACTTTCTGCACGATATTGCCGCGACGCTGATCCGTCTCTTTGCAGGCTTCGGCATTGCCGTGGTCGTCGGCGTGTTCATCGGTCTTGCCGCCGCAGTTAGCCCGGCGGTCAATGCCGTGGTCAAGCCGCTGGTGCGCGTACTGGCGCCGATCCCGAAGATCGCGCTCTATCCGGCGCTGCTGCTGATCCTCGGCTTCGACCATGCCTCGAAGATCACGCTGGTGACCGCCGACGCACTGTTCCCGATCCTGCTGTCGACCTATTACGGCGCGTCGATGGTCGAGCAGAAGCTGATCTGGTCGGCGATGGCGGCAGGCACGCCGCGCTGGCAGATCCTGTTCAAGGTCGTGCTGCCGGCCGCGATGCCGTCGATCCTCACCGGCTGCCGCATCGGCCTCGTGATCTCCTGCATCGTGGTGTTCCTCGCCGAGATGATCACCTCGACCGATGGCCTCGGTCACATGCTCGTGCAGGCCGCGCGCACGTTCCAGACCGTGGACATGTTCGTGCCGCTGATCATGATCTCGATGCTGGGCCTGATCCTGAACAGCCTGCTGCACTGGCTGCGCAGCTATCTGCTGCGGGGCTTTCCGGAAGTCTAGTTTGCACGCCATTGCTCAAGTTCGTCATGCCCGGCCTTGTGCCGGGCATCCACGTCTTAGCGACATGTAAAGACGTGGATGGCCGGGACAAGCCCGGCCATGACGGCGTTTAAGTTGCGCGTGAATGCTTCAAAGCACCGGCGGCTTCTGCAACTGGAAGTGCTTAAGCAAATCCACAAACGCCGACAGCCGGCCCTCGCGATAGGCATCCACATCGAGCCCCTCGTAATTGAGAAAGCCTTCGCCGGTCTTGAGGCCGATCTTGCCCTCGGCCATGTTGCGGCCGACGATTTCCGGCGACGAATAGCGATCGTTGTTGAGCGCGCCGGTCAGGTACTTGCTGGCGTAATACAGAATATCGCCGCCGCCCCAATCGACGAATTCGAGAAGGCCCAGCACCGCGAAGCGGAATCCGAAGCCGTATTTGATCGCCTTGTCGATATCCTCGGGGCTGGCAACGCCTTCCTCGACCATGCGCGCGGCTTCGTTCATGGCCATCGCCTGGATACGCGGCACGATATAGCCGGGCGTCGCGGCGCAAACTACGGGAACCTTGCCGATGCCTTCGAGCATCTCCTTCACGCGTGCGGTGATTGCCGGATCGGTCTTCGCGCCCGGCGAGACTTCGACCAGCGGCACGAGATAGGCCGGGTTCAGCCAGTGCGCGTTGAGAAAGCGCTCGGGATGTTCGACGGCGCTGGAAATGTCATCGACGAGAATGGTCGATGTGGTCGAAGCGATGATCGGTGAGGGGCCTGCGAGCTTTGATGCGCGGGCCAGCGCATCGCGCTTCTGATCGAGCACCTCCGGCACCCCCTCGAAAATGATTGCCGAACTGCTCAGCGCAGCGCCTGCGCCGGCTTCCGGCACGACGCTGACGCGCGACACCAGTGTTTCGATATAGGCCTCGGTGAGCAGGCCGAAACGCGCCATACTGGCGAAGGTCTTGCGGATTTCGCCGAGCGCCTCGGCTTCCAGCGCCTTGAACTTGTCGGCGTCGCGCGCCTTGAAGTCGACGATCGCGACATTGTGGCCGGCATAGGCAAAGGCGACGGCAATGCCGCGGCCCATGCGGCCTGCGCCGAGACAGGCGATGGCGGGACGGGCGCTCATGCGGCAAAGCCTTCGCGCAGCAGCTTCAGCAGCCCGGCCTGATCGAGATCGCCGAAGCCGAGGCTTGCGAGCGTACGGCCGCCCTGCAGGAAATTCTCGCCGCAGATCGCGCCGCCGATGGCGAGGAACGCCTTGACCAGCGGCGTCTCCACGCCGGCAAGCATGGCACAGGACAGGAAGAACGAAAGGCCGGTGCGCAGATCCTCACGCATATAGCGATGCTCGGTGAGCACGATGTGCTCGCGCCAGTCGCCTGAATCCGTCAGGCGATCGTGCGAACCGCGGCCATACATCCACTCTTCGCCTTCCTTGGCGTAGTGATCCGCCAGCGGGAAATGCGCCCCGTCGTAACCGAAGGCTTCGCGGATCGCGATACGTTCGCCGTCGAGTTGGTCGGTGACGCGGCGGATCGCCAGCTGGGTGCCTTCCTTGTGAATGTCCCAGGTCGGAAAATGCTCAAGAGGGCCGGCATTCATCACGATCAGCGGCGGATGGATGATCGGACCGGCATTCATCAGTGCGCCCGACAACGCATCGCCGCATGGCTCGATGACACCGGGGAAGGCCTTGTCGATGACCTTGCAGGCATAGTCGGACATCGACAGCGGGAATACGCCGGTCGGCAGCCGCTTGGCGCGGATGGTGATGGCGACCTCGAACGGGCCGTGCTTGCGCGCAAGCCAGGGCAGCGTGCCCGTTTCGGCGAAGGCGACCTTGGCGGTGTTACCGGCATCATGCGCAGCCTTGGCGAAGATCATCGAGCCGAAGGTTGCGGGCGGCAGATAGACCACTTGGCCGTCCTTGAGGTGAGGCGCGATCCGTTTGGCGATATCGGGCTGCGCAAAGGCAGGCGCCGGGCAGAGGATCAGTTCGACATCCTTGATGGCCTCAGCAATATCGGTCGTGATCAGTGTCAGCTGGGTGTCGTGCGTGCCCTGGGCGTTCTTGACCTTGATGCGCGAGCCGGCCTTCTTGTGTTCGGCCACAGCTTCGGCATCGCGGCGCCACAGGCGGACGTCATGGCCCTGCAGTGCGAAATCACCCGCGGCTGCGAACGAGCCATTGCCGCCACCCAATACTGCGATCTTCATCTTCGTCCTCTAAGTTCTAGTGTAGGATGGGTAGAGCGAAGTGAAACCCATCGCTCTGTGCCGTGTCGTTGATGGTTTTCGCGAAGACGCTCTACCCATCCTACGAAGGATTGTCCTGCTTCAGTTTGAAATGCTGCACCTTGCCGAGCGCAGTGCGCGGCAGGTCTGTGACGAACACGATGTCGCGCGGCTGCTTGTAGCGCGCGAGCTGCGTCAGAACATGGGCCTTCAGCGCCTCGGCCGTCACGCTGCAATTTGGCCGCAGCAGGACATAGGCAACCGGGACTTCCTGCCATTTCGGATCGGGCACGCCGACGACGCCGCAATCGGCGACATCGGGATGTTCGAGCAGCACGCGCTCGACTTCGGCGGGGTAGACGTTTTCGCCGCCGGAAATGATCATGTTCTTCTTGCGGTCGTGGACCCAAAAATAACCGTCTTCGTCGCGCGTGCCGATATCGCCGGTGCGATACCAGCCGTCATGCAATGCTTCGCGCGTTGCGGCCTCGTTGCCCCAGTATTCATAGAACACGTTCGGGCCGCGCACAGCGATCTCGCCGGTGGCATTGGCGGGAAGCTCATTGCCGTTGTCGTTAATGATCATGGCTTCGCAGCACAGGCCGGGCAAACCCGTCGATCCCGTACGCGACAGGTCGCCGCCGAGCCGCGTATAGACCGAGATCGGACAGGTCTCGGTCGAGCCATAGACCTGCAGTACGGGAATGCCGCGCGCCGTCAGGCGTTCGATCAGATGCGGCGGTACGATGCTGGAGCCGGTGGAGACGGCCTTAAGGCAGGACACATCGGTCGCGGCCCAGCCGGGATGCTCGCTCATCGCCTGGATGATCGCGGGTACCCAGACGGTCAGGGTCGGTCGCTCCTGCGCGATTGCAGCCAGCGTGGAGTCCGGGGTGAAGCGCGCATGGATTGTCACGGTGGCGCCGTGATGCAGCGCCGGCGTCGTCTGGATGTTCAGGCCACCGACATGGAAGAATGGCAGCACGGTCAGGACGTGATCGTCCGATGTGAGGCCATGCATGTGCTGGCTCATCACGCCGTTCCACAGCAGCGCTTCCTGGCGCAGCACGGCGCCTTTCGGACGGCCGGTGGTGCCTGACGTGTAGACGATCAGCAGCGGGCAGGAGAGGTCGGTATGCGGATTGCGGCCGTCGCCGGACGCATGCGTTAGCAGATGGTCGAAAGTCTGGCCGGGTGCGGGTGGCGCGAAATCGAGCGCGATCACGCGCGTATCCGGTAAGTCCTTCGCAAGCGATGGCAGGATGGCCGCAAAGCCTTCTTCCAGCACCAGCACCTTCACGGAGGCGTCAGAGAGGATGAACAGTTGCTCGGCGACCGCGAGGCGCCAGTTCAGCGGCACCATGATCGCGCCGAGACGTGCGCAGGCATAGAGCAGCACCAGATAATCGGGCCGGTTCATGCTCAGGACCGCGACGCGATCGCCGCGACCAACGCCGCATTCCGCCTTCAGTGCCTTCGCCGTCGCCTCGATCCGCGCATTGAACGCGGCATAGCTGAGTGTCCTGCCCTCGAAATGAATCGCGGGCTTGTCCGGTGTGAATGCGGCATTGCGTGCGATGAGGCTGGAGAGATCCACGATTACTCGTCTTTCTCACCGGCCTCGTATAGTGCTTCTCGGCCAATACGGTCGAGGCAGAGTTCGGCGGTCCAGGGCAGCATCAGCGCACCGCAGCGGCTGTCGCGATAGATGCGCTCCAGCGGCAGCGTCTTCAGCATGGCCTGACCGCCGCAGGTGCGGATCGCCAGTGCGGCGAGTTCGTTGGCGCCTTCCATCACGGTGTACTGGGCGGCATAGGCGCGCAGCACCTGCTCCTTTGACGGATTGGCGCAGGCTTCGGTCACAGCCTGGAACCAGGTCGACTTGAGCTGTTCGAGCTTGATCTGCATCTGCGCCACGGCGATCTGCTTGGTCGGATACATCCGGCGCTTGACTGGCGGCATGCCCAGGATTTCGCCGCGGAGATACTTCACGGTGAAATCGTACGATGCCTGCGCGAGACCAACGTAAGTCGGCGACAGCGTCAGGAACATGTGCGGCCAGCGCATCGCGGCCTGGAAGTAGACGCCGCGCGGCATCAGCGCTGCATCTTCCGGCACGAACACGTCCTTGAAGATCAGCGTGCGCGAAACGGTGCCGCGCATGCCGAGCGGATCCCAGTCGCCGACGACGGAGACGCCTTCGGACTTGGCGGAAATCGCCAGATACAGCGTGTTGCGGCGCGAAGCCTTCTCGCCCTCAGCGACCTCGGTGCACAGCACGCCGTAGTAATCGGCGAAGCCCGACAGCGAGGCGAAGATCTTCTTGCCGTTGACAATCCAGCCACCTTTGACGGGCCTGGCTTCGGTGCCGAAGGCAACGCCGCCTGCGGCCGCTGCGCCACCTTCGGAGAACGGCTGCGAATAGATCGCGCCATCTTCGACGATGCGCTTGTAGTGGATGGCGCGGCGGCGGTGCTGTTCGGCGCGGGTCTCGGCATCCATGTCGAGATCGTCGGCCAGCGGGCCGGACCACAGCGTCGAGCAGACGTGCATGTTCCAGGTCAGCGCGGTCGCGCCGCAATAGCGGCCGATTTCGGCAGCAGCGAGCGAATAGGTCTGATAGCCGGCGCCCGAACCGCCATTGGCTTTCGGGATCGAGATGCCCAGCAGACCCGCCTTGTGCAGGTCCTTGTAGTTCTCCAGCGGGAAGGTGGCCTCGGTATCCCACTTCGCCGCGCGACCGGCGAAATTGGTCTGTGCCAGCTCGCGCGCCTTGGTGATCAGCCCGGCCTGTTCGTCATCGAGACGATAGGCCTTCGGATCGAACATCGGCTGGTCGAGAACGATGCTGTCGAGATCGGGCTTGCTGGCAGGCTTGTTCATGAGGATGACCCCGAAAGGTTGTGGCTGGTTTTGAGGAAGTCGGCGAGCACTTCGTTGAATTCGCGCGGGCGTTCGAAACTGGCGAGATGCCCAACGCCTTCAAGTTCGACATAGGTCGCGCCCGGCACAAGTGTGGCCATCTTGGCCATTGTCTTCGCGGGGGCGTTGTTGTCTTTCGAACCAGATAGGACTAAAGTCGGTATTTTGATGTCTGCGATATTCTTGCGGAGATCGAAGCCGATCATCGCCTTCATCGAGGCGCGATAGGTGTCGGGTTTCACGGACGCCATGCAGTCCTGCGCCAGCGCAATGCCCACAGAATCGGGATTGTCGCCGATCAGGCCGGCGACCAGCTTCGGCGCCATCGACACCATGGTCTCGCCGCGGTCGAGCGGGCCAAGCCGCGCGTCGATGAAATTCTTCTGCCATTCGCCGTCGAAGCTGCCGAAGGCGGAAGTGGTCTGCGCCAGCACGATAGCGCCGGGGATGTGCGGATAGTCCACCATCAGTCGCTGCACGATCATGCCGCCGATGGAATGACCGACCAGCACGGGCTTCACGGCGCCGATCTGCGCGAGAAAGTCCTTCAGCGCCTCGGCGAAGGCTGGGATGCTGGGAGTCTCAAGTTGCTTCGAACCGCCATAGCCCGGCATGTCCCAGCCGATGGCGTAGTAGCGGTCGCCGAACGCCTCGAGCTGGTTACGCCAGCCGCGACCGGCACCGCCGATCCCGTGCAGAAACACCAGCGGCGTCGCGGCGGGGGAGCCTTTGGCTTCAAAACCGAAGCGGCCGTCCTTCGTCGTCAGGGCTGCAGAATTTGGCACGCATAGGCCTCCTGTGCTGTCGGACAAGAGTGATCCTAGCATGTCCGAGATATATGAAAAGCGATAGTTTTAGACTTAAAGGGTTCTCGATTGCCTGTTCGGAAGGCAGTTGGGTTATAGCCGAACAGGTTTTGGATCCCGACATTTAGCCCGTGTCGCTTTGCCATGTTGTGACCCTAAGGCGTTCTCGTGTTGCCGCGCGCAATCGCGCTTGTCGAAAATTTCTTTAGGTTTAAAACAATATCGATTGCCGACGCATCCAGGGAGGAAGCCATGTCCGATCAGTCATTTTTGTCCTGGCCGTTTTTCGAGGACCATCATCGCGAGCTGGCCACGGGTCTGTCGCGCTGGGCCAAGGCGACATTGCCCGGTCTGGTCGATCATCACGACGTCGATGGCTCCTGCAAGCGTCTGGTGAAGGCGCTTGGTGATGGCGGCTGGCTGCGCGCGGCAGTGCCGGCGAGCCATGGCGGAATGTTCCCGACCTTCGACGTGCGCTCGCTGTGTCTGATCCGCGAAACGCTGGCCTATGAGACTGGTCTCGCCGACTTCGCGTTTGCAATGCAAGGCCTGGGTACAGGTCCGATCAGCCTGTTCGGTTCGGAGGCGTTGAAGTCGCGCTATCTGCCGCGCGTCGGTAGCGGTGAGGCCATTGCAGCTTTCGCATTGTCGGAGCCCGATGCAGGCTCGGACGTCGCAGCGATGACGACGAACGCGGTGCCTGATGGTCCGGATCATGTCCGCATCAATGGTCTCAAGACCTGGATTTCGAATGGCGGCATTGCTGACCAGTATGTCGTGTTCCTGCGCACCGGCGAAGCCGGCGCGCGCGGCATCAGCGCATTCGTTGTCGACGCGGGTACACCTGGCTTCACCATTTCGGAGCGTATCAACGTGATCGCGCCGCATCCGCTGGCCACGTTGAAATTCGAGGATTGCCGCGTGCCTCTGGCGAACCGTATCGGCAAGGACGGCGAGGGCTTCAAAGTGGCGATGGCGACGCTCGATGTGTTCCGCTCGACAGTCGGCGCAGCCGCGCTCGGCCTCGCACGACGTGCGCTCGACGAGGCGCTGCATCGCTCGGTAACGCGGAAAATGTTCGGCCATACGCTGGGCGATCTTCAGCTGACGCAAGCGGGGCTCGCGGAGATGGCCACGTCCATCGACGCATCCGCCCTGCTGGTCTATCGCTCGGCCTGGACCAAGGATCAGGGCGCGGCGCGCATCACACGCGAAGCCGCCATGGCCAAGATGTTCGCGACCGAAGCGGCACAGACAGTGATCGACCGTGCTGTGCAGATTTTCGGCGGTCTCGGCGTGCAGTCGGGCGTCAAGGTTGAGGAGCTCTATCGCGAGATCCGCGCGCTGCGCATCTATGAAGGCGCAACCGAAGTCCAGAAGGTCATCATCGGTCGCGAGCTCATCAAGGCGGCGCAGACCAATTGAGCGGAAAAAGGCGAGCCGATCACGGCTCGCCTGACGCCTCACGCGGCTGTCGCTTCGGCCTTGTATTTCGGCGCCGAGGCGAGAAAACGCGCATAGGCATCGGCGTCCGGCGGTGTGAATTTCTCCACCAGCGCGCCGCGCCGTTTGCTGGCGGCGCCCATGTCGTCGAGCAGTTCGTCGAAATGCTTGAAGTGATACGGCGCCACGCATAGTCCGCCATAAACGCCGGCTGCGGGCCGTTCGACTCGTTTGAAATGTAGCATCTTGTCCATATCCGCATGCATCTGAGCGGCGGTCGGCTGCTTCGCCAGCTTGCCGTCGGCGTAGCGCACCAGCCAGTTGGCGGCCATTTCCGCTGTCAATACCGAGCAGAAGCTGGAATTGAAGCCGACGAAACCCATGTCTGGCAGATCCGGATTCGCGATGACGCGATACAGCCGATACTGCCCGTCAGCCTGGATGAGCTTGTCGCGATATTGCTGCGGCAGGAATGGCACGCCGAGTGTGAAGCCGATAGCCAGAACAGCAACGTCAGCTTCGACGCGCTGGCCGCCTGGCATTACGATGGTCTTGCCGTCATAGTGATCGAAGGTGCCGCGGATCGCCTTGATGCGTCCGTCGGCAACCATCGGGAAGAAATTCGGCGTGGCGATCGGCACCGAGCAGTTGATGCCGTCCTCGATGCGTCCTTCTGGCACCATGTCGCATTTCTTCAGCTTGAGCTGGGTCTTCAACATGGCCTCAAGCCCGCGCCAGTTGGCCCAGATAAATGGCTTGGCAATGGCGTGATTGAGCCGCGAGAGCGCAGTCAGGCCCCAGCCCCGAAACATCTCTTCCTGCGCGCGGATATAGAGGATGCGCTTGAAGTTGATCAGGCCGCCTATGAAATAGGGAATGCGCCAGACCGGCTCGCGATAGACAAAGGTAACGGCGCTGGCGCCGGCATTGACCGAATGCACGGCGATATCAGTGGCCGATTTTGAGCCGCCGAGCACGACGACCTTCTTGCCTTTGACGATGGATGAATCCGTGTGCTCCGCCGAATGCAGGATCACGCCGCCGGCGGCCTTGAACTTGTCTTCGCCGGGATGATGCAGTTCCTTGCGCTCGTTGAATTGTCCGGTACAGACCGCGACGAAATCGAATGTTTCCTGCGCGGTGTTGCCAGCCGCATCGCGTGTCTCAAGTGTCCAGCCGGGCAGGTTATCGTCGCGGCGTTTCATGCTCACGACGGTCGTGTTGAAGCGCATCAGCGGGATCAGATTATAGTCGCGTGCATAGTCGGTGAGATAGGCATGGACCTGCGGTCCCTTCGGCCATTCCGGATAGCTGGCCGGCATCGGCTTGTCGGTGAAGCGATAGAGCTCCTTGGGGCTCTGGGTCTGGACCTCCGGATAAGATCGCGCGGGCTCCCAGACGCCGCCGAGATCGCCGCTGCGTTCCAGCACCGTGACCATGTGCCCGCGTGCCGTGAAGGACTTGGCGGCGGCAACGCCGGCAATGCCGGCGCCGATGACGCAAACGTTCTTCTGTTTGACCATGGCTCGTCTCCTGTTTGCATGCAGCGCTGTATGGCGGACGTGCGGGCTCATGCGCGCAGACGGGTGTCTGCGCGCAACGTCCGCGATGCGTTAAAGCTGGGGGCGGCTGTTGAAGCCTAGTCGTTGGCTTCCGGCGGCAGGAAGTTTACTTCATGCTCGGCGGAGACCCGCACAATGGCTTCGATGTCGCTCATATTGTGCAACTGCTTGAACAGGGCTTCGAGCTTCTGTGTCGGCGAAACCCAGAACAGTGCGCGGGCCGGTTTGTCCGACTTGTTGAAATAGCCATGCGGAATGCCGCGCGGCAGGCGAACCAGATCGCCGGCATGCGCACGGACCCACTGGCCATCGAGCTTGAGGTCGAGAATACCCTCCTGCACCAGGATGAACTCTTCCTGGGTCGGATGGATATGCACCGGCACGAACTGGCCGGGATCGCTGTTGGTCTCGAAGGCAAAGGTGGAGTCGGTCACGGCCTTCGGGAAATAGACCTGCCCGAGGATGTTCCAGGTCGTGCCGCCATATCCGGTGCCGTTCTGGGTAATGCCTTTTTCAAGTGCCGCCATGGTCCTGCTCCCTTGGGTTTCAATCTACAAGGATGCTGCGTTACCTCGTGGTTTGTCTCTAGCCGTTGAACGAATCCGCTATCCAAACGACGAAATAATTACCGGCGCAGGCGAGGGCGCGGCTACGCTGCGCCGCACACCTATCTTTGGCGGCGGACTGCCTGCGCATTCGTTGTGCAGCACGGCAATATTTACGGCGGGGCGCCGGCTATGCGGCGTGATGCGACATGGATAGTCTAGGGTTCAAACAACGCAGGCGATCGGACCATGGTGTTGGACGCAGCCGTATCAGGGAATGCCCAGCCGGCCCGCGCTGCCAGGCTTGCGGCATTCTCTCGCGTGTTCACGACGGATATCGACGAGGCTGCTGATTCGATCGGGCGCATCTTCTGTCCGCATGCGCTGGATCCCTTGCAGCGCTCCTGGCCGGATTTTCACGCGCTCCACAATTGCGCGGCGTTCGATGGCTTCTCGGTGAACTACGTCTCCTATGGCGGCTCGGTGTCGATTGATCCCGGCTGTCTCGATCGCTTCTTCCTGCTGCAGGTACCGCTGCATGGCGGCGCCCGCATCAATACCGGCGGCCGGACGATCGAGGTGTCAGCAGGGCGTTCCGCTTCCTTGCTGTCGCCGACCATGCCGACAAAGATGGTCTGGCAGGACGATTGCGCCAAGCTGATCCTGCTCGTTGAACGACGGCTCGTCGAGGAGCGCGCGGCGGCGCTGGCGGAGAGATCTGGAGCAGTCATCGAGTTTGATCCGGAGGTCGACCTCAATACGCCGTTCGGTCTCGCGATCCGATCCCAGATCGAGTATCTGGCTGATCTCGCGGAGCATCGCGGACCAGGGCAGCAGATCTCGCCCGTGATGGCGGCGACCCTGCGTGACTCCGTGATTGGACTGCTGCTGACCGGTCAGCGGCATACGCTCACTGACACTATCGACCGCTCTTTGGCGCGCCTTGGTCCGCTGCCGTCAGTGCTGAGAAAGGCACGGGACTATCTTGAGGCTCATGCCACCGAGCCGCTCGATCTCGATGGGCTCGCGCGCGCAGCTGGCATCGGGATACGTTCGCTGCAGCTCGGCTTTCAGAAGCATTTCGGCATGTCGATTTCCGATGCGCTGCTCGATATCCGGCTGACCCATTTGAATGCACGACTGCTGCGGGCTGAGCCGGGCGAGCGCGTCATTGATATGGCCTTCGATCTTGGCTTTACCCATCCGAGCCGGATGGCCAGCTTCTACCGCGCCCGCTATGGCGAGAGCCCGTCGGATACGCTCCGCCGCAGCCGCTAGCGGCATGGCCTGGCTGTTTCTTGCAAAAGCTTGAAGTATAAAATAATATCCGGACAGGCTCATGGAGAGCCTGCGGAAGGTGATGCATGTCCGGATTGTCTCGCTCCTCCCACGCTCTGGTGACCGGCGGCGGCCGCGGCATTGGCCGCGCCATTGCGGCCTCGCTGGTGCAGGCCGGTGCGACTGTGACCATCATGGGGCGCAATCTCACAGTGCTGAACGAAGTCGTGGCAGCCGGTGACGCGCATTATGCTGTTGCCGCCGATGTGTCCGATCAGGCCGCGCTGAATGCTGCGATTGCGGACGCCGCGAAACGCCAGCCGATCGATATTCTGGTCGCCAACGCCGGTGCGGCAGAATCCGCGCCTTTCGTGAAATCAGATGCCGCGCTGTTCCAGCGCATGATGGACGTCAATTTCATGGGCGTCGTCTATGCGGCGCAGGCCGTGCTGCCCGAGATGGTCAAGCGCAAGAGTGGCCGCATCATTGCTGTTGCTTCGACGGCTGGCCTCAAGGGCTATGGTTATGTGAGCGCCTATAGCGCTGCGAAGCACGCCGTTGTTGGTCTCGTGCGCTCGGTGGCGCTGGAAGTCGCGAAAAGTGGCGTCACCGTGAATGCGGTGTGCCCGGGTTTCACGGAGACCGATCTGCTCGAAGGCAGCATCGACAACATCATGAGCAAGACCGGCCGCACGCGCGAACAAGCTGTGGCCGAATTGGCGAAGCACAATCCGCAGGGCCGTCTGGTGACGCCCGGCGAAGTCGCCGACGCGGTGCTGTGGCTGTGCGGCACCGGCGCCAGTTCCATCACCGGCCAGAGCATTGCCGTCGCCGGCGGCGAAGTCTGATTGATACGCAACAACAAGAACCGAACGAATTTCTGGGAGCCAATATGTCAGTCATGGTCAAGAACAAGGTCGCCAATCCCGTCACGCTGCCGCTGGCCGAGTTCAAGCCTGAGCATTTCCTGCTGGCGGTGGCCGACGGCATCGCGACGGTGACGCTGAACCGGCCGGAGCGCAAGAATCCGCTGACCTTTCAGAGCTACCGTGAGCTGACGGATTTCTTCCGCGCCTGTGCGATGGATGATGACGTCAAGGTTGTGGTCGTCACCGGTGCCGGCGGCAATTTCTCGTCGGGCGGCGACGTGTTTGAAATCATCGGGCCCTTGATCGAGATGAATACCAAGGATCTCACCGCCTTCACGCGCATGACCGGCGATCTGGTCAAGGCGATGCGCGCCTGCCCGCAGCCGATCGTGGCGGCCGTGGAAGGCATCTGCGCTGGTGCCGGCGCGATCATGGCGATGGCTTCCGACATGCGTTTGGCGGCGACCGGCGCTAAGGTCGGTTTCCTGTTCAACAAGGTAGGTCTCGCCGGCTGCGATATGGGCGCCTGCGCGATCCTGCCGCGCATCATCGGCCAGTCCCGCGCCTCGGAGCTGCTCTATACCGGCCGCTTTATGACAGCCGAGGAGGGCGAGCGCTGGGGCTTCTTCAGCCGCATCGTTGCGCCGGCAGAGGTGCTGAGCCAGGCACAGACACTGGCCAAGCAGATTTCCGAAGGCCCGACCTATGCCAACACCATGACCAAACGGATGCTGTCGATGGAGTGGGCGATGTCGGTAGAAGAGGCGATCGAAGCCGAGGCGGTGGCGCAGGCACTGTGCATGACCACGGAGGATTTCGCCCGGGCGTTCCATGCCTTCGCGAACAAGCAGAAGCCGAAGTTCGAGGGTAATTGAGACACACGCACCGTCATGCCCGGGCTTGACCCGGGCATCCATCTTTGGCGGCAATGCGGGTGGTAAGATGGATGGCCGGGTCAGGCCCGGCCATGACAGAGTTTCAACAAGTCGCCTCGCGCGGGCGCGAGCAAATTCAAGATGCATCGCGCCGACTGATAATTTGATGTGCATCAAAGCTGGCGAATTGCCGGTTTGTCAGGCTTGCCAGGAATTGTTTTAGGTTTAAAATATCTCCATCCAGGCACGACTGCGGAGGTTGTCATGAAGATCGCGATTATCGGTGGCGGGCCGGCGGGCCTCTATTCTGCGATCCTGCTGAAGAAGCAGCGGCCGCAGGCAGAGATCACGGTTTACGAGCGCAACCGTCCCGACGACACCTTCGGCTTCGGCGTGGTGTTTTCCGACGCCACCCTCGATAATTTCGAGAAATACGATCTTCCAAGCTATCAGCGCATCACCCAGGAATTCGCTTACTGGGATGATATCGCCGTGCACTTTCGCGGCACGGTCCACCGCGTCGGCGGCAACGGCTTCTGCGGCTGTTCGCGCCGCACGCTGCTGATGATCCTCCAGGACCGTGCCCGCGAACTCGGTGTCCATCTGCTGTTCGAAGTCGATATCACCGACGAAGCACGTTTCGCCGATGCCGATCTGATCGTGCTGGCTGATGGCATCAACAGCCACTTCCGTAACAAGTATATCGAACACTTCGCGCCCGAAGTAGATTTGCGCTCGAACAAGTTCACCTGGATGGGTTCAACCAAGCCGCTCGATGCTTTCACCTTCCTGTTCCAGGAAACCGAGTGGGGGCCGTTCATTGCGCACGCCTATCAGTATGAGGCTGGCCGCTCGACCTGGATCTTCGAGACCGATCCGGAGACCTTCAAGCGCGCCGGCCTCGAAGGCCTCGGCGAGCAGGAATCCGCTGATCGCATGCACGATATCTTCAAGGGCTTCCTTGGCGACCACAAGCTGTTGATCAACCGCTCGATGTGGCGCAATTTTCCGATGATCCGCAACAAGCGCTGGGTCAAGGACAACATGGTGCTGCTTGGCGACGCCAAGGCGACCGCGCATTTCTCCATCGGCTCTGGCACCAAGCTGGCGATGGAAGATGCTATCGCGCTGCATGATGCAATGGCGAAGGCCCCGACTGTTGAGGCCGGTTTGCACGACTACGAACACGGTCGCCGCGAGGAGGTCGAGAAGATCCAGCATTCAGCGGACGTGTCGCTAGTCTGGTTCGAGCACGTGGATCGCTTTTGGGATTTTGACCCCGTGCAGTTCGCTTTCGGCGTCATGACCCGCGCCAAGGCGATTACCTACGATAACCTGACGCTGCGCGCGCCGGACTTCGTCAAGGAAGTCGACAAGTCGTTTGCGCAGAAGGTGTGCGCGCAGGGCTTCGACGTCGATATTGATAAGCCGGAAGTGCCGATGTTCCAGCCGTTCAAGATGCGGGATATGGTGCTGGCGAACCGCGCGGTCGTCTCGCCGATGTGCATGTATTCAGCGGAAGAGGGCGTGCCGAACGATTTCCATCTGGTGCATTACGGCTCGCGCGCCATCGGCGGCGCCGGTCTCGTCTTCACCGAAATGGTCTGTGTTGGCCGTGACGCACGCATCACGCCCGGCTGCGCAGGTCTGTGGACCGACGAGCAGGAAGCGCAGTGGAAGCGTATTGTCGATTTCGTGCACAACACGTCCGCCGCCAAGATCTGCCTGCAGCTCGGTCATGCCGGCCGCAAGGGCGCGACCAAACTGATGTGGGACGGCATGGACCGTCCGCTCGCCGATGGCGCATGGGACATCGTCTCGGCGTCGCCGCTGCCTTACTATCCGGACAGTCAGGTGCCCGCGGAAATCGATCGCGCCAGCATGGATCGTGTGAAGGCGGAGTTCGTCGCCGCGGCCATCCGCGGCGAGCGCTGTGGCTTCGACATGCTTGAGATGCATACGGCGCACGGCTATCTGCTGGCGAGTTTCCTGTCGCCGCTCACCAACAAGCGCACCGATGAATATGGCGGCTCCCTTGAGAACCGGCTGCGTTTCCCCCTCGAAGTGTTCGAGGCCATGCGTGCGGCATGGCCGGCGCATAAGCCGATGTCGGTGCGCATCTCGGCGACCGATTGGGCCGAAGGCGGCAACACCGGCGACGATGCGGTGCAGATCGCCCGCGCCTTCGCCGAAGCCGGTGTCGATCTCGCCGATATCTCGACAGGCCAAACCGTCAAGGAGTCGCGTCCGATCTACGGCCGCATGTTCCAGACGCCGTTCTCGGATCAAGTCCGCAACGAGGCGCGTGTTGCCACCATGTGCGTTGGCAACATCACGTCAGCGGATCAGGTCAACACGATCCTGGCCGCCGGCCGTGCGGACCTCGTCGCGCTTGGTCGTCCGCACCTGACCGACCCGTCCTTCACCATCAAGGCGGCCGCCTGGTATGGTGCAAAGGATGCCTATTGCCCGCCACAATATATGCCCGGCAAAGATCAGATTTTCCGCAACAGCGTCAGGGACAAGCAGGATTTCGAAGACCTGAAAATTAAGGCTAAGCCGAAGACCCGCGCCGAGATGCGGGCGGAGGCCGCCAAGCCACTTGCGGCTGAATGACTGGGCATGCGAGTTTATTGATCACAAACGTAGGATGGGTAGAGCGAAGCGAAACCCATGACTGCGGCGCGTATCGTTGATGGGTTTCGCAAGGGCTCTACCTATCCTACGGCATTGTATCGAGTGGAGTTGAGCTGATGAAAGCAATCATCGTGGGCGGCGGCGTTGGCGGTCTGACCACCGCCTTGATGCTGCGGGCGCGGGGCATCAATTGCGAAATCTACGAACAGGCTGACTCAATCCGCGAACTCGGCGTTGGCATCAACACGCTGCCACACGCGATCCGCGAACTCGCTGGTCTCGGTCTGCTCGATCGCCTCGATGCGGTGGCGATCCGCACCGATGAGCTGCATTATCTCAACCGTCACGGGCAGGAAGTCTGGCGCGAGAAGCGCGGCTTCGGCGCCGGCCATGACGTGCCGCAATTCTCGATCCATCGCGGCCGCCTGCAGAGTGCGATCCATCGTGCGGTGGAAGAGCGCCTTGGCGCCGAGGCGATTCACACCGGTCGTCGCCTGGGTCACTTCACGCAAGACGAAGGTGGTGTCACCGCTTATTTCTTCGATCGCAATAACAACCATGTCGAAACCGCGCGCGGCGATATCCTGATTGGCGCTGACGGTATCCACTCCAAGGTTCGGAGCACGCTGTTCCCGAATGAAGGACATCCGGTCTGGAATGGCCTGATGCTGTGGCGCGGTGCGCGCGATTGGCCGGCCTTCCTGACCGGAAATTCGATGATCGTCGCCGGTGGTCTCCATGCCAAGGTTGTGGTCTATCCGATCGCCGAGGGTGAGACGCCGGGCAACCGGCTGACCAACTGGGCGGTGCTGGTGAAGACCGGCGAGGGTGGCACATTGCCGCCGCGCCGCGAGGACTGGTCACGCCCCGGCAAGCGCGACGAATTGATGCCGCATGTGGCGCGTTTCAATGTGCCGCATATCGACGTGCCCGCGCTGATCACGGCGACGCCGGAATTCTGGGAGTATCCCTGCTGCGACCGCGATCCACTGCCATACTGGTCAGGCGGCCGCGTCACGCTGCTTGGTGACGCCGCGCATCCGATGTATCCGGTCGGCTCCAACGGCGCCTCCCAGGCTATCCTCGATGCGCGCGCGCTGGCTGACTCGCTGGCCCATGCCGAACATCCGCGCCAGGCGCTGATGGCCTATGAGCGCAAGCGCCTGCCGATGACGGCCGAGATCGTGCGCTCCAACCGTCGCGGTGGCCCGGAGGGCGTGATCGATGCCGTCGAGCAGATTGCGCCGGATGGCTTCGACAATGTCGAGAACGTCCTGAGCTACGCCCAGCGCGAAGCTATCGTGAAGGGTTATGCGCACAAGGCTGGCTTTGCGGCGCAGCCCGGGCTTGCGGTAGTGAACGGCTGATCCAACCGCTACACGCGCGATCAAGTTGATACGAAAATGGCCGGGCTCTTTGCCCGGCCATTTTGCGTTGATGTCTGAAGCTAAAAGCGCCGCGCCTCACGCCCCGGGAGGCGGCGGCAGGAAGTGGATGTTGTATTCGGCAGCGAGCGCCACAACGTCCTCGGGCTTCTGTTCTTTCATGTTGTGGATCGCCCAGAACAGGTCATAGAGCCGGCGGCTCGGCGAAACCCAGAACAGCACCTTCGCGTTCTGATCGGATTTGTTGAAGATGCCGTGCGGAATGCCGCGCTGCAGCCGCACCAGATCGCCCGGAGTGGCCGATGTCTCGGAGCCGCCAAGGAAGAAGTCGAGCTTGCCTTCGAGGATGTAGAGATACTCATCCTGGTCAGGATGGATGTGCGGCGGCACGAAGGTGCCGGGCGGGAAGGTGGCGTGCCACGAGAACGAATCCTCGGTGCAGTTCTTGGGCACATATGTCTGGCCGAGGATGTTCCAGGTGATGCCCTGCATGCCTTCATTGGCGCGGGTGATGCCGGCGATCTCGGTTTTCATGGTTGGTCCTTCCTTGGGTCACGCATTACGACGCGTCGGGTGGTACTCGAAAACAGTTGATCAAACGTGGAGGAAACGATCCTTCACGGTGGAGTCGTTCTTGAGCTGCTCGGATGTGCCGGTCCACACGACACGGCCCTTTTCGATGACCACGTGGCGATCGGCGAAGCCGGCCAGCGCATCGACATTCTTGTCGATCACCAGAATGGACTGACGCTCGGCCTTGAGCTTCTTCAGGCAATTCCAGATCTCAAGACGAATGAGCGGCGCAAGGCCTTCGGTGGCCTCATCGAGAATGAGCAGCTTCGGATTGGTCATCAGCGCGCGCCCGACCGCCAGCATCTGCTGCTCGCCGCCCGACAACTGTGTGCCGAGATTGCTGCGACGCTCTTTGAGGCGCGGAAACAGCTCGTAGATCTTGTCCAGTGTCCAGCGCGCCGGCGGATGCCGCACGGCGGCGGTGGCGACCAGGTTTTCCTCGACGGTCAGCGTCGGGAAGATTTGGCGACCTTCCGGCACGAGACCGATACCGGCCTGAGCGATACGATAGCACGGCAACCCGGCCATCGGCTTGTCGTCGAAGGTGACGGTGCCACCGGTTGGATGAATCAGGCCGATGATGGCGTTGATGGTGGTGGTCTTGCCCATGCCGTTGCGGCCGAGCAGGGTAACGACTTCACCGGCATTGATGGTGAGCGAGATATCGAACAGCACCTTGGCCGCGCCGTAAGCCGCCTGGAGATTTGAGACTGAGAGCATCAGGCGGCCTCCTCGCCGAGATAGGCGGCGCGCACTTCCGCATTGTCACGAATGCTCTGCGGCGAACCGGACGCGATGATTCGGCCATAAACCAGGACCGAGACCCGGTCAGCCAGCGCGAAGACGGCGTCCATATCGTGTTCGATCAGCACGATGGGAAGCTCCTTGCGCAGTTCCTGCAACGTGTTGATCAGTCGCTGTGATTCATCGTGGCTGGTGCCGGCGAGCGGTTCATCGAGCAGCAGCAGTTTTGGCTTTGCAGCCAGCGCAATGGCGATTTCGAGCTGGCGTTTCTCGCCATGCGACATCTGCCCAGCCGGCACGCCTGCGCGAGCGGCGAGGCCGAAGCGCGACAGCAGGGCCATGGCGGTGTCGTTCAGCGCTGGCTCCTTCGACGCATTGCCGAAGAAGCTGAAGCTCGAACCGCTGCGTGCCTGAACGGCGATGGCGACATTCTCCAGCGCGGAGAAGCGCGGCAGGATCGAGGTGATCTGGAACGAGCGCACCAGGCCCATCCGCGCGCGCTCCGCCATCGGCAACCGCGACACGTCCTGACCGTCGAAAATGATGCGCCCGGAATCCGATTGCGCGTGGCCGGAGATCTGGTGGATCAGCGTGGTCTTGCCGGCACCGTTGGGGCCGATGATGGCGTGCAACTCGCCGGCTTCGATGTTCAGCGACACGTCGTCGGTGACACGCAGGGCGCCGTAGTTCTTGCAGATGTTCTGCAGCTGAAGCGGAGCGCTGCTCATGATTTGCTCCCGAACAATCCGGTAATGCCGCCGCGGGCATAGAGCACGACGAGAATGAGGATGGGTCCGAAGATCAGTGCCCAGTTCTCCGTGTAATGCGACAGGATATCTGCCAGCAGGCTGAACACGGCGGCGCCGATGATTGCGCCATGCAGCGAGCCGAGGCCGCCGAGCACCAGTACGAAGATCAGGTCGCCGGAGCGCTGCCAGGCCGTATAGGCCGGGCTGACGAATTCGGTCTGGTTGGCGAGCAGAAACCCGGACACGCCGGCGATCATGCCCGCAATGACGTAGGCCGTGAGCTGATAGCGATACGGCGCAAAGCCGATCGCTTCCATGCGTACGGGATTCTCGCGAATGCCGCGTAGCACCCGACCGAAGCGGGACGCGACGATAGCGCGGAGCAGCAGATAAGCGCCGAGCAGCACGCCGAAGGCGACATAATACATCGCCACGTCGTTCTTCAGGAACTTGGAGCCGAAGAACATGCTGCGCGAGGCCAGCGTCAGCCCGTCGTCGCCGCCATAGGCAGCCAGCGAAGTGCCGAGGAAGAACAGCATCTGGCCGAAAGCCAGCGTGATCATGATGAAATAGACGCCCTTGGTCCGCAACGAGATCGCGCCGGTGAAGAGAGCGAAGAGGAGGGAGACGCCGAGCGCCACCGCAAGCTGGATGAAGCCGTCGGTGATTCCGTGGCTGGAAAGGATCGCGACGCTGTAGGCGCCGAGGCCGACATAGGCGGCATGGCCGAATGAGATCATGGCGCCGTAGCCGATCAGCAGATCGAGCGACATGGCGGCGAGCGCCAGGATCATGATGCGCGTGACCAGCGCGAGGATGAAGCTCTGCGATCCCCACAGCACCGAGAGCGGCACAAGGGCGAAGATCGCGAAAACGATCAGCGGCAGCACATAGGCGCGGCTGGTACGCAGCGGCGTTGTGAGGGCAGGCGAAGCGGGGGTGTCGAGGTCGACGAGATTGTTCATGGTCTGCTCCCGTTACTGCTTGGACGGGAACAGGCCGGATGGCCGGAAGAACAGCACCGCAGCCATCAGGATATAGATCAGCATCGGCGCAATGGCGCGGCCGGTCTGGCTGGCCGCCGAGGGATCGAGCAGCAGCTTGAGCAGCGTGGGCGCGAAGAAACGTCCGAGCGTATCGACGAGACCGATCAGCAGCGCCGCGATGAAGGCACCGCGGATCGAGCCGATGCCGCCGATGACGATCACCACGAAAGCAAGAATGAGCACGTTGTCGCCCATGCCGGGCTCGACCGAGAGGATCGGTGCAACCATGGCGCCGGCGAAGCCCGCGAGCATGGCGCCGACGCCGAACACGATGGTGAACAGCAGGCGGATGTTGACGCCCAGCGCGGAGACCATGGCAGCGTTGCTGGCGCCGGCACGCACGAGCATACCAAGCTTGGTCTTATTGACGACGAGATAGAGCGCGAGGCCGACAGCAAGACCGACGGCGATGATGACGAGACGCCACACCGGATAGAGCATGCCGTCGGTGATCTCGACCGCGCCCGACAGCGCGTCAGGAATTGCAACATTTAGCGGCGCAGCGCCCCAGATGTATTTCACGGCCTGATTGAGGAAGATGATGACCCCAAAGGTGGCGAGCACCTGATCGAGATGGTCGCGATCATACAAATGTCGAAAGATCAGGACCTCCAGCAGGAGCCCGAAAATCAGGGCTGCTGGTAGCGCCAGTGCGAGGCCGGCGACGAAACTTCCGGTCATGGCGGTGAAGGCGGCGACCAGATAGGCGCCGACCATGTATTGCACACCATGCGCAAGATTGATGAAGTCCATGACGCCGAACACCAGCGTGAGGCCGGCGGCGATCAGGAACAGGATCAATCCGAACTGCAAGCCGTTCAGGATCTGGACGAGGGCAAGCGTGAGGGTCATCAGATAACTTGGTTTCTATACTGAGATAAACACGGGCCGATAAAGCACCGGGCCGTCCCGCCTTCGCGGCAACGGCCCGGTGATGAGTGATCGCCAGGACGATTACTGCGCAGCGCAGTCCTTGGCGTAGCGATCGCTGTAGTTCGAGAACACCTTCTCGACGATCTCGGTCTGGAACTTGCCGTCAGCGCGCTTGGCAACCTTGGTCAGGAAGAAGTCCTGAACGGGGTAACCGTTGTTGCTGAACTTGAAGCCGCCACGGATCGACGGGAAGTCGGCCTTCTTCATGGCTGCAGCCACCTTGGCCTTGTCCGAGAGGTCGCCCTTCACGGCAACGACGGCGCTGTTGATCAGCATGGCCGCGTCGTAGGACTGGAAGGCGTAGGTCGCCGGCACGCTGTTATAAGCTTTCTCGTATTCTGCGACGAACTTCTTGTTCTGCGGAGTGTCGAGGGTCGGTGCCCAGTTCGAGCCGCCGAACATGCCGATCGCCGCGTCCTGCTGCGCCGGCAGCGTCGATTCATCGACGGTAAAGGTCGACAGGAACGGGATGCGGTCGAGCAGGCCGGCCTGCTTGTACTGCTTGACGAGGTTMACGCCCATACCGCCCGGCATGAAGGTGAGCACGGCGTCAGGCTTCATCGATGCGATCTTGGAGAGCTCGGCCTGGAAGTCGAGCGTGCCAAGCGGGATGAAAGACTCTTCGAGAATCTCGCCCTTGAAGTCCATCTTCACGCCGGCGACGAAGTCCTTGCCGGCCTGATAGTTCGGGGTCATCAGATAGATCTTCTTGTAGCCGCGCTTCTGGGCGACGTTACCGAGGATCTGGTGGATCTGATCGTTCTGATACGACGTCACATAGAAGTACGGATTGCACTCCTTGCCCGCGTAGCTCGACGGGCCGGCATTCGGAGAGATCAGGAAGGTCTTGTTCTCGGTGACCGGCTTGTGGATCGCGCCGAGGATGTTGGAGAAGATCGGACCGACCACGAAGTCGACCTTGTCACGCTCCAGAAGGCCCTTGACCTTGGTCACGGCGACGTCCGGCTTGAGTTCGTCATCGACGACGATGACTTCGACGTCCTTGCCGCCCATCTTACCGCCGAGATCCTTGACCGCGAGATTGAAGCCGTCGCGGGCCTGCTGGCCGAGCACGGCACCGGCGCCCGACAGCGACACGATCACGCCGACCTTGATCTTTTCCTGCGCCATGGCCGGGATGGCCGAAACGCTCATCATCAGGGCGGCCAAACCGGCCAGTTTGAAAGACTGCTTCATTAACTTCTCCTCCACTCGGCCGCGACAGGCAGCCGAAAAACGTGCCAACCCAGAATTCTGTTCTTTTGCCTAGATTATGCTCACGACGGGCGCAGCCGCAAGCAATGTAAATGACTTCCAGGCGTCAGAAATCAGCCGAATACGCTATGCAAACCGTAGGCCAATTTATTTGAACCTTAAAGAAATATTCAAAATCGACGGCGGTCAAGGCTGCGGCGTTTTGGCTTGCGGTCGGACGGAAATTCCTTGAAGGTCAAAGGATCGGTATGGGGCGGTACGAGATTGTGGATTGCCGGTCTCTCGGCCGCCGCAGGAGCTTCAAGCAGGTAAGATTGCATCATGATTCTCGATTCCGAGACCAAGGCCGTCGAACTTCCCGATGATCACGGCGATGAGCTGCGCCTGTGGCTCCGGCTCTTGACCTGTACGACCTTGATCGAGGGCGAAGTCCGCAGCCGCTTGCGCGAGCGCTTCGATGTTACGCTCCCACGCTTCGATCTGATGGCTCAGCTCGACAAAGTGCCCGACGGTATGACCCTGTCGGATGTCTCGAAGCGGATGATGGTGTCGAACGGCAACGTGACCGGCTTGGTCGAGCGTCTTGTGGAATCCGGCCACGTCGATCGCCGCACCTCCGACACCGATCGTCGGGTGCAGGTGATCCGGCTCACCAAACTCGGCCGCGCCGAGTTCCGCAAGATGGCCGAAGAGCATGAGACCTGGATCGCCGAAATCTTCACGGATCTGGCGCCGAAGGATGTCCGCGAACTGATGCGGTTACTCGCCAAGACCAAGGCTTCTGCGCAGAAGGCGGCGCAAAAGGCAGCAAACGGCAAAGCGCCGTAAACGCGACGCGGTGTGCGCAGTGATCGATCTCGAAGCTGAATACAACAATCGTGCAAAAGTCCCGGAAAGCTCCGCGCTGATCGCCGGCTGGGCGCAGGATGCCAAGGCCTATCGCGATAGCGGCGTGCCGATACGGGCCATCCCATATGGTCTAGGCGCACGGCACAGGATCGACTACTTTCCCGCTGGCGACAAAGGTCCGATTGTCGTCTTCATTCACGGTGGCTACTGGCAGGCGCTGGATGCCTCGTTCTTCAGCCATCTGGCGCGCGGGCTGAACAGCCATGGCATCAGCGTGGCGATCCCCAGCTACGATTTGTGTCCGAACGTCTCGGTCGGTGATATCATCGCGCAGATGCGTGCGGCGACCCGCGAGCTGGCGAAGCTCGGCAGGCGGCTCGTCGTGTCGGGCCATTCGGCGGGCGGTCATCTCGCGGCCTGCATGCTGGCGACGGACTGGCGCGCGTTCGATTCCGCGCTGCCGCGGGACCTGATTGTCGGCGCCTATGCGATCTCCGGGCTGTTCGATCTGGCACCTCTGGTGCCGACGTCCATCAACAATGCGTTGCATTTAAACGATGTCGGCGCCCGTGAAGTCAGTCCGCTTTACTGGCCGGCGCCGTCGCACGGATCTCTCGATGCCGTGGTTGGCGGCGACGAGGGCGTCGAGTATTTGCGGCAGAGCCAAAGCATTGTCGATGCCTGGGGTGCCCATATTCCCGCGCGCTTCGAGGCGCTTCCCGGCGCAAATCATTTTACCGCCGTCGCGCCACTGGCCGATCCGCAGTCCGCCATGGTGCTGCGGCTGAAGGCGCTGGCCACGCTTTAGGCTGACTTGCCTAAACAATCCGCGCAAATCGACGTTGTCAGCCGAAAATTTCGGCGTGCCCCAAGACTCCGCAGTTGCGGAAAACTGTTTTAAGTCTAAAATGATATTTGGATGACGTTGCCGGGCATCTGACGTGACGGGAGCATTGCAATGGCCGCTGATACTCAGCTGACAAAGCCTTATACGGCGCATGTTGATACGTTTGCGCGGGACAATATGCCCCCGCCGGAACAGCTACCGGAGTTTCTGTTCACCCGGCCGGAATTTCATTATCCGCCGCGCATCAATTGCGTGGTGCCGTTTCTCGATCGCTGGGTTGCTGAAGGGCGCGGCGATGCGCCGTGCATGATCGGGCTGAACGAGAGCTATACCTATCGCGAGCTGTATGAGCTCGTGAACAAGATCAGCAACGTGCTGGTCAACAAGCTCGGCCTTGTCACCGGTGGCCGCGTGCTGCTGCGCTCGGCCAATAATCCGATGATGGTTGCGACCTATCTCGCCATCATCAAGGCCGGCGGCGTCTGCGTGTCGACCATGCCGCTGCTGCGCGCCAAGGAACTGTCCTATCCGCTGCAGAAGGCGAAGATCTCGCTGGCGTTATGCGACAGCAAGCTGTCCGACGAGATGGAAAAGGCTAAGGCGGTTTCGCCCGAACTCAAGCGCGTTGTCTATTGGGGCACCGGCGAAGCCGAACTCGACAAGATGATCGCCGAGGCGAGCCCGGAATTCACCGCTGTCGATACGGCTTCGGATGATATCTGCCTGATCGCCTTCACGTCGGGCACGACGGGCGACCCGAAGGGCACCATGCATTTCCACCGCGACATGCTTGCGGTGTGCGACGGCTTTGCGCGCAATGTGCTACGCGCTAGCCCGGAAGATCGCTTCATCGGTTCGGCGCCGCTGGCCTTCACGTTCGGTTTCGGTGGCGTACTGTTCCCGCTGCATATTGGCGCGTCCTTCGTGGTGCTTGAGAAGGCTGGTCCCGACGAGCTGCCTGTGGCCGTTGCCAAGCACAAGGTGACGGTGTGCTTCACCGCGCCGACCGCCTATCGCGCGATCCTCGGCAAGATTGATCAGTACGATCTCTCGACGCTGCGCAAATGCGTCTCCGCCGGCGAGACGTTGCCGAAGGGCACCTATGATGCATGGCTGAAGGCGACCGGCATCAAGCTGATGGATGGCATCGGCGGCACCGAAATGCTGCACATCTTCATCTGCGCCATTGAGGAAGAAATCCGTCCGGGCTCCACGGGTAAGCCGGTGCCCGGCTATGTGGCCAAGATTATCGACGACGAAGGCAACGAAGTGGCACCCGGCACGCTAGGCCGTCTCGCCGTGAAGGGCCCGACGGGCTGCAAGTATCTCGCTGATCCGCGTCAGCTCAAATTCGTGCAAAACGGCTGGAACATCACCGGCGATACGTTCCTGATGGATGAGGACGGTTACTTCTGGTACCAGTCACGTTCTGACGACATGATCGTGTCGGCGGGTTACAATATTGCCGGGCCGGACGTTGAAGCTGCGTTGCTCACCCATGAAGCCGTGGTCGATTGCGGCGTTGTCGGTTGCCCCGATGCCGACCGCGGTATGATCGTGAAGGCTTACGTCGTTCTCGCTGCCGGTCAGGCTGCGAGCGACGCGCTGGCGACCGAGTTGCAGAACCACGTGAAGCGCGAGATCGCGCCTTACAAATATCCGCGCGCCATCGAATTCGTGACACAACTGCCCAAGACCGAGACCGGCAAGCTGAAGCGTTTTGCGCTTCGCCAGCAGGCCGCGGCGGGCGCGTCACCGACCGTTGCTGCATAAGTTTGAAGACGTTTCTTTCAGGGAGGATTGCCCGGTGAATGCACCAAAGGGCCCGACATTGACCGTGGTGCCAAACGCAAAGGGCGATGTTGCAGCATCCGTTTCGCGCGCATTGCAGCCGAGTGGCTGGCCGAAGCCCAAAGGCTATGCCAACGGTATGACGGCAGATGGCCGCATCGTCGTGACCGGTGGTGTAATTGGCTGGGACGCCGAGGAGAAGCTGAAGCCGGATTTTGTATCGCAGGTGCGTCAGGCACTGCAGAATATTTCCGACATCCTCGCGGAAGGTGGCGCGAAGCCCGAGCATCTCGTGCGGCTGACCTGGTATGTCGTCGATATGGAAGAATATCTCGGCAATCTCAAAGCGCTCGGTCAGGCCTATCGCGAGATCTTCGGTGCACACTATCCGGCAATGGCGCTGGTGCAGGTCGTGCGTCTGGTTGAACTCGCTGCGCGCGTCGAGATCGAGGCGACTGCGGTGGTGCCGCGCTAAGCGGCGCTACTTTGCCTCGATAAACTCTGTCGGGCTCTTGCCCGTCACTTGCCGGAACGCGTGCGAAAACGCCGAGAAGCTGGCATAGCCGAGATCGGCAGCGAGTTGCTTCACCGACACGTTGCGGTTCATCGATAGTCGTTCGATCGCCTCTGCGATCCGGGCGCGTTGACACCAGCTCTTGAAGCTCAATTGCGTCTCTGCCGAAAAAAGCCGCGATAGTGTACGTGCAGACGTGCCCACGGTGCGCGCCAATGTTTCGATCTCGTAAGTCTGCGTCGGATCGGCCAGCACCATCTCCGCCGCGCGTCGGCAGCGCGGCTCTTGCGGCAGCGGCATGAAGGTGGCTGGATCGCCAGCCTGATGCAGTTCGAGCATGGCAATCTCGATCAACAGCTGATTGCGCGTGACGTCATCGCGCCCGTCGAATAGTGCCAGGATCGACTCGTGTAACAGGCGCGACACGCGAACCACGAACTCCGCTGCGAGATCGCCATTGCGTCGATCCCGCGCCAGCCAATCGACGTTGAAATACAGCGAGCGCATCTCGATGTCGGCCAGAACGTCGATGGCGTGGGGCAGGTGGGCCGGCACCCAGACCGCGCGATCCGGTGGCACCAGCCAGCGGCCCTTTGGAGTCGTGACCTGCATAGTGCCCGCAGCGGCGAATACGAGTTGCGCCTCGCGATGGGCATGGGTGTCCAGCCGGATGCCCTTGCGGTAGCGCGTCGCCAGGATGTGGACACCGTCGGTCGCCGAGCGCCGGCGCTCCGATAAGTCCAGGATTGGCGGTTCTGCGACATTCATTGGCAACATCCCGTTAGAGCAAGCTCATATAACGGCATTCCAAGGTTGCCAAGGAATCGATTCATGAACGTCCCCAGCCGGGTCATCACCCTCGTTAATGTCGCCCATTTCATCGACCACTACGCGATGCTGATCTTTGCGGCAGCGGTGCTCGTGATGGGTCCGGCCATGAATATGACCTATACCGAGCTGCTGCCCTATGCGACGCCGGGCTTCATGGCGTTTGGGGCCGGCTCGTTGGTGACCGGCTGGCTCGGGGACCGCTGGAGCCGTCGCCACATGATGGTGATCTTCTTCTATGGCATCGGTCTGTCGATGATGGCTGTCGGCCTGGTGCAGACGCCTTTGCAGCTTGGTGCGGCGCTGTTCTCGGTTGGCCTGTTCGCGTCGATCTATCATCCGGTCGGCACGGCGATGATCGTCTCCTATGCCGACAAGCTCGGCAGCGCGATGGGCATTAACGGCGTGTTCGGCAATTTCGGCGTGGCGTCTTCCGCACTGATCACCGGCGTACTCGGTCAGTTCCTCGGCTGGCGCTGGGCCTTCATCATTCCCGGCCTCGTCACTGTTGCAGCTGGTGTTGTCTTCATGCGCGAGGTCGCGCATGAAGATCGCTCGGGATTCAAACAGGCCGCGGCGCAAGCGCGCGTCGCGAAGTCCGACATGTGGCGTGTGATCCTTGCACTGTTGGTCACGGTGGTCGCGATCTCCACCGTCTTCAACGCCATCACCGTCGCGCTGCCAAAACTGTTTGCCGAGCGTCTGTCCGACATGACGGACAGCCCGGCATTGCTCGGCATCATTGCCGCCTGCGTCTACGTCTTCGGCGCGGCAACCCAGTACAACATCGGCAAGCTGATCGATAAGCACTCGCTGAAGGCGGTGAGCGTTCCGTTGTCGCTGGTGCTCGCGCCGTTCCTGTATTTCGCAGCGTCGCAGTCGAACATCTCACTGATTGTCGTCGCGATTGGCATTATCATTGGTCTGTTCGGGCAGATCACCGTCAATGAGGCGATCGTCGGCAAGTATACAAGCGAGGAGTGGCGATCGCGCGCCTACGCCGTGCGTTATTTCGTTGGCTTTACCGCAGCGGGAGCCTCGGTCGGGCTTGTCGCGTGGTTGTACGAGCAGGGTGGCTTCATCATGATGTTGCACGCCTTTGCCGCCTTGTCGGCGCTGGTGATCGTCGCTGCATTGATTTTGCCGCGGGAGTTGCCGCCGGCAAAAGCGCCTCTGGCGTAAAACTTCTCGCTTTACACTGGCGAGCAGCGCGGGACCGGTCTAGTTAGGCGGTGAATACCATTCGCCTCCTGAACGGCGGCTGGCGAAAGTGGCATTTCGCGCACATCAGCATCGTGATCGCAGATTTCCGAATGGTCTCGGGAATTGTCTGGTGTCTGCGGTGTTGCATGATGGGTGCTGCTTTCTCACCGTGATGACCGAGACGCGAGCCGCCGGAAACCGTGTTGCTGGATACATCCGTGAATTTTGAAACGCTCGTCGACGAGATTTATGAAGCGGGAGTTTTGCCGGAGCGTTGGCCGCAGGTGTTCGATCGCCTGGCGGCGATGGCAGATGCCGAAGGTGCGATGATTTTCGCATCCGCGCCTGGCATTCCGCGGTGGACGTCATCTGAGAGAATTCGCGAGCGGATCGATCGTTGGACCAAGAGTCCCTATGCGACCAAGAATCCACGAAGCGCCAGACTAATCGCGGAAAACGAGCCGTGGTTTCTGACGGACCTGGACCGTTTCACGATGGAAGAACTCGACAATGAGAGCTTCTATCGGGACATTCTCCGGCCGGCGGGTCTCGGCTGGTGCGCCGGTACCTCGGTACGGTCTCCCTCCGGTGATACGCTCGTGATTTCGGTAGAGAAGGCTTACGCCAAGGGGCCGGTTGAACGCGCTGTGGCGGATCAACTGGATGGCCTCCGGCCTCATCTGGCCCGCGCGGCGGTGTTGTCTGGTCGTCTGGGCTTCGAACGTGCCCGCACGGCGGTTGCGACACTTCAGATGATTGGCCTTCCCGCCAGTGCGGTCAGTCAGGAGGGGCGCGTTATCGCGGCCAATCCTGGGTTCATTTCCAGCACGACGATTGTCGGCATTGGCGCGCAGGATCAGGTGCAGTTCGCCTCGCAGGTCGCTCAGACCATGTTTATCGAGGCGCTGAGCAAGCCCTTGTCTCTGTCGAAAACGGGCCGTTCAATTCCAATTTCTGGGACTGAGCACAGCCCACCCTTGATCGCGCATGTGCTGCCCCTCCGTCTGGCTGGCCTCGATGTTTTTGCGGGCGCTATGTCGATCCTGCTCCTGACGCCGATCACCCACCAGCAGCGCAGCCCGGGTCCGGAGCTTCTGCAGGCTTTGTTCGATTTGACGCCGGCTGAAGCGCGGATCACCAGCCTTTTGATCGATGGCAACTCAGTCACCGCCATCTCGAAAATGCAGAGCGTCAGCCTGAACACCGTGCGGACCCAGCTGAAATCCGTCTTCTTGAAAACCGGCGTCGAGCGGCAGGTGGACCTGGTTCGGCTTCTGGGCCAGCCGCGAGTTCAATTGATCCCGGACCGGGACGCCTGAAAAATCCACGAAAAAGGCCGGCACGATGGCCGGCCTTGATGCGTAAGTATGTCCGGTGAAAAATCGTGCAGTCGTCAATACACGGTCCGCCGAAGCGGTAATAAGAAACCGCTGCTATGCTGCTGAAGCAGCGGCGAAACAATTCCCGGTATCGACGTAGGTTATTCCTGCGACATCCGCGTCACCAATTTGGGTGAAGCGCCCGACTATTTGTATACAACGCAGGGTTTCACGAATTCACGTGAACAAAATCCCGCAGCAGCGGGTAGATCTCGTTGTTCCAACGGCGTCCGCTGAATACACCGTAATGGCCGACACCGGCCTGCATGTGATGGACTTTGCGATAGGCTCGCACGCCGGTGCAGAGATCCTGGGCTGCTAGAGTCTGGCCGATCGAGCAGATATCATCCTTCTCGCCCTCGACCGTCATCAGCCCCATGCGCTTGATCGATGCGCAGTTCACGGTCCGGCCCTTGTAGGTCAGCTTGCCTTGCGGCAACAGATGCTCCTGGAACACGTCGCGGATGGTGTCGATATAGAACTCTCCTGGCAGATCCATCACGGCGAAATATTCATCATAGAACGTCTTGATGACTTCCGCCTTCTCGGTCTCGCCCTTGGCGAGATGCTCGGCGAGATCGACATGTGACTTGATGTGCCGCTCGAGATTCATCGAGACGAATGCTGTCAACTGAATGAAGCCGGGATAGACCTGCCGGAACGCGCCTTTGCACTGGAATGGCACGTAGTTGATCATGTTGTCTTCGAACCACTTCAACGATTTGCTCTTGGCGAACTCGTTGACCTTGGTCGGCTGAATGCGCGTATCGATCGGGCCCGCCATCAGCGTCAGGCTTGCCGGTCGCGCAGGGTGATTGTCTTCCGACATGATAGCTGCTGCAGCTAGCGCCGACACGGACGGTTGGCAAATCGCGACCATGTGGGAACGCGGGCCGAGCTCATTCATGAATGTGATCAGGTGCTCGGTATATTCGTCGAGGCCGAATTTGCCCTGATCGAGCGGTATGTCGCGCGGGTTGTGCCAGTCTGTGATATAGACGTCATGGTCCTGCAGCAGGGTCTTCACAGTGCCGCGCAGCAGCGTCGCGAAGTGGCCGGACATCGGCGCCACCAGCAGCATGCGTGGCTGCTCCGGTGCATTCTCTTTCTTGAAGTGTAGCAGCGATCCGAATGGTGTCTTGAAGGTGACTTCTTCCGTCACCTCATGCTCGCTGTTACCGACCATCACCTTGCCGATATCGAATTCGGGCCGATGATAGGTGAGGGCGGAGCGCGAGATCAGCTCAAGTGCTGCCGCAAGGCGACCGAACAGTTTCTCGGACGTGCCGGCCGGGACGAGATTGAGGTACTTCAATGCGGCAGACGCACCGGTGCGCCACGGTGCTGTCAGATCCATGTGATTCTGGTAGGCCTGATACATCATTGACATCATCCGGAGCTATCCCTGCTTTGTTGCTATGCAATATTGAAGCCAGAGAAGAGTCAATTCGTCTGGAAAACTGGCACGTGGTTTGCTGAGTAAAATTAAAGCAGCACAAGCAATGGGCAGCCGGGAACCGGTTACCCCGAGGGCTGACGGGCTGCCTGGGTACGGGCGTAAGGGGATAGGTCATGGCCAACGCAACACTCACCATCAGCAGCAAGAACTACTCGTCGTGGTCATTGCGAGGGTGGCTGCTGACAAAATTCTCAGGCCTTGAGTTCGACGAAGTCGTTACGGCGCCGGACGATGCTTCCGCCAAGGCCGAGATCCTGTTGCTGTCTTCATCGATCCTGGTGCCCTGCCTGCGCCATGAAGGGGCGGTGGTCTGGGATACGCTGGCAATCGCCGAATATCTCAACGAGATCATGCCGGAAGCTAAGCTATTGCCGGCGGACCGCATCCTGCGGGCGCATTGCCGCTCGATTTCGGGCGAAATCCATTCCGGCTTCACGACATTGCGCGCGTCGCTGCCGGTCAACATCAAGGGGCATTTTCCGAACTTCAAGGTCTGGTCGCGCGCGCAAGCCGATATCGACCGGATCTGCACGATCTGGCGTGAGTGTCTGTCGAAGTCCGGCGGCCCTTTCCTGTTCGGCACCCGCAGCATGGCGGACGCCATGTATGCGCCGGTGGTGACGCGCTTCGCGACCTATGACGTCAAGCTCGATCCGCAGCTATCAGCCTATGCCAGCATGGTGATGAACCTGCCCGAAATGCAGGAATGGATTGCCGCGGCCAGGCAGGAGCCTACCGATATCGAGGAGCTCGAGGTCGAGTACTGATTGATAGTTCGGCAACGCCCCGCCGGCTTACGGATCGGGCACGGCGTGCTCAACTTGTATCCAGAATTTGTAGCGCTCGCCCGAGGATTTGCGCGGTTTGGCCGCCAGATCACCTGCTGACGAGCGCGATTGGTATCAAAACGCCTTTGACGCCAGCTGGCGCGATTTTCGCATAGCAGCAATTTCTCGCGAGCCGCATTGCGTTGGCTGCCGATCGATTGCACGCCAATCACAGTTCGGTCCCCGGGTGTTTTTAAACACGTTGGAGGATCCCATGAATGTACATGCTGCGATCGACCTCAAATGGCCTGGGCTTAAGCACCCGAACGGCGATCCTCTCCGCCTGAATCATGGGGATTTCGTAGCGATCGATCGGCACAAGGACACGACATACGAGGCGACCTATCGCCCGCAGGCACTTTATAGCCGCGCCAATGAGGGCTTTCACGCCAACAACGAAACTTTCCTGCTCCATGAGGTCGCGACCAATCTGCCGATCTATCGCGAAGATACTGGTCCTACCGATTTCCATCTCCACCTGCCACCAGGCGGCTTCCAGCTCGTGCTGGTTACGTCGGGCATGTTCACCTTCGATTACGATGGGCGCTTCTACAATGTCGGCCCTGGCGCAGTGATGCTGCAAAGCGCGATCGTGCATCGTCAGCTGTTCTACACCTGGTCGGGATTGTCTACCGAGGAGAACCTGAAGACGCCGCAGACGGTGGTGCCCGATCCCCTCTCCATGGGCTACTCCGGCAAGTTTCTCGAAGCCTTCGTGACGGATCCGACGACCTTCCCGAACCCGACAATCGTGGGTCCGGATCAGATCAACGAAGCCGAGACGCCACGTATGGCCTGGACCCATGCGCTGCATGATCGCCCGGATGATGCAGGCTTCTGGCTTCAGGACCCGCTGGCACTGGATGCGCTCTTCAAGCCGCTGGTTGATGACAGCATCAAGTCGGCGGCGCCCGTCTATGTGCGCGATATTGGCATCGAGGCTCCGAGCGGTCATCTTGTTACGGGTCATATCATCGCAACCGATCCGCATGGCAAGTCACTCTTGCCGAAGAGTTCAGCGGCGGCCGTGGATGCCGCTTCTTTCGCGAGAGGTGAGGTTGTCGTCTATCGCGTCATTCGCGGCACGGCCGAATTCGTGGATAGTGCTGGGAAGACGTTCGAACTTGCCGCCGGTGACGTGGTGACGGCAGGCAAGAGATCCACCAGCCTCATCGGTCTCGGCGAAAATACGCAAGTCCTTCGACTTGGCCTTCTGAAGGGCATGGAGCAGCTTCGAAGCTGGACGCCGACCCAGCGCGACGAAATCGACGGCCTGGCAGCCAAGATTATTACACAGAAGGACATTCGCCCGCTGCGGACCGAAGGCAAGCCGGTCGGGTATCTGTACGAGTAAGTCGGTCGTCCGGAGCCCCGGCCCCCTAAAGCAGGCACACGGCCATCACGATGTACGTGGCAGCCGCCATCCGACCACGCGTGCCTCGACCATGCTGCCCGTCTCGGCATTGCGCCATTCGCCATCCGTGAACACGCAAGGGAAGGGCAGTTGATAGGTGCCGCTGTGGTCCTCGCACAACACTTGCACCGCCTGATCAGGCTCAGGATCACCCTGGCCATCGAATTCGGCTAGCCGTCGTTCACGCGTCGCCATGAGGTGCTCCGGTCCAAGGAACGGGCGGACATCTTCTTCGTTTCCATCACACCTGGTTGACAGCCGGGCGCCAGCACCGCTTGGTCTTGGCGGCATGACGGACATGATGGGGAAAATGATGCGCGGCCGAACAATCCTAGCGATGACATTGCTGACCATTTTGGGCGCCGCCAAGGCGCAGGCGCAGGATGTGCCGGGAATCGAGATCTGCACGGTCGAAAAGACCATGGAGCGCCGCACCAGCTGCCTGCAAAGCAACGTCAATTTCCTCCAGCAGACGCTGGGCAAGCTGCGGCTTGATCAGCAACAGCGGCTTGATGCGACCAACCGTCAGGTCGAGGCGCTGAAGGCTACCGTCGTTGCCCTGCAGAAAACGGTGGAGGAGCTGCAGGCGGCGCAGAAGAAGCCGGCGCCGGCTGCGAAGGAAGCTCCAGCTGCCGCGAAAGACGCGCCGGCGGCCAAGGATGCACCAGCGCCTGCCAAGGATGCAGCGAAGTAGGGCGCTCTCGTCCTACTCGCTGCTCAGCACGGGTCCGAACAGTTCCCAGCGTTCGCCCTTGAAACGCATCATCTGCAACTGCTGCAGCGGGCTGTAGTCGGTTGGGCTGGTCTTGACGCGGGTACCGGGCAGGAAGATGCCGACCTCATAGTCGAGACTGGTGGCCTGCTTCATCACGTTCTCCCGTGTGAGCGTGTCGCCGCAACGTTCGAGAATATGCGCCAGTGTGCGCGCGATGCCGAAGCCGTACAGCGTGTAGATGTCGTTCTTGTCGCCGTCGGGATAATACTTGTCCATGAAGGCAAGCCATTCCTTGATGGTCGGATCGTCCTTCCACTGCGGATCGGTGGGGTCCTTCATATAGGCTGCGCTGATCACGCCCTGCGCATTGTCGAAGCCTGCGGGCTTGATCACCGAGCCGACCGATTGCGACACGTTGACCAGCATCTGCACCGGTTTCCAGTTCAGCTCGGCCACCTTCTTGATCGCCTGCGCGGCGAACTTGGGCGAGGCGATGTTCAGGAACACATCGGGATTGGCGGTCCTGATCTGGACGATCTGCGAATCTACTGTCGGTGAGCTGGTCTCGAAGCTCGCCTGTACCGTGATCATCTTGTCGGCCTTGTCGCCGAGTCCTTCGCGTACGCCGCTGAAATAGTCCTTCCCCATGTCGTCGTTCTGGAACAGCACGCCGATCCTCGCATCGGGATGGTTCTTCAGAATCCATGCAGCCCAGATGCGCCCCTCATTGTGGTAGCTGGGCGACCAGCCCATGGTCCACGGGAAGTGCTTTGGGTCGGCCCATTTCGAGGCGCCGGACGATACGAAGAGATGCGGTACTTTCTTGAGGTTCATGTATTTCTGGATCGCGGAATTGGTCGCCGTGCCCAGCGGATTGAACAACAGCAACACTTCATCGCTCTCGACCAGCTTGCGCGCCTGTTCCACCGTCTTCGGCGGCGAGTAGGCATCGTCATAGCTGATGAAATTGATCTTGCGGCCGTTGATGCCACCTTGGTCGTTCAGCATCCTGAAATAGGCCGCCTCGGATTTTCCGATCGAGGCATAGGAAGATGCCGGCCCGCTATAGGGCATGATATTGCCGACCTTGATCTCGGTATCGCTGGCGCCCGGATCGTATTCCTTTTGTGCGTGAGATGGCGTGGCCAGCACGCCGAGCATGAGCGCGGCAAAAGCGAGAGTCATTCCCCGGGGCAGTATCCTGAGCATCGTTTCCTCTGACGTCTTGTATTTCCGCGGTGCGGTCCATCTGGGTGGACCATCGATTGCCGCGGCTTGCGTCGAGTATGCACGATTGAGGAGAGGGGGCCAGCAACGAGAGCGCGTGGCTCAGCACGCGTGCGTCCCCTCTGGCTCAGGAGAGGGGACGCCGGAGCGTATTGCTTACGAGTTCTTCTCGCCGGACATCAGCGGGCCGAACAGCTCCCAGCTTTCGCCCTTGAACCGCTGCATCTGAAGCTGCTCCAGCGGGCTGAAGTCGGTCGGGCTGGTCTTGATCTTGGTGCCCGGCAGATAGATGCCGATCTCCATGTTCAGGCTCGCCGCCTGCTTCATGATGTTTTCGCGTGTGAGATCGTCGCCGCATTGCTTGAGCACCTGGACGATGCCTTGCGACACGCCGTAGCCGAACACGGTGGCGCCGTCTTCCTTGTCGCCTTCGGGATAGTATTTGTCCATGAAGGCCGACCATTCCAGCATGCCCGGATCATTCTTCCATGTCGGATCCTTGGGATCCTTCATATAGGCGGCGCTGAGCACGTCCTGCGAGTTAGCATAGCCCGCGGGCTTCATCACGCTGCCGACAGATGCCGAGACATTGGTGACGATGTGAACGGGCTTCCAGCCCATCTCGCCGACCTTCTTGATCGCCTGTGCAGCGAATTTTGGCGTGGCGATGTTGATGAAGACATCCGGATTGGCTGCCTTGATCTGCACGATCTGTGAATCCACCGTCGGTGACGCCGTCTCATAAGGCACCTCAGAGACGATGTAATCTTTGACCTTGTCGCCGAACCCCTCGTGCAGTCCGATGATGTAATCCTTGCCGAAGTCGTCATTGGCATAGAGCACGCCGACTTTCTTGCCGGGATGATTTTTCATGATGTATTGCGCGTAGATGCGCGCCTCGGCCTGGTAGCTCGGCTGCCAGCCCATGGTCCATGGGAAGTTCTTCGGATCGGCCCATTTCGCGGCGCCCGTCGAGACGAACAGCTGCGGCACCTTCTTGGTGTTCATGTATTTCTGGATCGCCGTATTTCCTGGCGTGCCGAGCGGGTTCATGATGAACAGCACTTCGTCATTCTCGACCAGCTTGCGCGCTTGCTCCACCGTCTTCGGCGGGCTGTAGCCGTCGTCATAGCTGATGAAGGTGATCTTGCGGCCATTGATGCCGCCCTTCTCGTTGATCATCTTGAAATAGGCGGCCTCGGTTTTTCCGATCGTCGCGTAGGAGGACGCCGGGCCACTATACGGCATGATGTTGCCGATCTTGATCTCGGTATCGGTGGCGCCAGTATCGTATTTCTTCTGCGCGTGGCTTGCGGTGGACGTAAGCGCTACGACAACGCCGGCGAGCAAAGTCACTCGCAGAACTTTCCAGTCATGCTGCATAATCAAATGTCCTCCCTGTGGTTCGATCAACCGCATCGGCCCGTCTATGCAGGCTTTTGTGATGCGGCTCGAATGCCGGGAGTATGCACCAAGCCTTGAAGTTGGAAAGCTGACTTAATCAGCAAAGCATGACGCGGCGCACAACACCGCGTCGATATGTTTGTGCGTCGCGCTCACTCACCGGTGAATTTGGCTGGGCGCTTCTCGAGAAACGACGCCATGCCTTCGCGGAAATCCGCTGTGCGAAACAGCGGCAGCAATTGCAGGAACACGTGATGGACGTGATCGCCAAAGCTCTCGGACAGGCCTGAGCGCATCATGCGTTTGGCAGCCTGCACAGCGAGTGGCGCGTTGGCGGCAATCTCGGCCGCCACTGCATTGGCGTGCGTCATCAATTCCGCATCATCAACCACCTCGTTGGTAAGGCCCATTTCGAGGCTTTCGCGCGCCGACAGTGTGCGGCCTGTGAAGATCAGCTCGGCTGCCTTGGCCCAGCCAATCATCCTCGGCAGAAACCAGGTGCCGCCGGATTCAGGCACCACGCCACGTTTCACGAAGGCCGCGGCGAATTTGGCACTCTCCGCCATGATGCGCATGTCGCAGCCGAGCGCGACGTCCATGCCATAGCCGGCTGCGGCACCATTCATGGCGCAGATTGTCGGCTTCTCCATGTTGAACATCACGATCGGGGGCGCTGTCTTCAGATCGAGCGTGGTGCGGCTGTTGTTGGCATCGTTGGCGGAGCCGATGCCGGTGCCCTTGGTGGCGCTGGCCATGTCGAGCCCAGCGCAGAAGGCGCGGCCGGTGGCCGTCAGGATCACCACGCGGACTTCGGGATCAGCGTCCGCTTTCAGGAACAGTTCGCTGAGCTGCGACAGCATCTCGCGGGAGATCGTGTTCAACCGTTGCGGGCGATTGAGCGTGACGGTCGCGATGCCATCGGCGACAGAGTAGAGCACTTCGTCATCGGCTTCAGGCGCAACTGCGGTGTCGGTCGGCATCGGTTTCCTCGGATTTTTGTGTTTTCGTTGTCCGCAGCTAAAGCTGAATGGAAATTCCACGCAAGTGGCCATGCATTTGCGCGGCTTGGCAGCGCGGGACATGTTTGCTCTACTTCGGCCACGCTGCGTCACCCGCCCAAGGTGCGATAACAAACCAAGAAAATGTCAGGGAGTTTCCATGTCCAGCCCCAACATCCGCGTCCTCGCCACCGATCTCGCATTCCCCGAAGGCCCGGTGGTGATGCCGGACGGCTCCGTCATTCTGGTCGAGATCCGTGCGCAGCAGTTGACGCGGGTGTGGCCCGATGGCCGCAAGGAAGTGGTCGCGAAAATCCCGGGTGGCCCGAACGGCGCAGCGCTCGGTCCGGACGGCAAGATGTATCTCTGCAACAATGGAGGTTTCAGCTGGGCGGCATCGCGCGGCGCCATCATGCCCGGTGCGCCGGAGCCGCATGAATATATCGGCGGCTCGATCCAGCGCGTGGACCTCTCTAACGGCAAGGTCGAAACCCTGTTCGACAAATGCGGTGCGCATCCGCTGAAAGGGCCGAACGATCTGGTGTTCGACAAGCAGGGTGGGCTCTGGTTCACCGATCTCGGCAAGCGTCGCCATCGCGACATGGATGTCGGCGCGTTCTATTACATGAAGCCCGGCGCCACCGAAATCGTCGAAGGTCATTTCGGCATGTTGCCCGCGAATGGCATTGGCCTGTCGCCCGATGAGAAGACCGTCTATGTGGCCGAGACGCCGACGGCGCGGCTGTGGGCCTTTGACGTCGGTGCACCCGGTGAGGTGAAGCCGGCTGATGTGATCTATCGCGGCGAGCGCGGTCGACCCATCGCGGGCCTCGGCGGTTACCAGATGTTCGATTCTCTCGCGGTTGAAGCCTCCGGCAATGTCTGCGTCGCAACGCTGGTCAGCGGCTGCATCTCGGTGATTGCGCCGGATGGAAAATTGGTGGAACAGATACAAACTGGCGACCGCGTCACCACGAATATCGCATTCGGCGGCCCCGAGCTGAAGACGGCCTATATCACGCTGTCGGGCAAGGGCGAGCTGATCGCAATGGATTGGCCGCGCGGTGGCTTGCCGCTCAATTTCTTGAACAAGTAGCCCGAGCGCGATCAGCAAAAGTGGAAGCCGGTTTTGCGTCCGATCGCGCGTCTAGAACGAAGGAACGATCGATGCCGTGGCTTGAACCCGTTACGCTCAGTGGACCTCACGCCCGGCTCGAACCTCTTGCCAAAGATCACTGCGATGGCCTGATCGAGGCCGCCAAGTCAGGCGACCTTTCGAAGATCTGGTACACGGCGATCCCAACGCCCGAAAAGATGAGCGCCGAGATTGACCGTCGGCTCGCTCTGCAGGCATCAGGCGCGATGCTGCCATTCACGGTGAAAGATGCCGACGGCAAGATCACCGGCATGACGACCTATATGAATGCCGATGCCGCCAACCGCCGGGTCGAGATCGGTTCGACCTGGTATGGCAAGTGGGTGCAGCGCACCGCGCTCAACACCCAATGCAAGCTGCTGTTGCTCGGGCATGCGTTCGAGAAGCTGGATTGCATCGCGGTGGAATTCCGCACGCATTTCTTCAACCATCAGTCCCGTCGCGCCATTGAGCGGCTCGGCGCCAAGCAGGACGGCATCCTGCGCAATCACCAGATCGCGCCGAACGGCACGCTGCGCGATACGGTTGTCTATAGTATCTTGCCCGGCGAATGGCCGACGGTGAAGGCGCATCTGACCTATCAGCTGGACGAGAAGCCGCGCTGACGATCAGCCGGCGGTGCGTCGCTTGCGGGCAGGCGGATAAATCCGGTCAATCAGGCGATTGCAATAATCGGATGTCGGTATTTGTTCGCTGAACAGCGCGCGATAGATGATCGGCGCCACCACATGGTCGATCACCTCGTCGATGTCGAACGGCGTCTCGCCGCGCGCTTTGGCGCGTGCGTTAAGGGTGGTGAGGTGATCGCAGGTGAAGCCCGCGCAGGCGCTGGGCAGTCCCTCCTTGAGGGCCGACAACACGTCCCGCATCAAGGCCTGGCCGACCGGAGACGACATCTCTTCGGCATATTGCTCGATGAAAGCGCGCAGATCGCTTTCGACCGCACCGGTGTCGTCGGGATCCGCGATCGGCCGCAGCCGCGCCACGGCGACGTCGGCGAGCAGCGCGGACAGATCGCCCCAGCGCCGATAGATGGTCGACGGCGTTACGCCAGCCTCGGCAGCGATCTGCGGCACAGTGATCTGGTTTCGGGTGGAAAGAGCGCCCAATTTGCGGACAGCATCATGCACGGCGTTCTGAATACGCGCGCTGCGTCCACCGATCCGGACCCGTTCCTTCACCGTCACATCGTTCTCCGGCAATCGCGGCATGCACAGGAAACCCGAAATTCTTAACGCAAAATATTTGCATTAAGGCTTGGGCAGACCTAGATGCCTAATGCAATTACTTAGCTTTTAGGAACGGGCCATGCAAGGCAGCGCCGAAAAGACCTGTGTTTCCAATGCTCAAGCATCACCAGCCAGAGGCGGTTGGGTGTTGAAGCCATCGGTCATGACGGCATTCAGTTTTGCCGGAGCCGCGCTGGTCGCAGCCAGCAGCAGCGCGGTGACGCCGCTGTACCGGCTCTACCAACAGTCGATGCACCTCTCGCCGCTGATGATCACGCTGGTGTTCGCGGTCTATGCGATCAGCCTGCTGGCCGCGCTGCTGACCGTCGGCGGCCTGTCCGATTATGTCGGACGCCGCCCGGTCATTCTCGGCGGTCTGTTGCTGAATGCCATCGCGATGGTGCTGTTCTCCTATGCCAGTGATGTCGGGCAATTGATCCTCGCGCGTGCCGTGCAGGGCCTGTGCGTCGGCACGGCGACAACGGCCTTGGGCGCTGCGATCCTCGATACTGACCGCAAGCGCGGACCGCTCCTCAACAGCGTGACCGCCTTTCTTGGCCTGATGGTCGGCGCGCTTGGCGCGGCGGCGCTCGTCACCTTCGCGCCCGATCCGCTGCGTCTGGTCTATGAGGTTCTATTCGCGCTGACGGTTGTGATGATCGTGCTGCTGTTCGTGATGCCCGAGACCGTCTCACGCAAATCGGGCGCGCTGGCCTCGCTGCGGCCGCATGTGCGCGTGCCCAGCCAATCGCGCGCCGCGCTGCTGCGCGTTGCACCGGCCACCGTCGCCACATGGGCGTTGGGCGGCTTCAGCCTGTCCTTGATGCCCACGGTGGTCGCAACAACGATGGGCGTCTCCGCGCCTTGGGTCGGCGGCGTCGTGGTCGCGACCCTGATGCTTGCTGCAGCACTGACCGTGGCCGCCCTTCGGCAGCTTCCGGCGCAGCGGTTGCTGGTGATTGGCACGGCCGCACTGTCGCTGGGCGTCCTCGTCTCGCTGCTCGGCATCTGGCAGCACAGCGTTGCGATGCTGTTTGCCGGTTCGGTGATCGCAGGTTTCGGCTTTGGCGCGTCCTTCGCCGGCTCGCTGAGCACGCTGCTGCCGACCGCGGAGGCGCATCAGCGCGCCGGTTTGCTGGCGGCGTTCTATGTGTTGTCCTATCTGGCCTTCAGCCTGCCGGCACTCGCTGCAGGTGTGGCTGTGCCATATGCCGGACTGGCCGTCGTGGCTTATGTCTATGGCGCCGTGGTCATCCTGCTCGCGATCATGTCGATGATTGCGTCGCTGCGCGGTGAGCGCTGACGGTCAGACAGCGTCCGGCTGATACAACGTGTCCACCGTCACCGTGCCGACGACGCGTGAGACGCAGGGACAAATCTTCGTGTTGCCGCTCTTTTGGTGATCGCTGAAGAACACGTCGCGATGATCGATTTCGCCGTCGATGGCGAGGATATCGATGGCGCAGACCCCGCATTCGCCGCGTTCGCAGTCCGACATCACCTCGAAGCCGGCGTCGTTGAGCGCTGCCAGCATCGAGCGGCTTTGCGGGACCACGATCTCGGCACCGCTGTCCTTCAGCCGGACGCGAAATTCCGTAGTTGGCAGGAGACCGCTGGAGCCGAATGTTTCATAGCGCAGATCAGCGGGCGCGCGCCCGGCAGCGTTCCATTCGCGCCGGGCTGCTTCCAGCATCCGCATCGGGCCGCAGAGGACGACAATGGCATCGTGAGGCAAGGCAGCAAAGGTCGCGGCGAAATCCAGTCGTGCGCCTTCATGGCTGGCGTGCACCGTCAGGCGGTCGCCGAGCAGCGTCGATAGTTCATCGAGATAGGCGGCTTCGCTGCGAGCCTTCACCGCATAATGCAGCTGCAGGTCGATGGCTTTGCTGTGGAGCGCTGCGGCAATGCCGGTGATCGGCGTGATGCCGATGCCGCCGGCGATCAGGCAGTATGTCCCACGATTCCAGTCGATGTCGTAGAGCGATGACGGGCTGGAGATTTCCAGCCGCGCGCCGACTTGCAGTGCCCACATGGCTTTGGAGCCGCCGCGGCTATCCGGTGCCAGCCGCACAGCGATACGCAGCAACTCGTTGCTGCGTTCTCCCACCAGCGAATAGGATCGCGTCTGTGGCTGGCCGTCGATCAGGAGGCTGACATTGATATGGCTGCCGAGAGGGTAGGAAGGCAGCGGTGTATCCGGCTTCAGTGTGATCTCGCGAATGTTCGGCGCCACATTGCGCGTGGCCTCGACGCGGCATCCCATCCAGTGTTCTGCAAAACGCATGAAGGTCTCCGTCAATCCGCCGGTGTCGAGGTCAGCAATGCCAGTGCAGGCAGCAGATCGAGATGGTTGCGATTGCGCAGTGCCAGCCGCAGATTGCGCACGGCAAGCCGCGCATGTTCGCGCATGATCGCCTCGGCGCGTGCTCCTTCGCGATTCTCGATGGCGTCCACGACGATGCGGTGATGTTCCTGGCCGATCAGCAGGATGTTGTGCGCTTCCGGCAGCGCTGACTGCGCCATCACGAAGGCGCTGGGCGAGGCAAAGGGCATCGCCGAAACACGATCTATCTGCCGGATCACCGGCGCGCTGCCGGAGAGATCGGTCAGCAGCGCATGGAAACGGGCGTTCATCGTCACGTAGGCTGAAAAGGCCTCGACCGAGATCGGATCCTGTCGCACCAACTGATCCAGATCCGACAGGCATTCCTTCAACGGTTCGAGATTGCGGGCACTGGCGCCGCGCTCGGCGGCGAAGCGCGCCGCAAGACCTTCCAGCGTGCCGCGCAGCTCGATGGAGTCGAGAATGTCGCGCTCGGAAAACGCCTTCACCATGAAGCCGCCGGATGGGATCGCCTGCAGCAGGCCCTCGTCCTCCAGGCGTACCAGCGCGAGGCGCACCGGCGTGCGCGACACGCTGGTGATCTCCACGGCCTGCAGCTCGCTGATGCGTTCGCCCGAGCGCAGCGTGCCGGACAGGATCATGTCGCGCAGTGCGAGCTGCGCGCGCACGGTCTGCGAGACGGAGCGTTCGGATTCGCGTTCACTCATGATTTTACTCTGCCGCCTGCAGTTTGGGTGGCGTAGTTTCCTTTGCCACCATGCGGTCGATCACCCGTCGGCACCACATGGCACCGGCATCGATATTGAGGTTGTAAAATACGCGGTCCGGATTCTCGGTCATCGCCTTCTGCTGCGCTTCGAGAATGATCTCGTCCTCGCGGAAAATACCCGCGACGCCTTCGCGGATTTCCGTGGTGATCTTCTGTTCGGTGATGCGGTGGTTGCGTACAAAGGCCCAGAAATAGTGGCAGGTGGTCTCGGTTTCCGGCGTCATGGTGTTGAGCACGAAGCCATTGACGCCCTGCGAGCGATCGCCTTCCGGCGCGCCGGTTCCCGCCGGTGCGACGCCGACGTCGATATTTACCGTGCTCGGCGCCTGGAAGTGGATGATCTGCCAGCGATCGACGGGGCCGGGCTTGCGCAACTGCGCGGCCCAGAATGGCGGCGCTTCGATGCCCTTCATCCAGCGCGTCACCGTCACGGTCTTGTCGCCGTGGGTGACATCGAAAGGAGATTCAGCGACGTCGTCCTGGCCGATGCTGGAGCCGTGCACGAAAGTCTCGTGGGTGAGATCCATCAGATTGTCGACCACGAGGCGGTAGTCGCACTTCGCGTGAATCGTCTTGCCGTCGCCGGCCCATTCCGGATCGTCATTCCAGTGCATGTCCGGCACTAGTGCCGGATCTGCCAGCGCCGGGTCGCCTATCCACAGCCAGATGAAGCGATGCCGCTCGACCACGGGATAGGAGCGCACGCAGGCGGAGGGATTGATGGTCTCCTGCGAGGGCATAAAGGTGCAGCGGCCTTGCGCGTTGTATTTCAGGCCGTGATAGCCGCAGACCACCGTGTCGCCCTCGAGACGTCCCTTGGAGAGCGGCACCAGCCGGTGCCAGCAGGCATCTTCCAGCGCGCTGACGCCGCCATCGGAGCGTCGGTAGATCACCACATGCTTGCCGCAGATCGTGCGCGGGAAAAGCTGGTGCTTGATGTCGGCATCCCAGGCGGCGGCGTACCAGGCGTTCAGCGGGAATGAAGCGGGCATCGTGTTCCTCCTTGGCGCAGTCCTTGCGTCCTATCTGTATACAGGAATTGCGCTTGAAGGGACGATACTCCAATAAAATCGAGATGAGAACCGATTTATGTATACTGAATCTGGCTAATATTTGCGGAATAGGTATCAAAAAACCGCCCCTAAGGGCGGTTTTCCGTGAAGGCTATATACCTTGATGGTGGATCAGACTTCTCGTCTGTTCAGAAACGCCAGCCGCTCGAACAGGTGCACGTCCTGCTCGTTCTTCAACAGGGCGCCATGCAGCGGCGGGATCAGCTTGCGCGGGTCGCGCTCCCGCAGCATCTCCGGCGACATGTCCTCATTGACCAGCAGCTTCAGCCAGTCGAGCAGTTCCGACGTCGACGGCTTCTTCTTGAGGCCGGGCACGTCGCGCACCTCGAAGAAGATGCGCATGGCTTCGGCGACAAGGCGATGCTTGATGCCGGGGAAGTGGACCTCGACGATCTGGTTCATGGTGTCGATGTCGGGGAACTTGATGTAGTGGAAGAAGCAACGGCGCAGAAACGCGTCGGGCAATTCCTTCTCGTTGTTCGATGTGATCATCACGATCGGGCGCTTTGCCGCCTTGATGGTCTCGCCGGTCTCGTAAACATGGAATTCCATGCGGTCGAGTTCGAGCAGCAGGTCGTTCGGGAATTCGATGTCAGCCTTGTCGATTTCGTCGATCAGCAGCACCGGTCGCTCTGCGTGGGTGAAAGCTTCCCACAGCTTGCCGCGCTTGATGTAGTTGCCGATATCCGAGACGCGGGGATCGCCGAGCTGGCTGTCGCGCAGGCGCGAGACGGCATCGTATTCGTACAGGCCCTGCTGCGCCTTTGTGGTCGACTTGATGTGCCAGGTCAGCAGCGGTGCGCCCAGCGCCTTGGCGACTTCTTCGGCCAGTACGGTCTTGCCAGTGCCCGGCTCGCCCTTCACCAGCAGCGGGCGTTCGAGCACGATAGCGGCATTGACCGCGACCTTGAGATCATCGGTCGCGACATAGTTTTCGGTGCCGGTAAATTTCATGGAGACTTTGCCTTGTTCTTCTTGTCGCGCGGACGCGCGCCGCCGAAAATGATGGAAATCGCGGTAGGCGATCGCAGAGTGAGGGGATGCGACGTTAGCGCCGGATCAGCGACAGGATGACGAGCACGATCACCGCGCCGATGGTGGCGTTGATGATGTCGCGGATCGCGCCGACGCCAAGGCTCACACCCAGGCGCGGCAGTAGCCAGCCAGCGACCAGTGCGCCGATGATGCCGATCACGATATTGCCGAGCAGGCCGAAGCCGGCGCCACGAACGATCAACCCGGCCAACCAGCCGGCAATGGCACCGATCAGCAATGCTGCGAGAATTCCCATGGATCAATCCTTCGCGGGCGACATCAAGTGACGCGCCATTCCTGTTGTGATCATCAGCCGTCGGCCAATTTGGCCAGCCGGCACGTTTCCGGGCGAAGTTTAATTGAATTATTGGTCAGGTCCAGCCACCATTCCGGGCACTTCGCGGGACCTTTTTCGATGACGAAGAACATATCATGGCGGGGAAAAGCCGGGCGGTCTGGCGGCAATTGGCGGATCAGCCGTTGTGCGAAAAGCCCGCGCTGAAATATTCGCGTTGCAGCGCCGAATTGGCGACAACGCAATCTCGACCACGTCGTTTGGCCTCGTAAAGCGCCAGATCGGCCTCGCCGACCAGGACGGCTTCGTTGGAGGTTGGGCTGTTCCGGCTGGCGACGCCGACGCTGATCGACAGGTGGCCACGGGTTGATGCCATATTTGGAATCTCCAATGCCCTGACCCGAAGGCGCAGGGCTTCCGCGATAGTGATCGCATCGGCCTCGGATACGTCCGGCAAAACGATGGCGAACTCCTCGCCGCCATAGCGTGCGGACAATGCTGGCGTATTGATCGTGGCATCGGCAATGACGGCTGCGACGCGTTTCAGGCATTCGTCGCCGGCTTGGTGGCCGTTGCTGTCATTATAGCCCTTGAAGTTGTCGACATCGATCAGCAGCACCGACATCTGCTCATGCTGCTCATAGGCGCGGCGCAGAAAGCCGTCGAGCGTGCGCCGGTTTGCCAGTCCCGTCAGCCCGTCGGTGGTCGCGAGTTCGGCGAGTTTGGAATTCAGCGCGGTCAACTCGTCCTGCATCCTCTTGCGCAAGGTGACGTCGCGCAGCACACCGACAATCTCGACCTTTTCGCGATCCGTCGCGCGCATGGCCAGCTTGAAGTTTACTTCTACCCACGCCAGTGACTTGTCGTGGCGATAGGTCCTGAAGATCACCGTGCGGTTTGCGGTGAGATCTGTAAGCTGCGCGCTGGCAGCCTTCACGGTTTCGACATCGTCCGGATGCACCAGTTCAAAGCAGGACCGCCCGAGCAGCTCGTTCGGACTGTGTCCCAGGACGAGTTCGACCGAGTGCGAGACGAAGACGATGTTCCCGAAGCGATCGAGCAGAATGATGACATCAGCGATGTTGTCGGCAAGCAGGCGATAGTGGGACTCGCGCTCGCGGAGCGCGTGTTCCATGTTGAGCCGGAAGCGAAACTGGGTCGATAGCAGGGCGGCGAGCAGGATCACGGTGCAGAGCAGGACTGAAGCAACGATAACGTCGGACAGCAGATTGCTCTTCCATATCGCCAATACCTGATCTTCCGGAATCGCGACTGTGACGATCAGCGGATACTGCGTGGTTTGCTCGTAGCTGAAATATTTGGTGATGCCGTCGAACGGCGAATCGATCTTGTAGAAGCCTGCCAGACTCTGTTTCAGACGGGTCTGAATGAGCTGAGTTCCGGAGAGGTCCTTCCCAACTTCCATCGATGGCCAGTGAATCAGCAGTATGCCGTCGCTTCGGATCAGGCTGATGCCGCCGCTCTCGCCGATCTGGAATGTTTTGTAGAAATCGCTGAAGTACTGGTTGTCGATTGCGCCCGTCAGCACACCTTTGAAGGTGCCGTCGGGCCCGTCGATCCGCTTCGACAGGATGATTGACGTGCGGCCGGTTAGCCGCGACGTGATGGGAGCGTTGATCCTGATATTGGCGTCGGTGTGATCGCGATGATAGGTGAAATAGTCGCGGTCGGAATTATTGTGCGTTGGCGTTTCCGGCAACGAGGAATAACGCCAGTTGCCGCGCGTATCGAATACACCGATTTCGCGGAGCTGTGGCAGTGCATTCGCCGTATTGGCCAGAAACGTGTTGAAGCGATCCGGCTGCGGGTTTTGGTACTTCAGCAGATCTGCCATCCCGCTCACGGCGATATCGATGGCCTGTATCGAGCGCGAAGCATGTTCGACCAGCGAATGTGCGAGGTTTCGACTGTCGGTCTCGCTTTGCGCCAGCACGGCTTGGCGGGCATCGAGCGCCTTCCAGACGACAAGCCCGAGCACGCACGCACTCATCGCCAGCACGAACAGCGTGACGATCACACCCGGCGCGGAGGGTCGGCTCGGCGAACTGCTGGTCAGTGTCGTGGGTACGGTCATTCGATTCTATGTTGACAGCAAAACAGGCCATCACCATGGCCGTCGTTGCTTTCACGATAGCTAAGAATGCCCGCCGATGGCGGGACACCGCGCTGCGTGGTTACTGACGCCGGAATTGTTGAAACAAATACCTGCAATCTGACAAGCGATTGCTTCACCATGCCGCGGAGCGGAATTCGCCCCGGTTTGACTGACAAATCTCGCTTATTCCGGATATGCGCCGCGATGGCGCACCACGGAGCCGTGTAACCTTCTACCGCATCCGGCCCTTGACGGACGCGGGTGGTCGGGCAATCTGTCAATCATGTTCTTGCAATTCTTCACATCGCTGCGCGATGCGCAGGTCCCCGTGACCCTGCGCGAATATCTCACGCTGATGGAGGCTCTCGACGCCGACCTAGCGGATCAGTCGGTAGAGAATTTCTACTATCTGTCCCGTGCAGCGCTGGTGAAGGACGAGCGCAATCTCGACAAGTTCGATCGGGTGTTCGGGACGGTCTTCAAGGGGCTTGAGAGCCTGCTCGACGCTATGGAAAAGGCGGAGATTCCGGCCGAGTGGCTGAAGAAGCTCGCCGAGAAATATCTCACCGAGGAAGAGAAGAAGCAGATCGAGGCCATGGGCTGGGACAAGCTCATGGAAACCCTGCGGAAGCGCCTTGAGGAGCAGAAGGAACGCCATCAGGGCGGCAACAAATGGATCGGCACCGCCGGGACCTCACCGTTTGGCGCCGAAGGCTACAATCCTGAAGGGATCCGCATCGGACAGGAGAAGAGCCGCCACCGGCGCGCGGTGAAGGTCTGGGACAAACGCGAGTTCAAGGATCTCGACGGCAATGTCGAGCTTGGCATCCGCAACATCAAGGTGGCGCTACGCCGTCTGCGCAAGTTTGCCCGCACCGGCGCGCCCGATGAGCTCGATCTCGACACCACGATTCGGGAGACCGCCAATCACGGCTATCTCGACGTCCATATGCGGCCGGAACGGCGCAACGCGGTCAAGGTGCTGGTGTTCTTCGATATCGGCGGATCCATGGATTCGCATATCGAGCAGGTTGAGGAGCTGTTCTCGGCGGCAAAGAGCGAATTCAAGCACATGGAGTATTTCTACTTCCACAACTGCCTTTATGAAGGCGTGTGGAAGCAGAACAAACGCCGCTTCACGGACCGCACGCCGACTTGGGACGTGCTGCACAAATATGCCCATGACTATAAGATCGTGTTCGTCGGCGACGCCTCGATGTCGCCTTACGAGATTATGGTGCCCGGCGGTTCGGTCGAACATGTGAACGAAGAGTCCGGCTCGGTCTGGCTGGAGCGCATCACGCAGACCTATCCGAATGCGGTGTGGCTCAATCCTGTCGCCAAGCGGCACTGGGATTACTCGGAGTCCACGACCATCATTCGGCGACTGTTCTCGGAACGGATGTATCCGCTGACGATTGAAGGTCTCGAAGGTGCAATGAAGGAACTGGTGCGAAAAGCATGACGCAGACGATTACCCGCGGCTACAAGGCGCTGCTCGACGAAGCCAACGCGCAGATCGAGACCATGAGCGTCGAGGACGTAATGAAAGCGGCGGAAAGCCCGGATGTGGTCATCGTCGATATCCGCGATCCCCGCGAGATCGAACGCGAAGGCAAGATCCCCGGCTCGTTCTCCTGCACCCGCGGCATGCTGGAATTCTGGATCGATCCGGAAAGTCCCTATGGCAAGCCGATTTTCCAGGAAGACAAGAAATTCATTTTCCATTGCGCCAGCGGCTGGCGCTCGGCGCTGGCGGCGAAGACGGCGGCCGATATGGGCCTGAAGCCGGTGGCGCATCTGGGCGGTGGCTTCACCGCCTGGCGCAATGCAGGCGGCGCGGTCGAGAAGGTCGAGCCGAAGGCGTCGAAGTAGTCGTAACTCTCGGCCGTCATGCCCGGCGAATGCCGGGTATCCACGTCTTGCCGCGAGTGAAGACGTGGATGGCCGGGACAAGCCCGGCCATGACGGTGTTTCAAAATAAAAGGGCACTTGTGCATGACATCCACCGATCCTCTCGTCTCGACCGAATGGCTCGCCGCGAATCTCGGCGATCCCAAGGTGAAGGTCATCGATGCGTCGTTCAAGATGCCAGGCGTGCTGCCGCTGCCGGTTGATGATTATCTGGCGGCACACATTCCCAGCGCTGTGTTCTTCGATGTCGATGCGGTCTCCGATCACTCTGTGTCGCTGCCGCATATGTATCCGGATGCCGACCAGTTCGCGCGCGACATCGCCGCGCTCGGCATTTCCTCTGATGATACGGTCGTCACTTATGATGCCGGTGGCTGGGTCGCGGCACCGCGGGCGTGGTGGATGTTCCTCTCTTACGGCCACGCCAATGTGAAGGTGCTCGATGGCGGGCTGAAGAAATGGAAGGCCGAAGGTCGCGCGACGGAGACCGGAAAGTCGTCACCGAAGCCTGGCACTTTCAACGCCACGCTCGACAAATCGTACATCCGCAGCAAGGCGCAGGTCGTTGCCAATCTGGATTCGCGCAAAGAGCAATTGATCGATGCGCGTGCCGCCAATCGCTTTGAGGGAAGTGTCCCTGAACCGCGCGCGGGCATTCGCTCCGGTCACATCCCCGCCAGCCGCAACCTGCCTTACAACCTGTTGTTCGACGCTGCGACCGGCACGATGAAGCCGCTCGAAGAATTGCGCGCAGCCTTCACCGGCACGGGGCTCGATCTGGACAAGCCCGTCGTCACCACATGTGGCTCGGGCGTATCTGCGGCGGTGTTGACGCTGGCGCTTTATCGTCTAGGCGTGCGCGGTTCAGCGCTCTATGATGGCTCGTGGTCGGAATGGGGGCAGCCCGATGGTCCGCCCGTCGCGACCGGACCTGCGTAACCGGGATCGAGGTCAGCGCGCGACCGGCAGTCCGAACGGGTCGGTTGGCTGTGGTGCAGCGGCCGCCATAGGCCTGGCGGCCACACGTCGCTTTTTGACGACGATGCGCTTCTTCACGATCTTCTTGGCGGGCTCCGCAGCAGGCTTCGCTTTCGGCAGTGGAACCGACTCGGTATCGATGGGCGGTCCGCCCAGCATCGCAATTTTCGTCGAAGCCAATTTTGCATCATCGTCGGTCAGCGTGGCCGTCTGTTGTGGCCCCGCTACAACCTCTGCTGCGGCGGCTGGTGCTGGAACGGTGGCAGGCTCGGGAGGAGGGGCAGCAACTGGTTCGACGAAGGTCGCTGGGGCGACGGCAACCGTCGTTAGAGGTTCCCGCTCTTCGACCTTCGTTGCTTCCGACTTCGCTGCAACTTCAGGCTTCGGCGTCGCCGCCACCGGGGCAGTCATCTCGATTGTCGGTGCGGCCAGTGTCGACAGGGGCGCGGCGGTCTCGGGCAAGGCGATCTTTTCCGGCTCCGCAGGAGCCGCGATGGGGGGCACTTGTTCTGCCGCCGATGTCACGGGGACCGCTGGTGGCGCGACAGCCTCAGGGGTGGGGGCTGGTGCCTCGACGCGCAGCATGGCCAATGTCGGCGGAGCTTCGACGGGCTGCTGGGCAAAGACGGTCGGCGGCGCGCGCCTGGTCGGAATGGTCGCGAATTCCTGATGGGCAGAGCGCAGCAGGGCTGCGGCACCAAGGCCGAAGACCACCAACGAGACTGTGAGCAGGACGGCTGCGAACAGAAATCGGAAACCCGGAAGCATGAATGGCAGTTCCGCCTTCGGACAGACCGTGGAAGGCTTTCGAACGACGGGGACGCGGTGACAACACTGGAAGCGGCCCGTTCCGCAGAATCGGCTGCCGCCAAAGCGTCGCGAATCAGGACCATTTGAGGATAACGCACGGCCTCAGGAACCGTTTGTTAAAAAGTGAGATGCACAACTGAGGACGCATTCCTGAGCAGTGATTTCAGCGGGGGTGAGGCAAGATAGCCACGCCGGCGTGTGATCTCGCGAATATGACCGAAATGGGAAGCTTTTTTCCGGAATTGTCTTGAATGCGCCGCTATCCTGCGCGATCTGACGGCATGTTCCGGTTTTTGCTTGAGCTTATACAAGGGCAATGATGATCAAGCGTGTTTTGACGACATTGGCGACCGTGGCTCTCGGTAGCGTCGCGGGTCATTCGCTCGCGGTGGCGCAGGGCTATCCTGTGGGCACGCCAAGCGGCTATTCGATTCCGGCCGATCCCAACTATCCCCCGGGCGGCTATCCGGCCAATTCGCGCGCCGATCGCGCGCTGGACGCCATGCCGGACTTTGACGCACTCGACGAAGAGGACGCGCCGCCCTCTCGTGGTGGCCGGCCGATGACGGGGCTGTCCGCGCCCGGAATTGCGCCCCAGAGCCCGGTGATGTCTCCGGATGATCCGCGCTATGGTCGTCCTGCTGGTGCTGCCCCGGTTTATTCCGATCGCGCCATGCCGCAGGGGCCGGTGATGTCGCCGGACGACCCGCGTTACGGCCGCCCGATGGCGCCGCCGGCGGTGGTCTATTCGAACCGTGGCAACGGTGATGGCGCAGTGCGTCCGCCTGAAGGCATGGGCGGGCAGGGTGCCCCTGTGACCGGCTCGGTGCAGGGACAGGGTCTTGGCGCCAATGGCAGCTCCGTGATGGTGGCTTCATTGCCTCCGGAAGATCAGCCGGAAACCGGTCCGGCGCAGCTGCCGCCGCAGTTCCGCCGGCAGGAAGTCAATTTCGTCACGAAGGAGCCCGCGGGCACCATCGTCGTCGATACGCCGAACTTCTATTTGTACTATGTGCTCGGCAACAACCGCGCGATGCGCTATGGCGTCCGTGTCGGCCGCGACGGCTTCACCTGGAACGGTGTGCAGAAGATCACTCGCAAGGCAGAGTGGCCGGATTGGCATCCGCCGACCGAGATGATCGAGCGTCAGCCCTATCTGCCGCGCTTTATGGCCGGCGGCGAAGGCAATCCGCTCGGTGCCCGCGCCATGTATCTCGGCTCGACGGTCTATCGTATTCACGGCACCAACCAGCCGTCGACTATCGGCAAGTCCGTGTCGTCGGGCTGCTTCGGCATGCTCAACGACGACGTCTCGGATCTGTTCGAGCGCGTCAAGGTCGGTACCCGCGTGGTGGTGATGCCGGGCAAGGCTCCGGCAACGACCGCCTCCGCGCAGCCGGTCCCCGGCCCGAGCGCCAGCGCCGCGCCGGCACCGCTGCCCGGTACCCAGCCGACATCGGTTCAGCCGCTACCGGCCCCGGTCAGCATTCGCTGATTTCCTTCAGCTGATTTCAAGAAAAACGGGCGCTGTGTGATCACACAGCGCCCGTTTTCTTTTGCGCTTTGAACGCTTGCGTCAGTTGAGCTTGCGGACGGGGGCGCTGTTCAACCAGCCGCCGATGCCCTCGATCATCTCCACATAGATCCGCTTGTAATTTTCCGCGGTGACATAACCGAGATGCGGTGTGATCACGACATTGTCGAGCTTGCGCAGCGGGCTGTCGAGCGGCAGCGGTTCGTGGGAATAGGTGTCGACACCTGCACCGGCAATTTTCCCGGCTTGTAGCGTCTCAAGTAGCGCCGCTTCGTCGACGATCGGGCCGCGTGCCGTGTTGATGAGATAGGCGGTTGGTTTCATGCGTGCGAGATCCGCCCGTGACACCAATCCGCGCGAACGGTCGCTCAACACCAGATGGATGGTGATGACATCGGCGGTGGCGAACAGTTCTTCCTTGGTCGCGTAGGTCACGCCGGCTTTTTCGCAGGCCTCGGGTGTCAGATTGGTGCTCCAGGCAATCGTCTTCATGCCCAGCGCGCGGGCAATGCCGGCGACCTGACTTCCGAGCTTGCCGAGGCCGATGATCCCGAGCGTCTTGCCTTCGATGTCCTCGCCGACGGTAACCTGCCAGGGCTTGCCGGCCTTCATGCGTGCGTTTTCAAAGCCGATCTTGCGGGTCAGTTCCAGCATCAGGCCGATGGTCAGGCCGGCCGTCGGATTGCCCACCATCGCGGTACCGCAGACCGTTATGCCACGAGCCTTCGCAGCCTCGAAATCGATCGCGGCATTGCGCATGCCCGAGGTGATCAGCAGCTTGAGTTTCGGCAGCGCCTCGAACATCGCGCGCGGAAATGGCGTACGCTCGCGCATGGCGCAGATGATCTCGAAATCCTTCAGCGCTGCAGCCGCTTCGTCCGCTGAGGCGAACGGCTTGTCGAAGACGGTGATCTCAATGCGGTCGGCGAGTGCGCTCCAGTCACCAAGCGTCAGGGCCACGTTCTGATAGTCGTCGAGAATTGCACAGCGCAGCCGCGTCATGGGATCGTCCATCCGGTGTGGTGATGACGGTGTTGAAGCCGTCAGGGGATGGACACATTGCGCGCCTCGCGGGCGTGCGCAAGGGTCTGCATCGTCGGCGGCAGTGCGATCAGCTTAATGTGAGGGCGGGACCGGCGCGGACGGGTCCTTGGCGCGACAGGCAGGGCCTGGGCCGCGCATGTAATGCTGCTCGGGCCGGTAAGGATCGAAGGCGGCGACGAAGAACAGCTGCCAGAACGTCCGGATTTCGTGGAGTAGGCCTGGGCGCGCCGCGCGGGTTTCGGCGGCGGCGGGAGAGGGGACTGATGTAATGATCGCCATGACGAGGCTCCGCCTGTCTGCCCGCGACTTCAGTCGCGAGGGGCATGATTGATCGCCCTGCGAGCACTCTTGGCGGAAGTCGTTAAAAAGCGGTTTTAATTGTCATAATGGCTGCCTCGAAGAAGTGCAGAGTTACCAAATCCTTAAGACCCCCGGTTGCCCTTTCGGGGCCACGCCGCTACATCAGCGACAACCCATTTTTCACGCCCGCGACGGTTTTCAAGGATCACGATGGCTCGCCAATTCGTCTACTTCATGCAGGGTCTGACCAAGGCCTATCCGACCCGCAAGGTGCTGGATAACGTCCATTTGTCGTTCTACCCGGACGCCAAGATCGGCGTGCTCGGTGTCAACGGCGCCGGTAAGTCGACGCTGCTCAAGATCATGGCGGGGCTCGACAAGGAATACACCGGCGAGGCCTGGGTCGCGCAGGGCGCGCGCGTCGGCTATCTCGAACAGGAACCGCAGCTCGATGCGTCTTTGAACGTCCGCGAGAACGTCATGCTTGGCGTCGCCAAGCAGAAGGCTGTTCTCGATCGCTATAACGAGCTGGCGATGAACTACTCGGAAGAGACCGCCGACGAGATGACCAAGCTGCAGGACGAGATCGAGGCGCAAGGCCTCTGGGATCTCGACAGCAAGGTCGACCAGGCGATGGACGCGCTGCGTTGTCCGCCTGACGATGCCGACGTCACCAAGCTCTCCGGCGGTGAACGCCGCCGCGTCGCGCTCTGCAAGCTGCTGCTCGATGCACCCGAACTGCTGCTGCTCGACGAACCGACCAACCATCTCGACGCCGAATCCGTGTCGTGGCTGGAAGGCCATCTGCGCAACTATCCCGGTGCGATCCTGATCGTGACCCATGACCGCTATTTCCTCGACAACGTGACGTCCTGGATTCTCGAACTCGATCGCGGTCGTGGCATTCCCTACGAGGGCAACTACTCGTCCTGGCTGGTGCAGAAGCAGAAGCGCCTGGCACAGGAAGGCCGCGAGGACGCAGCCCATCAGAAGACGTTGGAACGCGAGCAGGAATGGATCGCCTCGTCGCCCAAGGCACGTCAGGCCAAGTCGAAGGCGCGCTACCAGCGTTATGACGAGCTGCTCAAGAAGGCCAGCGAGAAGCAGACCCAGGGTGCGCAGATCACCATTCCGGTGGCCGAGCGCCTCGGCGACAACGTGGTCGACTTCGAAGGTCTCACCAAGGCCTATGGTGATCGCGTGCTGATCGACGATCTGACCTTCAAGCTGCCGCCCGGCGGTATCGTCGGCGTCATCGGCGCCAATGGCGCCGGCAAGACGACGCTGTTCAAGATGATCACCGGCCAGGAGAAGCCCGATAGCGGCACGATCACCGTCGGCGAGACCGTTCATCTCGGTTATGTCGATCAGTCGCGCGATGCGCTCGACGGCAAGAAGACTGTGTGGGAGGAAATCTCGGGGAATAACGAACTGATCCTGCTCGGCAAGAAGGAAGTTAATTCGCGCGGCTACTGCTCGTCGTTCAACTTCAAGGGCGGCGATCAGCAGAAGAAGGTCGGCGCATTGTCCGGCGGTGAACGCAACCGCGTGCATCTCGCCAAGATGCTGAAGTCCGGCGCCAATGTCCTGCTGCTCGACGAACCGACCAACGACCTCGACGTCGACACGCTACGTGCGCTGGAAGAGGCGCTGGAAGACTTCGCCGGTTGCGCCGTGATCATCAGCCATGACCGCTGGTTCCTCGACCGTATCGCGACGCATATGCTCGCTTTCGAAGGCGACAGCCATGTCGAATGGTTTGAAGGCAACTTCCAGGACTACGAGAAGGACAAGATGCGCCGTCTCGGGCAGGATTCGATCATCCCGCATCGCGTGAAATACAAGAAACTGACGCGCTGAGGAGAACTCTCAAATGGCCGACTGGAGCGCGCAGCAGTATCTGAAGTTCGAGGACGAGCGAACCAGGCCGGCACGGGATCTGCTCGCGCAGATTCCGCTTCTCGATGCCCGCAAGGTCGTCGACATCGGCTGCGGGCCCGGCAACTCGACGGAGCTTCTGGTCAATCGCTGGCCGCAAGCGTCGGTCATCGGTGTCGATACGTCGGCTGATATGTTGCGGCAGGCGCGGGAACGTCTGCCCGCGCAGACTTTCATCGAGGCCAATATCGCCCATTGGGTGGCGCCGGCCGGCTCCGATGTCTTGTTTGCCAATGCCGTGTTTCAGTGGGTGCCGGATCACATCAAGCAGCTGAAGCGTCTGGTCGGTGCCTTGCCTGACGGTGGCGTGCTGGCCGTGCAAATGCCGGATAATCTCGACGAACCCTCGCACATCCTGATGCGCGAGGTCGCCTATCTCCAGCCGTGGCGCGCGCAGCTCTCGAAGGCTGCGGAGCTGCGTGACTCATTGCCGAAGCCCGGCGCGTATTACGATGCGCTGCAGCCGCTGTGTTCCCGCGTCGAGATCTGGCACACTGTCTACTATCACGCGTTGGCCGATGCCGCCGCGATCGTGGAATGGGTGAAGGGCACCGGGCTGCGTCCGTTCGTCGATCCGCTGGAGCCGCCGGAGCGCAAGGCTTACATCGCTGAGTATACCGCGCGCATCGCTGCCAGCTATCTGCCGCAGGCGGATGGCAAGGTTCTGCTGAAGTTTCCGCGGATCTTCATTGTCGCTGTCAAATAGCTGATGCGGCGAGTCGCCGCGCACGCCGACATCATGGCGTCCACAACCCGCGTTATATAATCGGCACTTCAATCGCGCCGCGATTCGTCCCTCAAGCGAGCCCCGACATGTCCATGACGCCTGAAACGCCCCTCCCGCCGAAGGGCTTCCCGTTGCGCCCGATCCCGATGCTGATTTTCGGATCGCGCTGGCTGCAACTGCCGCTATATGTCGGCCTGATCGTGGCGCAGGGCGTTTACGTGGTGCTGTTCCTTAAGGAGCTGTGGCATCTGTTCCACGGCGCTTTCGATTCCACCGAACAGCAGATCATGCTGGCGGTGCTCGGCTTGATCGACGTGGTGATGATTTCCAACCTGCTGGTGATGGTAATCGTTGGCGGCTACGAGACCTTCGTGTCGCGGCTCAACCTGCAGGGCCATCCGGACGAGCCGGAATGGCTGAGCCACGTCAACGCAAGCGTGCTCAAAATCAAGCTTGCTATGGCGATCATCGGCATCTCCTCGATCCATCTGCTGCGTACCTTCATCGAGGCTGGCGCGCTGGGCTCGTCCCGCGCCGGCAACTACACAGAGACCGGCGTGATGTGGCAGACCATCATCCATACGGTGTTCATACTTTCGGCAGTCGGCATCGCCTATGTCGATCGGTTGTCGAACCTTGCCACGGAAGAAGCGCGGCGGCAGGGCGCCCACGAACTGGCCGATGGCCATGGCAAGCATCATTGAGGGCGATGATCCGTATTCTGAAATATGCACTGCTGGCGCTAGTTCTGTCGGGCAGTGCCTCGGTTGCCCGCGCCGCCGACGCCGGTTTCACCACCTTCATTGCTTCGCTCTGGCCGGAAGCCCAACAAGCCGGCGTCTCGCGCAAGACCTTCGATGAGGTCACGCGCGGGCTGGAGCCGGACTACAAGCTTCCGGATCTCATTCTGCCCGGCCGTCCTGCGACCGGCGCGCCGTCGCAGGCGGAATTCGTGCAGGTGCCCGCGGATTATGTGAAGGAAGCCAGCAWCATCCGGCTGGCCGGCGAAGGGCAGCGGCTGCTGCAGAAGCATCGCGCGACACTCACCGCCATCGAGCAGCGCTTCGGCGTGCCGGCAACGATCATTCTGGCGATCTGGGGGCGCGAGACCGATTACGGTCGGTATGCGTTGCCCTATGACGGCATTCGCGTGCTGGCGACGCAAGCCTATGTCGGTCGCCGCAAGGACCAGTATCGCGGCGAGTTCATCGCGGCATTGAAACTGATCGAGCGCGGCGACGTATCGCGCAAGGATCTGCGCGTGTCCTGGGGCGGCGCGACGGGGCTCACGCAATTCCTGCCGTCGGAACTGGATAAGCACGGCGTCGATTTCGACGGCGACGGCCGTGTCGATATCTGGAAGTCGGTGCCGGATGCGCTGGCATCAGCGGCGCAGCAACTCACGAACAAGGGTTGGCAGCGCGGTCTGCGCTGGGCCTATGAAGTGCGTGCGCCGGCCAATGCCGACTGTACGATGGGTGTGCCAGAAGTCACCCGGCCGATTGGGGAGTGGATTCGTGCCGGCTTCATTCCGGTCCGTGGCGAGAAGCTCAGCGCGGCGGAGCAGGCGCAGCCGGCATCGCTGCTGCAGCCGGAGGGGATCTATGGCCCGGCCTTCCTGACGACGAAGAACTATTTCGTCATCAAGGAATACAATTTCTCCGATCTCTATGTGCTGTTCGTCGGCCATCTCAGTGATCGAATGGCCAATGCGCAGCCCTTTGCAACGCCGTGGTCGGCATCGAACCAGTTGCGCAGCACCGATGTCGAGGCCATGCAGCGGCACCTGACGAAGCTTGGTCTCTATGCCGACAAGATGGACGGTAAGGCCGGCATGAAAACGCGTGCCGCGCTCGGAGCGTATCAGAAGTCCGCGGGTCTCAAGGTCGATTGCTGGCCCAGCGAGACGGTGTTGCGCGCGATGAACGCGAGATAGTCGCACCTTCAATCGCCCAACGAAAAACCCGGCCGCGTAAACGGCCGGGTTTTGAATTTGGATCGTGCGCGCGAATGCGCGGTCTTCAGATCGGATCAATCGCAAACTTCGACCGGGCGCGAACGCCAGACGCCGCGATATTCGTCCCAGACGCGCTGGCGGACGACACGGCATTCCGGTTCGACATAAACCGGAGCGGGGGCGTAGCCGTAGCCATAGGCCGGAGCCGGACGGCTGGCTGCAATGGCGCCACCGAGGAGAGCGCCACCGATCAGGCCACCGGCAACGCCAGCGGCGATGCGGCCACCGTCGGCCTTTGCGGCAGGCGCAACAGCAACCAGCGAACCGGCAACCGTCGCGGCGGCGAGCAAGGCGGAAATCGTCTTCTTCATCTCAAGTCTCTCCAGAAGGGCGCCGCAAGCGACGCACGGTTAAAGGTCTACTCACGCTGCGATTCGAACTGACGGCCTCACTTAGAAGCGCCCAACCGTCAATTCGATGTAAACGTTAGCCAGTCAATGATCCGAAAAAGCGGTTTTTTCGGGCCATTGCAAGCATCACGCACTGGAAATGTCGTAGGTTTCCGATGCGTAACAGGAGATCAGAGTGATCTCAGAGATCACATGATCCCGCGATCTCAGCCGCACACGCGGACGCGGCGAATGCGCCAGCCATAGCCGTCCCAAAAACGCTGACGTTGCCAGAAACAATCGCCGTAATAGCCCGGGCCGGCCACATAGGCAGGACGGCCGTAATAGCCGTAGCCGGGACCATAGTATCCCGAGCCGGCAGCGATCGCGCCGCCAAGCAGGGCGCCGCCAATCAGACCTGCAGCCACCGCGCCACCGCCGCCATGTCCACGCCAGTGCTGCGCGCTTGCCGATGTCGGAGCCATGGCGGAAACGGCCAGGGTGGCAACGGCGGCAATGGCCATCAGAGTTTTCTTCATGGCATTCCCTTTCTCAATCGGGCTGCGCTCACACATAGCGCGGCCTGACGCGAAAAGTTTCATACTTCACTTGAATGATCAATGAACGGGACCGCGCGATCCAGGTTACATCTTGATATTAAAGCCATTCCGGACGGAGGTCCGCGACCCTCCCCAAGGGCATGCCGCGTTGCAGGCGGTTACTGGATAGGGGCATCTGTCGGCTAGCCGTCTTCCGATCATGGCGCTTGCGAGCGCTCAGACGAATTTTAGATTCGTTCCAATTTCTTCCATGCGATCAGTAGTTTGGAATAGCTTCAAAGTCGGCGTTTTCCTTTTGCATCGGGTCGGTCTCTTACATATCCAAGAGGGGTCCTGACCTGCGAGTTCGCCTTCATCTCATGATCGTTTGTTCCTGCAACGTCTTTTCCGACCATGATGTCCGTAGTGCCGTTGCCGGAGCGCGTCCGCCGCGTACGCCGGGGCAGGTCTATGGATGCCTCGGTTGCAGCGCCCAGTGCGGACGGTGCGTACGGACGATCAAGAAGATCATGGACGAAGCGCTGGGCGCCTGCGCCAAGTCCTGCTGTGCCGGATGCCCGCATACAGCGGCCCACGGGCAGTCTCACACCGAGACTCATGCGCATATCGAACTGGCAGATATTGCCTCGATCGAAGCGGCAGCCTAAGCGCTTATAAATTCAACAGCTTTCCAGCTTTTCCACGCCCTTTGCCGAATTGAGCAAAGAAGGGTTGTCCTGTCGTTGAATCTGATTTAGAAGCATTCTAAATTCAAACGAGGGCCTGTTTCGGACGGGTTCAGCAGACAGGAGAACATCATGAAGGGCGACCCGAAGGTCATCGAATTCCTCAACAAGGGCCTGCGCAGTGAGCTCACCGCGATCAGCCAATATTGGCTGCACTTCCGGCTCCTGAATCACTGGGGCTTGGTCGACATGGCCAAGATGTGGCGCAAGGAATCCATCGAAGAGATGAATCACGCGGATCGTTTTACCGATCGCATTCTCTTTCTGGACGGCTTCCCGAACATGCAGGTTCTCGATCCGTTGCGCATCGGCCAGACGGTCAAGGAAATCATCGAATGCGATCTGGCCGCCGAAATCGGCGCCCGCACGCTTTATGAAGAAGCGGCCACCTACTGCCACGGCGTCAAGGATTACGTCTCGCGCGATCTGTTCGAAAAGCTGATGAAGGATGAGGAAGGTCACATCGACTTCCTCGAAACCCAGCTCGACCTGATCGAGCGGATCGGCATTGATCTCTACACCCAGAAGCACATGGGTGGCCTTGAGAGCGAGTTCTAAGCCTGGATCTTTGCGGTGTCTCAATAGACGCCGGACAATGTCGTCCGCCCCTGTTCTGGCAGGGGCGGTTTCGGCATATCGCATTTCGCGAATGCCGCGCGGATCGCCGCAGTCGATCCCTCCAGCGGATATTCGACGGCCGTTCGGCCCCCGTTGATCGACCTGATCCGGACGTACAACGTCTTCGCACCGGCAAGCTCGCTGACGAAGGTCGCGATCTCTGCCCTGTCTTCGATGACGATGATCTGGTTTCCCCGCACCACCCGCGAGCCGACGTCGTCGTGACCAGGTTTTCCATCGAAGCGATAGCCGAGCACCGTGTTGCGGTTGCTGCCGATCTTGAAATCAAAGGCGAAGCGGATCAACGGCGCGCCATCGATGCATGTCAGCAGCAATGACGAGACGCGTGGAAAATCCACATTGCTGTTTGACGCTTCGGCAAAGACATAGGCGCTGGGCAATTCGGCCCCGGTAATGCGGTCGATTTGGTGCGGGATCAGCCATTCGCCCGCATAGGTTTCGTCCCGCTCCGTTACGAACGGATCACGCACGCAGCCGCCAAGCATGAGGCCCGCGACTGTCATCAGCTGGATCAACGCAACGCCATGCACAACGCTCTCCCCAAGCGTCGTGATTATACAACCTTAAGTGATAATTTCAAATAGAGGTTGTGCGTGGATGACCGCGGCTGCCGGAGCTCCTTTTGGATCCGGGCGAGGCCGACGAGCTACAACTGCTGGCGATAGGCGACGTCGATCTGTTCCTGAGTCATCGGTTCACCGAGTTTCGTCTGGTCGTGAACCATTTCGGAGATGCTCGGCATCACGGAGCGCTTTACCTGCACCTCCGGCGACCACAGCTTCGAGCGCATCAGCGCCTTGCCGCAATGGAAATAGGCTTCGGTCACGGCGATGCTCAACACTGCGCGCGGGAGCTTGCCGAACTCTTCCATCGACGCCATCAGTTCCGGGTCTTTAATCAGCTTGGCGACGCCACTGACACGCAAGGTGTCGTCGATGCCCGGAACGAAGAAGATCAGCTGCACATGGCCGCTGCCCGCCATCAGATTCTGGAACGTATCGATGCGGTTGTTGCCGGGACGGTCCGGCATCTGCAACTCGGTCGGCGAGGCGATCCGCACGAAGCCGACGCCGCCACCGCGCGGCGATGCATCGACGGTGCCGTCGGGACCCGACGAAGCAAGCACGCAGAACGGCGACAGCGAGATGAACTTGCTGGAGTGCATATCGAGCGTCGGTCGCGCCTTGGCGATCACGCGCGGATGCGGCGTTGGATAAATGGTGCGGAGTTCGTCTGCTGCGACGTCGGTCACGTCTGCTCTCCCGATATGATTTGATAACTCAAAACTAGCATGGTGGCGCCTTGCGGAAAAGTCGCGCAGACAGCACCGCAACCGACGCCGGAGTCACCACGCGACTCCATAACGAATGTTGTTTGCCGATTTGGCCCGTTCGCTATGAGTCTGTGGCGTCTTTGTGTGGCCCGGGCCAATTGATGACGCCGGCCCCCAACGCAACCGTGTGCGTGTCACGAGTGCAAGCGATGCGGCAATTTCAATGACGCCGCTGTCGATGATGAGTTCGCGCGCGAAGGGCATCCAGGCGGGCGTGATGAGCAATAAATTCGCCGGCATGGCGAGATACGCAATGCCGGCGCCATTGGACGCGTTGAGGTCAGTTGGATCATTCACCTGTCTTCGCGATCAGGCCTTGTCGATGATGTGGGTGTTGGGACGATCACTGCCCGAGGCAGTTTCCTCGTGCCACTGCCCTTTTTCGTCCTCATAGGCAATCACCTCGGTGCGTCCCGGCACCCTCTGCTCGGCCGCGGCGCGCTTGGCGGCTGCGGTGGCGAGTGCGTGCGTCGCATACGGCTCGGAGAAGACGGCGCCAACCTTATAGGCCCAACCGCCATCATGCTCGACGATCACATAGGTCACTTCCGTCATATCAGTCTCTCTTTATCCTGTAGTGCCCGCGGCGAGGTGACGGCGGGGCCAGAGTGACCTAACGCGCCGCGCGCAGAATTAGCCTCAAATTGGGCCCGATTGCCTGTGGATTGCAAGGCCGCACCCTGGCACCGTTTCGTGATCGTCATCATGCGGCGTCAGCCGGAACGAAACAGCTGATGATGATCTCGCCGCGATGGCGCACATACCAGACGACGGCTTCGCCGACGGGGTTGCCGCGATCGCGGATTACGGCACGCGTCGGCACCTCCGTCCATATGCCTTCGATCGGCACCCAATAGGCTCCGTTGCGGACGTCATATTCGGTGCGATGGCCGTCGGAGATATCGCAACACGGCACGCCATTACGGCTGATGACGCTTTTGAACCAGTTCCGGATATCGTCGGGCACATCGCTGAACTGGCCGCGATCGATGGCGTGTGCTGACGCGGTCATCACGGTGAACACTGCAAGCAGCACCACTTGAATCAATCCCCGCATGCGAACCTCACATCGGTGTTGTATCACGCGCGGACGCCGGGTGCCGCACGGGACGACTCGGATTCTTGCGATGATTAAGCCCGAGCTATGGCGGCGACGCCTGCCCAAAAATTATACCCGGAGCGACGAGCTGGGGATCGCTGCGCTGCAGTATCGATCTGTTGGTCTCCTGGCTCACGCTGCCGTGCTAGCATCTGTGTCAAGCGGCCCGATCAAATGGCTGCGCCGGGGAGGATGACGATGCCCAGCCGTTCTATGCGCGCGTTGTGCGCTGCTGCTGTCGTGACATGTGCTTCGCTTGCTGCCGTGACCGCGTTCGCCGCTGATTATCCGGCGCCAAAGCAGGGCGACTGGATCGCGAAGGATTTCAAGTTTCATACTGGCCATGTGATGCCGGAGTTGAAGCTGCATTACACGACGGTGGGCGAGCCGAGCGGCCAGCCGGTGCTGGTGCTGCATGGCACCGGCGGTTCGGCGCAGAGCATATTGACGCCTGCTTTTGCGGGCGAGTTATTCGGCGCGGGCCAGCCGCTCGATGCCACAAAATATTACATCATCATTCCCGATGCGGTCGGCCACGGCAAATCGTCGAAACCCTCTGATGGCATGAAGACCGCATTTCCGAAGTACAATTACGACGATATGGTCGATGCCCAGCACCGGCTGCTGATCGAAGGGCTCGGCATCAAGCATGTGCGCATGGTGATCGGCAATTCCATGGGCGGCATGCATGCGTGGATCTGGGGCACGAAATATCCCGATGTGATGGATACCCTGGTGCCGATGGCATCGCAACCGACCGAGATGAGCGCGCGAAACTGGATGATGCGGCGCATGATGATCGAGACCGTGCGCGCCGATCCAGACTACAAGGCCGGCAACTACACATCGCAGCCCGGCATGATCAAATTTGCCAGCGTGATGTATGGCATCGCGACAGCCGGCGGCACGCTGGCCTATCAGATGCTGGCGCCGACCGGCGAGGCTGCCGACAAGAATGTCGATGACCGGCTCAAGGCGCCATTTGTCGCTGATGCAAATGATTTCATCTATCAGTGGGAATCGTCGCGCGACTACAATCCATCAGCAGGCCTGGAGAAGATCACATCCGTCGTGCTCGCGATCAATGCTGCCGATGACGAGCGCAATCCGCCGGAGACCGGGCTGATGGATGCCGCGCTGAAGCGGATCAAACATGCGAGGATGCTGCTGATCCCGGCGAGCACCGAGACCCGTGGTCATCTCACGACAGGCGGTGCGAAATTCTATAAGCAACAGCTTCAGGAGTTGCTGCAGACCGCACCGCAGCGGACCATGTAAAAAGTAAAGGCGACGGGCCGGCATTGCGGCGCGTCGCCTGATCTGTTGTCGCGCGTCCGTATCGAACGACGCAGCGGTGCTAGTCGTCCTTGTTCTTCTTACGCTTCTTCTTTTTCTTGCCGTCGTCGGTGTCGTCAGACTCATCCGCGATGGCGGCTTCGGCCTCGATCATCGCGGCGACACGTTCAACGGCTTCCTGCTGCTCGCGCAGCAGCGCCTCTTCGCGCTCCTGGGCTTCGCGCAGGCGCATCTGGCGGTGGTCTTCCCAGGCGTCAAACACCATGTGCAGCCACGGCATGATCTGCTCGAGGCTCGGCAGCGTGCCGGGAGGACCCTGCTCGCCGCGCGGCCCGGCTTCGCCCTGCACGCCCGGCTTGCCCTGAAGGCCCTGTTCGCCCTGTGGTCCGGCTTTGCCCTGCGGTCCGATCGGACCGGGCTTGCCGTTGGCGCCAGCCTTGCCATTGACGCCGGCCTTACCTTGGGGGCCTGCTTCGCCGCGCTTGCCCTGCGGCCCCGGCTTGCCATTGGCGCCGGCCTTGCCGGCCACGCCCGGCTTGCCCTGCGCGCCGTCCGGCCCCGGCCGTCCGGGATGGCCCTGCGGTCCGGGAAGTCCCGGTTCGCCGCGGGGGCCGCGCAATCCGGTCTGGCTGATCGTTTCTTTTGCCACGCCTCACACTCCGTATTGATTCTGTCCGGCCGCTTTTAACAGGGGATGGATGACGGCTTCAATTCGCCGCTGCTGCCATGCCACCACAGACATTGCCGGTTGCGCTTCACCACATGCGGACTAGCATCGGCTGCCGCTTGACCTGCTGGCACCCGCGCCAGTTTGGCGTGGCGGCGAACAGAAGATCAGGGAGGAGAACATGCGGAGAGGGCAGGTTCTGTGGTTGCTGTGCGGCGCTGTGGCGCTGCTGGGGGCACCTGCGCCGGCCGCGGCTGCCGGACAGCTCGCTGTCGCGGTGGCCGATTTCGACTATAGCGACACCTCCGGCGAGGAGGCCGACCAGTCCGCGCAGCATCGTGACCGCATGACCATCTTCGCTGCACTGCTGCGCGACGGGCTGGCGCAGCGCGACTACCGCGTGGTGCGCCCGGCATGTCCGCAGCCCGCCTGCACTGCCATCAGCATGGCGCCCGACGATCTCGTCGCGGCGGCGCGGCGCGACGGGGCGCGTTACCTGGTCTATGGCGGCATCCGCAAGATGAGTACGCTGGTGCAATGGGGCGAGGTGCAGTTGTTCGATGTCGAGCGCGAGCAGCTGGTGATGCGTCGCGCCGTCACCTTCCGCGGCGATACGGACACCGCGTTCCGCCGCGCCGCCGATTTCGTCAGCGAGACGGTGAAGGATGCGATGGCCGGCCGATGACCGTCGTCAGAACGTGCAGGATCGCGTTCAATGCGCCGCTGGACGCGCCGCGCAGCCTGCGGGTTATCGATCACGCATCCAGTAGCGAAGCCACACATTCGATCTCGATCAGCATTGCCGGATGGGGCAGCGCCTGAACCACGCAAGTGGTACGCGCCGGATACGGCGGCGGTCCGAAGGCTTCGGCATACAGAGCGTTCATCGGAGCCACGTCGGACGCGCGCGTTAGCAGAACGTTGACCTTGACGAGGTGCGAGATGTCGGTGCCGGCATCCTTCAGCACCCGTTTGATCGTGCGCACCACAAATCCGAACTGCGCCTCGAAGTGTTCCGGCAATTGGCCATCAGCGTCGAAACCGGGAATGCCGGAGACGAACAGGAGATCGCCGACCCGCGCCGCATAAGACAGCGGCGGCGCCTTGATTCCGGGAGGGGGCGGGAAGTGCTGGATGGGCATGATCAGGCCTCGCGGTCATGTGGGACGTGCCAGCGTAGCAGGTCTAGGCAAGGTGCGCCCGCGAATTGCCGAGCCCTGTCGAACCGGAACGGGATCCGCGGCGACTTACGCTCTCATCAGGGCAACGGGCGACGACATATGAAATCCTATCTGGCGCTGCTGACCTTGTTGGCCCTCACGAGCGCAACGCATGCCGGCGAGATACGCCTAGGGGCGTCCATGCAGGTGAAACCGGATTCGATCTGGTTCGGCGATCGCGCGAATCTGGCGCGATGGCAGGCACTGAAGAAAGCCGGCGATTCAAAAGCTCTGGGGTCGTATCAGGAGGGCCTGCTGCAGGCGCGCGAGGCATGGCAGTTCACCAGGCCGCTCACTGTCAGAATTCGCGGCTTTGAGCCGAAGGCGCATCTGGTCGATGTCGAGATGCAGACCGAAGGCCGGCTGCAGAGCTCCACATGGGTGCTGGATACCGACGTGCTCCAGCAATAGCGCCATCAGCTAGCCGTGCGCCGGCACGTCGGCCCCATCCGCTGAATACTGTTTGATCTTGTTACGCATGGTGCGAACGGAGACGCCGAGCACGCGGGCGGCATGGGTGCGATTGCCGTCGCAGCGCGCCAGCGTCTGCAGCATCAGTTCGCGTTCGACCTCATGGACAGTCGCGCCGATCAGCATCGTCACGACCTCGCTGGGATCTGACGAGGGCGCAAACATGTCCATTTCAGCCGGCGAATCGTCACGCGGGCGGCGAAGGGACTCGTAAAGGGATTCCTGGATCATGGGTATCTCCCGATCAACGCCTGCTTCGTTGCGCGAAGCAACAACATCGAGAACGAACAGCCCCCAGCCGTTGCGTTGCGGCAGGTTGGGCGCGATTGGTTAACGAAAGGTTAATCAATGGGTACCATTGGGTGTATCGTCGGGATTTTGCAACAAAGAAAGTCGCTTTGTCTGCGCTCGGCGCCTTGGAACCCGGCATGTCGATAAGCGCACATCGCGCTATGTCGCCGTCGTGGCGTCGGTCGCGGTAGAGGTCACAACAGGTTCATGCCCTCCGTTAGACGGGGAGCATCAGGCGCGTGAAGCCGCGATGTCCCTTTGTTCAAACAGGAAGCATGGGCGACAAATTTTTAGTAGCCAAAGCTTTGTAGGTCTTTTCGAAAGCTCTGAAAGCTTGGGGATGCATTGCGGGTCGCATCCACGAGCGGACCTATGATGCCGGCCCAGATGAATTTTTCATATCCGATTGCTTGCCAGCCTTTGGACTTTAGTGCTGCCGACCCACCCGGATACACGGCGTCTGCCAACAACTCCCATGTGCCGCAAATAGAGTCGTATTTATAAGATTGAAGCACCGCCTTTTGAGCTTTTGGATAAGCGGTCTCAATGGCAGTCTTATCTCCAAGTAACCATGCCTCGCCTTCTTCGATGGCAAGGCAAAAGGCTGTTGCAGGCTTTTTCTTGCAGCGATCCAAGGTGTCGGAAAGCTCTTTGAGGAACCCCTCTGCATTTTTGTTGTCGAGATCACATATGACTGCAACGTGAGCCTCGTATCCATCTGGATACTTTGAGAATGCGTTGCCATAGCCTTCAAGCAGTCGTGGAAGCTGATCAAGCAGTATCCGCTTTGAAGGATCAGTCTTGCCCTTTAGATTTTTTGGGATGCGGCCAATGCCACGGTAGGCGTGAACCCGAAAAGTATGATTTGCCCCAATAAGCTTGGGGACGATAATGTCTAACAACTTCTTGCCCGACTGATCTTCTATCAGGATCTCAAGGTGCATCAGCGCGCATCCAAGTAGTCACTATACCATAGCCCGCCAAGCGGAAGCCCTTGCTCGACCATGCTTTGGACGATCACGTCGCTGCTAGCGCGTGTTACCTTAGAGAATCCGTTATCCGATTTTTCCATCACCCAAACTTCTTCAGGCGAAAGCGAGTCGACGAAATAGGGCTGATGCGTTGTGACAAAAATTTGAGAGCCACCCTTTCGCCCTGTGGCGTGTTCTCTAAATTCGGCGGCTAGAGCATCGAGCAGCTTGTGGTATAGGCCGTTTTCCGGCTCCTCGATGCATAGAAAAGGCGGCGGCTCTGGATCCTCAAGAAGCAGGAGGTAGGCGAAGAGCTTGAGTGTCCCGTCGGACATCTGCTGCGCGAAGAATGGATCCTTAAAGCCTTGATCGTTGAAACGGAGCAATAGTCGTCCGTCCTCGGTCTTGTGAGTATCAATCTTCTGAACGCCGGGAATCTTCGAAGATATTCGTTTGAGAATGTTGCGGAATAGCGTCGGGTGTTCGCGCTCCATAAATTGGACGACGTTTCCAAGATTGTCGCCATGTATGTTCAGGTGCTTTTGAGGGCCTGCGAGTGGCAAGCTCCTCGCCGCGTCGGGCGTAAAATAACTTAAATGCCACCCCTCGATGAATTGCCGAAATGCTGAGATGCGAGGGTGTTGCTTCAATGATCCGAGTGTCGCGATTCCAAGTTTTCGCTTGTCGTCGAGTTCAACGATTTCTCGATCTGCGCCTTCGTCACCGGGGGCCTTTTCAGCCGCTCGCGAAAGAAGATCGGATATGTTGACCTCGTTCTCTCGAACGCCGATTTCCTCGCCCTTCCAAGCGACGCCGCGACCGTTCTCCAAGATCAGGAATGAGAACGGCCATCCGGTGGTTTGACTTTTGCGTCGCTGCCTCAGTCGCTCTTTGCTGACATAAGGACGACCGCTTCTGTCCTCTTGAATCGAAAGTTCGTATGTAATTGGGCGAGAGTTGGCATCTTCTTTGTAGTAAATCTCGAACTCAATAGGACCGTCTTGACCCTGAGATTTGATGCGCGACAAACCTCCGCGACCTCGCAAATCGCAAGCTTCCTCTACGCCGATCTTTAAGCAGTCAGCTAGAAAACCGAAGGCGTCAAACAGGCTGCTCTTGCCGACACCATTCTTGCCAATAACGGCGGTCATCGGTGTAAGTGGGCTAATATCTCGCTGGTTCCATAATTGACCCAGCGTGACGTCTTTGAGCGCCAGGTAATTCCGCACTCGGAAGCCTTCGATTTTCGCCACTTGCAAGCCTCGGATTCAATTTGGAAGAGGAAGTGAGTAACTCTAGTTGTGTTTTACAGGAGTGGGAAACCGGATTTTTGATTTCCCACTCCTAGCATCATTAAAGAAGCGGCACTCTACAACGCCTTGTTACTATCCTTCACCGCCTGCGCCTGGACATAGACCTGCTCGCCCATGTCCTTGAACTTCTGGCTCATGCTGGCCATGCCGTCCTCGATCACGCCACTCATCGACATGCCCATCGTCGCCGTGCCGCCGAGGTTCAGTGCGGCCTTTTCGTTGTCGCCGAGGGTCGCTGCATAGTCGCGGACGTCCTGCGTGATCTTCATTGAGCAGAATTTTGGTCCGCACATCGAGCAGAAATGCGCGACCTTGTGGGCGTCCTTGGGCAGCGTTTCGTCGTGATAGGCGACGGCGGTTTCCGGGTCCAAGCCGAGATTGAACTGGTCCTGCCAGCGGAAGTCGAAGCGCGCGCGGGACAGCGCGTCGTCGCGGAGCTGCGCGGCGGGGTGGCCCTTGGCGAGATCCGAGGCATGCGCGGAGATCTTGTAGGTGATGACGCCGACCTTGACGTCGTCACGATTGGGCAAGCCGAGATGCTCCTTCGGTGTCACGTAGCAAAGCATCGAACAGCCGAACCAGCCGATCATGGCAGCGCCGATGCCCGAGGTGATGTGGTCGTAGCCCGGCGCGATGTCGGTGGTCAGTGGCCCCAAGGTGTAGAACGGCGCTTCGCCGCATTCCTTGAGCTGCTTGTCCATGTTGATCTTGATCTTGTGTAGCGGTACGTGGCCGGGACCTTCGATCATCACCTGACAGCCCTTCGCCCATGCCACCTTGGTGAGCTCACCGAGCGTCTCCAGTTCGGCGAATTGCGCACGGTCATTGGCATCCGCGATCGATCCGGGACGCAACCCGTCGCCGAGGGAGAACGACACGTCATACTTGCGCATGATGTCGCAGATCTCTTCGAAATGCGTGTAGAGGAAGCTCTCCTGGTGATGCGCCAGGCACCACTTGGCCATGATCGAACCGCCGCGCGAGACGATGCCGGTGACGCGATTGGCGGTGAGATGGATATAAGCAAGACGCACGCCGGCATGGATGGTGAAGTAGTCGACGCCCTGTTCGCACTGCTCGATCAGCGTGTCCTTGTAGAGCTCCCAGGTCAGCTTGACCGGATCACCGTCGCACTTCTCCAGTGCCTGATAGATCGGCACGGTGCCGATCGGGATCGGCGCGTTGCGCAGGATCCATTCACGGGTGGTGTGGATGTTGCGGCCCGTCGAGAGGTCCATCACGGTGTCGGCACCCCAGCGGATCGCCCACACCATCTTGTCGACTTCTTCCTCGACCGACGAGGTCACGGCGGAGTTGCCGATATTGGCGTTGATCTTGGTGAGGAAGTTGCGGCCGATGATCATCGGCTCGAGTTCGGCATGGTTGATGTTGCAGGGGATGATCGCGCGGCCGCGTGCGATTTCCGAGCGCACGAATTCCGGCGTGACGAACAGCGGCACTTCGGCACCGAAGCTCTCGCCATCGGCGCGCGCGGCCTCGGCGCGCTCGAGCTGGACCTTGCGGCCGAGGTTCTCGCGCTCGGCGACGTAGATCATTTCCTTGGTGATGATGCCGGCGCGGGCGAACTCATATTGCGTGATCATGTGATCGCCGACGCCGCGCAGCGGCTTGTGATAGGCCTTGAACGACTTCGCAGCATGGGCTGCGCCGACATTGCCATTATCTTCCGGCTTGATCTCGCGGCCCTGATATTCCTCGACGCCGCCGCGCTCCTTGACCCAATCGAGACGCGCGCGAGACAACCCGTTGTTGACGTCGATCAGCACGTCCGGATCGGTATAGGGACCCGACGTGTCATAGACGGGCAGGTTCGGCTCGCCGGCGCCTTCGGAGAGAATGATTTCGCGCAGCGGGACGCGCAGGTCCGGCGCGCTCTCCGGGATCGCGTAGATCTTGCGCGACGAGGGTAGGTTGCCGGTGGTGACGGCGGGCAGGGTGGTGTCGGGATTGGAGCGGATGTTCATGGACTAATCCTCCGTTGTCGTTCTTGAAATGTCAGGCGGCTTTGGCGGATGCGCCAAGCCATTGATGGACGCGTGCGTCCGGGTCTGCGTGTTGGGTAACGTCGCTGACGACGGCGATGGAATCCGCGCCGGCGGCAAAGATCTCTTCGGCCTGTTCGAACTTGATGCCGCCGATGGCGACCAGCGGCAGGGTGCCGATGCGCTTCTTCCAGACCGAGATTTTCGGAATGCCCTGTGGCGCGAAACGCATGGACTTCAACGTCGTGAAGAAGATAGGCCCGAGCGCGACGTAATCCGGATTGGCGCGCAACGCGATTTCAAGTTCTTCCTCGTCATGGGTCGAGAGACCCAGCGTGATGCCGGCCTTGCGGATCGCGGCGACGTCGGCCTCGGCCAGATCTTCCTGGCCGAGATGCAGATGCTGCGCCTTGAGGTCGATGGCGACGCGCCAGTAGTCGTTGACCACCAGCTTGGTCTTGGTGCCGTTGGTGACATCGAGCGCCTCGCGAAACAACGTGGTCGCCGCTGTGTCGTCGAGATCCTTGGCGCGGAGCTGCACGGTGCCGACGCCCAACTGCGTGAGGCGCTTCACCCAGGCTACGGTGTCGACGACGGGATAGAAACGGTCAGGATACGGCATGCCAGAACGGTGTCCCGATGACTGGAGTGGAAGGAGAAGCGAAATCGCGCGCGCCCATCAGGCCGGCTTCATAGCCGATGCGGCCGGCCTCGACGGCGAGGCGGAAGGCATTGGCCATGGCGACGGGATCGGCCGCCTTGGCGACGGCGGTGTTGAGCAGCACGGCGTCATAGCCGAGCTCAAGCGCTTCGGCGGCGTGTGACGGCGCGCCCAAGCCGGCATCGACAACGAGCGTGATATCCGGCAGGCGGTCGCGCATCAGCTTCAGTGCGTCGGCATTGATGATGCCGCGTGCGCTGCCGATCGGTGCCGCCCATGGCATCACCACCTTGCAGCCGGCATCCACCAGACGCATCGCGACGCTGAGATCCTCGGTGCAATAGGGGAACACCTCGAAGCCGTCCTTGATCAGGATATCGGCGGCTTCGACGAGACCAACCACGTCGGGCTGCAGCGTGTCATTGTCGGCGATCACCTCGAGCTTGATCCAGGACGTGCCGAACAATTCGCGCGCGAGCTTTCCGGTCGTGACTGCCTCGCGCACGCTGCGGCAGCCCGCGGTGTTGGGCAGCACGGTGACGTCGAGTTCTCTAATCAGCGACCAGAACGCATCGCCGGTCTTGCCGCCGGCGGATTCACGCCGCAGCGAGACAGTCACGATGCCAGCGCCGGAGGCACGGATCGCGTCCTGCATGACCGCGGGCGACGGATAGAGCGCCGAGCCGATCAGCAGGCGTGACTTAAACTCTTTGCCGTAGAAATTCACCATGAACTCGCTCCATGGTTTACGTGCTCCCTCCCCCCTTGCGGGGGAGGGTTGGGGAGGGGGGTAGAGCCAGGCGAGAGCGTCGCTGTAAGAGTCCCTTTGTGGACCCCCGCCCCCGACCCCTCCCCGCAAGGGGGAGGGGAGCACAGCGGCCTTTGCGAATTGATCACGTCAAGGAGGTGCACGTTCTCACCCTCCCTGCCGTGGCGTGATGATCTCGATCTCGTCGCCTGCTTTGAGCGGCGTTTGCGCCCATGCGCTGCGTGGCACCACGTCGAAATTCAGCGCAATGGCACAATGCGTGCCTTCGTAGTCCAGTTCCTGCAGCAGCGCACCGACATGCGACGCCTCGATCTCGCGGTGCTCGCCATTGACGATCACTTGCATTGCATCACCTCATTATCGATCTCGCCCCGCTTGATATAGTTGAGCGTCAGCTCCGCCAGCGCAGGCGCCAGCAGGAAGCCGTGGCGATAGAGGCCGTTCACCGCGATCATGTTCTTGTCGATCGCGATGCGCGGCAGGTTGTCGGGAAAAGCCGGACGCAAACCCGAGCCGAATTCGAGAATGCGCGCTTCGGCAAAGGCCGGATGCACCGCATAGGCAGCGCCGAGCAGCTCGAGTGCAGAGCGCACGCTGACGCCGGTGTCCTCGCCTTCGATGGAGGTCGCACCGAGCATGAAGCGGTTGTCGGCGCGCGGGATCACGTAAAGCGGCCATCGCGGATGCATCAGGCGGATCGGGCGCGAGAGCTGCACCTCGTCGGTCTCGATGATGATGATTTCGCCTTTGACGCCGCGCAGCTTCGGCGTGCTGGCATCATCACGTGCTGCAAGCCCGCGGCAATCGATCACCAGGCCGTCGAGGTCCTTCGGCTGCTGCTCGCTGTTGTATTTGATGATGCCGCCGGCGGCGGTGATCCGGGCGTGTAGTTGCGGGAGCACGCGGCGCGGCTCCACATGGCCTTCGCCGGGATAGAACAGCCCGTCGCGAAACCGGCCTTCGAGCGAGGGCTCGATCTCGGCGACGCCTGCTGCATCCAGCCGCGTATGGCCGGAGGTCATCTTGGCGAAGCGTTCGAAATCGGCGCGGTCGCGCGCATGTGCAACGACCAGCGAGCCATTGAACGGTGTGTCGGGGAGTTCCTCGCGCCACAGATCGAGTGCACGTAGGCCGAGGCGGGAGACCACAGGCTCGGAGACTTCGGCTTCGCACCAAGGCGCCAGCATGCCGCCGGCCCAATGGCTGGTGGCATCGCGCATGCCGGAATCGCTGCGCTCATGCAGCGTCACAGCGTGACCGGCCTTGGCCAGCATCAACGCCTGCCAAGCGCCGGCAATGCCAGCGCCAATGACTGATATCGATTGACCCGCCACGGGAGAGTCCCCGCGCGGAGATTGCGTAGTCTGAAACATCCCTGTCCCTTCGCCGGCATGACCCGGATCAGGTTCAAAGGGTCACCGCGGTCTCGCGCGTCTCTTCCGGAACAGGAAAAGTGCAAGCTTGCGGTATCTCAGCTCCTCGTCGGAGCCCCCCTCGGAACGACTCTAATGTAAACCTATGGATGGGCGTGTCAACGCGCCCCGGGAATCCCTTGACGTGTAATCCCTTGGGATTCCACCCGATCACGCACAATTACGGCTTCGGAGCCTGCGCGTTGGCATTGGCCGTGTTCTGCAGGTGCAGGCGCTCGGCGTCCTTGGCGAAGAGCGGCTGATGCGGCGGCGCAGAAACCTCGTGGCGCTGGCGCTTGGCGGCATAGTAGTAGCCGCCGGCATAGTAGGACACCGCGCGGTTGTGATTGCCGTTCGCAGCGCGGTAGGCGCCGGCGAGATACTTCACCGCGTAAGTGAGATTGGTGTTGGGATCGCGGAGGCCTTCGGCGGTGCCGGTGTAGCCAACGCCGCGCGCGGTCGCGAGCTTGATCTGCATCAGGCCGATGGTGCCGCCGCGGCCGATCAGATTGGGGTGATACTTGCTTTCGCGCACGATCACACGATGCACCAGCGCCTCGGGCACGCCATTGGCCTGGGCATGGGTGGCAACCATGGCGTCGTAGTCGGCACGCTGCTGTGCGGATGCCAGTTGCGGAAGAGCGGCAAGAGCCAGAATCGTCGCCAGGGACAGAGAAATACGTTTCATGAATGGTCTCGAAAACTTCGGTCCCCCGCCAGTAGCGGAGGCAGTCTTTCAGACGGCCTAAACCATCCGATTCAATTATCCGAGATGAGGGCTCGAATTGCGTCTTTCTGTAGGCCAGATTCGCGAGTTCCGCCCGGTATTTACCCCAAATTATGCCCTGTCATGCTTTCTTGCGGTATTCCTGCGCTTTTCTTGCGACTTTCTAAGGGCATGCCGAGCATGACGATGTCCGCCACCCATCCCGCCGAAGCCCGCAAGACGATGCACGGGCTGCTCCCGCTCTGGGCGGGAATCGCGGTCTATGCGCTGCTGCTGGCGGCGGGCAAAGCACTGCTCAACGATCCCGACACCTATTGGCAGATCGCAGTGGGGCAGTGGATTCTCGATCATCAGGCAGTTCCGCAGACCGACATCTATTCCTTTACGATGCGTGGCCAGCCGTGGATCTCCACGCAGTGGCTGGCGCAGGTCCTTTACGCGCTGGTCTATGGCGTCGCCGGTTGGACCGGCCCTGTCGTACTCGGCGCGGGTGCGGTCGCTCTCACCATCGCGGTGCTGACGCGGTTTCTCGACAAGCGTCTGCCGACCACGGCAACACTGGTGCTGGTTGCAACGGCTCTCGCGCTGATGGCGGGGCATGTTGTTGCGCGGCCGCATCTGCTGGCGATGCCGGTGATGGTGGCATGGGTCGCCGGCCTTGTGAATGCGATGGATCGCAGGAGTGTGCCATCCTTCTGGCTGCTGCCGCTGATGGCGCTTTGGGCCAACCTGCACGGCGGCTTCATTCTCGGATTGGCGCTGATCGGTCCGATCGGCATCGATGCGATCTGGCATGCACCGAAGACGGTGCAGCGCGCGCTGCTGCTGCGCTGGGCGCTGTTCGGCATTGCCGCGTTGGCAGCAAGTTGCGTGACGCCTTATGGCTGGGACTCGCTGCTGGCGTCGCGTCGCATTCTCAATCTCGGCGAAGCGCTGGCGCTGATCGGCGAATGGCGGCCTGCGAATTTCAATCATGCCGGGCCTCTGGAACTGACCGTGCTGGCAGCGTTCGCGCTGGCGCTATGGCGCGGCGTCACGCTGCCGCCGATGCGCATTGTGCTCGTGATCGGCTTCGTGTTCATGGCGCTCAGTCACGTGCGCAACGCCGAAGTGCTGGCGCTGCTGGCGCCGATGGTCTTGGCGACGCCGCTTGGTCGACAAATCGGTGGACCTCAGATGCCAGAGGCCAATCATGTATCGCCGCAGCGCAGCTTGTTATTCGCGGGGATCGCGATCTGTCTAATCGCCGGGACATTCGTGTTGGCGTCCGTGCAGCGCTACATGCCGCGTGAGGCGGCTGCGCCCGCAAAGGCGGTGACCGAACTCCAGAAGCTCAATCTCAGTCGCGTGTTCAACGATTACGACTTCGGCGGCTATCTGATCGCGCGTGGGGTGCCGACCTTCATCGATGGCCGTACCGAATTGTTCGGGACGAAGCTGATGGTCGACCACAACAATGCCAGCGGTCTGATCGAGCCTGACAATCTGTTCCGGCTGCTGAAGGACTACGACATCGAGGCGACCTTGCTGCGAACCCAGAGCGCGGCGACCAAGTTGCTCGATCGCGTCGATGGTTGGGAAAAGATCTATAGCGATGACATCGCTACGATCCATCTGCGCAAGCCGGGTGCGGTCCACAGCGTTGCGCCAGCGGTGAAGGCGAACTGAGCGCTACGCTGCGGCTCTGTCCGTATCGCGTGCCGGCAGCGTGATGCGGACGATCAGGCCACGCGGCTGACGATCCAGCAGTGTCAATTCGCCGCCATGGGCCAGCGTTACGGCGCGGGCGATCGATAGGCCGAGGCCGAAGCCGGCAGCTTCATGATCCATGTTGCGGGCGTCGTCGCCGCGTACGAAGGGTTGCAGCATCGCGCTCTTTTGTGCGTCCGAAATGCCAGGACCGTCATCGGCGACGTCGATGATGGCGCCGCCCTCGGACATCGTCAGAGAGATATTCGCTTCCGAGCCGAACTTCACGGCGTTCTCGACCAGGTTGGTCACTGCACGATGCAGATCGTCGGGCCGGGCCATCGCCATGGCGTGGGACGGGCCCTGATAGGTCACCATATGCCCGATGTCGGCAAATTGGTCGGCGATCAGCTGCAGGGTTGTGGCGATATCCGTCAGCGTCATCTCTTCCAGCCGGCGGTCGTTGCGCAGGAACGAGAGCACCGCTTCGAGCATCGATCGCATCTGGTCGAGGTCGCGCAGCATGTGGCGGCGATGGCCGTCGTCCTCGATGAATTCCGAACGGAGACGCAGCCGGGTGATCGGTGTGCGCAGGTCGTGGCTGATCGCGGCCAGCATCTTGGTGCGGTCGTCAATCAGCGTGCCGATGCGCTCGCGCATCCGGTTCAGCGCGCGTGCCACCGAGCGAATTTCTTCGGGGCCGCGCTCGGGCAGGGGCTCAGCCGAGCCGTTCAGGCTGAACTCTTCCGCTGCCTTGGCAAAGGCCGAAAGCGGCGCGGACAGCATGCGGCCCGCCCACAGGCCCAGCAGCGTCAGGCTGATCACCACGAACAGAAACGTCAGAACCCAGGGACCGCCCAGAAAGAAGCCTGGTCGTCGCTCCGGCAGACTACTGAAGGAGAACATGTCGCCGTCCGGGAGGGTGACCCCGATCCGGTCCGGCGCGCCACCGATCGTCAGCAGTCGCGCGTCGGAACCAAGCAGCCGGCGTAAGCTGTGACGCGGATAGTCGGGGCCATTGTCGGTTGTGACCGTTGCATCCCGAGGGACTGGCCGGATGTCGAATTTGGGAAAGGCGTTTTTCAGATTGACCAGAAGTTCCGGGCGATCGGCGATCGGTGTCGCCTTCAGCAAGCGAACGATCGCGATCAACTCGCCATGGCCACGATCCCGCTCCTGATCATTCGGGTCCGGTCTCATCAGCGTGAACAGCAGCGAGAGAACGATGTGGATAGCCACGATCGACATCACCACCAGGGCGGTGATCTGGCCGCTGATCCGACGCAGATTGAGGACGCTGAACATCTCGCTGAAACTAGTTGGTCGTCGCCGTCGCGACCGCTTCCACCGTCGGCGTAAACATGTAGCCGCCGGAACGCACCGTCTTGATCATTTGCGCGTCCTGCGGGTCGATCTCGATCTTGCGGCGGATGCGGCTGACCAGCACGTCGATGCTGCGTTCGAACGATCCGGCGCTGCGGCCTTGCGTGAGATCGAGCAGGCTGTCGCGCGACAGCACGCGGCCCGAGCGCTCGACAAAGGCACGCAGCAGATCGAATTCGGCCGAGGTCATGGCGACGCGCGCGCCTTCGGGATTGCGCAATTCGCGCAGGCGCAGGTCGATCTGCCAGCCGGCGAACGACAGCGCCGTGGCGTTCGGCGTGGCGCTGGCATTGAGCGCCGTGGCCTGTCGGCGCAGCACTGCATTGATGCGTGCCAGCAATTCGCGCGGATTGAAGGGCTTTGGCAGGTAGTCGTCGGCGCCCATTTCGAGGCCGAGAATGCGGTCCACGTCTTCGCCGCGCGCCGTCAGCATGATGATCGGCAGTTGCGACTCGGCGCGCACCTTGCGGCACAGGCTGAGGCCGTCTTCGCCGGGCAGCATCACGTCGAGGATCAGCAGGTCGACACGGGTGTCGGCCATCACCTTTTCCATCTCGCGCCCGTCGGCAGCGGTGGTGACGTTGCAGGAATTGGTACGCAGATACTTCGCGATCAGCGTACGGGTTTCGCGGTCGTCTTCTACGACCAGGATGTTCGGTACGTTTGCCATGCGAACTCTTTTGGCCGGGATCGGCGCGGGCTGCAGAAGTTTTTTGTTTCGGACTATTGCTGGTGGCTGGGGCGCAACAAACCGCAACATGTCAGCAAGGCAATAACAAGACCTCGTTAAGAAGGTTAACCGCAAGTTGCGAGCACTAAGCAAGCACCTTGGAGCAGATCATGACCTCTATCTCGGCTGCGTCCAGCAGTTCCTACCAATCCCCCCTTCAGAAACTGCAGCAGGAGCTGCAGGCCGAGCTTTCCTCCGGAAAGATCAGCAGCGGCGATCAGGATGCGCTGTCCTCTGCTTTAACCGATATCGACTCGTCGCTGCAGGCCGACCGTTCGAGCCAGAGCAGCGGCAGCCGGCCGTCGCCGGACGAGATGAAATCGAAGATCGACGATCTCATCAGTGCCCAGGTGTCCAGCGGCAAGCTGACCTCGGACCAGGCCACCGAATTGCAGGGCGTGTTCCAGTCGGCCTTCGCCGATGGCGGTCCGGGTGGAGCAGGCGGCGCTCGCGGTGCCGGTGGTCCACCTCCCGGCGGTGGACCCGGCGGCCCACCGCCGTCGGATAGCGCCGATAGTACCGACAGTACCGATGATACGGACAGTGCGACGAGTATCTCCGATATCATGAAGCAGTTCCTGGACTCGCTGAAGCAATCGCTGGAGGCCTCGTCTTCAAGCTCCTACAGCGCGAGCGGCACCAGCGCTACAGCATCCAGCAGCAAGGCGTCATTCACCGCCCTGCTGATCGACTACCAGACCTGATACGAAGACCGCGACGCTTACGACCAGGCTGACGCCACCATCTTTCCCGCAAGGGATAAGGTGGTGGTTTCTTTTGTGCAGGTCACTTTCGCGCTATTGCCGGAACAAGGAACACGTCCGGGCATTGTTACCCCTTCAATTGATTTATGGAGGCGACAATGACTCCCGACGTCATGACGAAGCCGCATAGCCTGATTGCGAGCGACCGGATCGAGGGAACGGCGGTACGACGTCCGAATGGCGAACGCATCGGTCATATCGAACGTCTGATGATCGACAAGATCAGCGGCAAAGTGTCCTACGCGATCCTGAGCTTCGGCGGCTTTCTCGGTCTCGGCTCGAATCTGCTGCCGCTGCCTTGGGCGCGGCTGACCTTCAATCGCACGCTCGACGCGTATCAACTTGATATCAGCGAAGAGGAATTGCGCAGCGCGCCGTCATTCACCGAGAAACGCGAGTTCGACTGGGGCGACAGGTCGCAGGAAGAAGCGCTGCATCGCCACTACGGCGTCGCACCCTATTGGGGCGAATTCTAACGACCAATTTCGGTGGAACCGGAACAGTCATTGTACCTCTGCGTTGGTTTTGGACGACCCACAACGACAGGAGGAACATATGTTCAAGAAATACATGACGGCTGGTATCGTTGGTTCGGCGTTGCTGGCAACCGCAGCTTTCGCGCAGAGCCCGAGCGCAACTACGACAACCACAGCCCCGGCAGCTGCGCCGGTCACTGCATCTGATACGACGTTCAATGGCAACTGGCGTACATCGAAGGTGGTCGGTCTGAGCGTATATAACGAAGCCAATGAGAGCCTCGGCTCGATCAACGATCTCCTGACCGACAAGCAGGGGAACATCAAGGCGGTGGTGATTGGCGTCGGTGGTTTCCTCGGTGTCGGCGAACGCCTGATCGCCGTGCCTTATGACAAGATCAAATTCGTGAACGAGCCGGTCGCAACAATGGCGTCTTCAACTGGCGGTTCATCGGGCATGAAGTCGACCTCGCCGCCAAGCGGCATGACCACGGGTGCAGCCACCTCGGGTGCAGCTCCCGCAGCCGCCAAAGCTAATCCTTGGTACCCCGACCATGCGGTGCTCAGCGGCGCCAGCAAGGATCAATTGAAGGCGATGCCTGAGTTCAAGTATGCGATGTAAGGCCTTTTTGCGTCACGTTGTGACAACGCGAGCCAAGAACCAGTAGGCTGACTATATGGGCGCCCCCATTTTGCGGGTGCGCCCTTCGCCGTGTCATCGCGTTAAATCTACAGCCCCGGTAAGGCCGTCACATTCACATTGATGGCGCCATCCGCTTCCGCGATCACCCGGAGTGTTTTGGAATCGAAGGCGATCCCGCCAAGGCGGAGGCTGCTGATCTCGGCGCCGACGCGGATGCCGTTTTCGTTTTTCTGGAAATCGGCGATGACGGCAGCGATCTTCTTTTGCGCGTTCGAGGCAAAGGGCTTCAGATCGATGGTCGCTCGTTCGGCCAGCGTCTTCTGTAGCAATGGCATAGCTGCACGTGCTGCCGCGCCGAGCAGGCCAAAGGCCGCTTCTGATTCAACGGCAAGTTCCAGATCGGTAAAGCGCAGCGTCTGTGCCGCTTGATCGAGCGCAGGCTTGCCCCAGACATGGACGGTTGCTTCGCCGCCAAGACCGAACCAGCTCTGCTTCTCCTTGGCATTCACCAGCAACGAGATGAGCAGGCGGTCGCCGGATGCCGAGACAGTTGCCTTCTTCACCGTCACTGCGACTGCGCCGGAATTGTCTTCCGGGAATGTCTTGCCGACGAGCTGCGCCTCGATGATCTTGTTCAGTTCAGTGAAAGGCATGTCCACGGGCACACCGATGCTGAGTTTGCCGGGGCCGGGCGGCACGATGGCGAGTGTGGCAGGGAACGGACAATTCGGCTGCGTCTGTGTTGAGGTTACGCGTGTTTCGGCCTCGACGCCGAGTGTCAGCGTCAAATTGCTGGCATCGATGCGCGGCTGGGCGGCGACGGCACGCGTCGGCTTCAGTTCGATGAACAGGTTCTGCAATGCGCTCGCACCTTGCAGCGGGATCGACCGGCAGAGTTTGGCCCATTCGCGCCGGGCATTCTGTTCGAAAGCGGGATCGTTGCGCAGGCGCTGCTGCAGGGCGATGATCTGCTCGTTGACAGCATTGTCGATCATCGGCTTGACCTGCGCGGGCACATTGATGCGGGCACCGGCGACCGCGACATTGGTATCGCCGAGTGTCACCTGCGCGGCCAGGTTCGGGTCGATCCGCCAGTTCGGGGTCAGCCGGGGCTGCGCCGAGACCACCACATTGCCGCGGATTTCCGCATTGGCATTGACGTTCTTGATGTTGATGTTGCCAAGCTGCTTGGCAACATTGCCGCCAAGCAGGTTGCCGAGCGCGCCGCCCAGCGCATCGCGCACATTCGTCGAGATGGCGCCGGTGACATTGAGCGCGCCGGTCAGCGGCGCGGACATGGTCAGCGTGTCCTGCGCGCCGGTCGCCGCGATCGGACCGCGTGCGGCGGTCCACTTGATATCGGCATCCTGCAGCAATTGCTGTACGGGATTGTCAGCCGTGCCGTTGAAGCTGCGCGGTGCGCCGCGGTCTGCGGCATCGCGGATCGCGGTGAGTGCAATGGCGACCGGCGCGATGATGCTTGAACTGCGTGCGGGTGAGGGTGGCAGTGGCGGCAATGCGACCAGCACCGGCGCCGATCCGGTGCCGCGCGGAGCCACATAGTCCATCACCTTGAGTGCGACCATGAAAAAGACGGCGACCAGCACCGCGCCGATGAGAATTGGTTTCAGACGCATGATGTCCCCGCTCGAAAACGCGGGGACATTACAATGCTGTGGTGACGCGCGCCAGTTAGGAGCCGCGCCTCAGATTAGCCACGCTTGCCGCTTGCGCTGTCTGCACGGCGATCCATCGGCAGCACGACGACCTTGGTGCCGACTGTGACGCGGGAATACAGATCAGACACGTCCTGATTGGTGAGGCGGATGCAGCCGGACGACACCTGCGTGCCGATGGTCTCCGGCATATTGGTCCCGTGGATGCGATAGATGGTGCCGCCGAGATACATGGCACGGGCGCCAAGCGGGTTGCCGGGGCCGCCGGCCATGTGGCGTGGCAGATAGGGCTGGCGTGCGATCATTTCAGCCGGCGGGGTCCATGCCGGCCATTCGGCCTTGCGAGTCACGGTTTGTACGCCGGACCATGTGAAACCATCGCGGCCGACGCCGATGCCGTAGCGTAGCGCCTGACCGTTGCCGAGCACGTAATACAGATAGGTGTTCGGCGTATCGACGATGATCGTGCCGGCGGCCTCGCGGGTCGGATAGTTGACGATCTGCCGCCTGAAGCGCGCGGGCTGTTCGATGGCAGAGCGCTCGTCATCCATCTGCGGCGACTGCACATAGGGCGCAGGCTCGCTCTGGACCGGCGGCGCCATGAAGAACGGAAACAGCGGCAGCGGCGTTGCGGCTGCCGGATGGGCAAAGGAGAATGCGCCGGCAAGGAGCGCGCCGATTGCGACGGCAGCGCGGCGAATTTTTCGTTCGAAAGAAGCGAGGGTGATCATGGGAATCTCCGTTTGAGCGCCTGTGAATGAGCGCCCGTTCGGCGCCTCGTTGGCAGGAGATGTACCCAGCGGCCGTTTCAGGAGATTTGCGTCAATTCTGCAAAACGGTTTCGTCGCGGCGGGGAAATGTGTCGTCGCGGGGGGAGGCGGACAACATTGTTGCACTGGGAATGACCGCCGGCGCGCTGATTTGAATCAAGCGCGCCGGGCTTCAGTGGTCACTCGTTAACGGTGGTATCCGGGCGCCAGGTCAGCAGCCGGTTTTCGATCATGGTCAGGATCCATTCGGCCAGCAGCGCCACGATCGCGATAACGATCATCGCGGCGAACACGCCGTTGGAATCGAACGAGCCCTGTGCGGTCGCGATCAGCAGGCCCATGCCTTCGCGGGCGCCCAAAAACTCTCCGACGATGGCACCGACCAGCGCGAAGCCGAACGAGACATGCAGGCTGGCGAGAATCCAGGACAGCGCCGAAGGCAGCACCACCGCGCGGGTCATTTGCCAGTTGCTGGCGCCGAGGATGCGTGCATTCGCGATCAAATTCTTGTCGGCCTCGCGCACGCCCTGGAAGGCGTTGGCGAACACCACGAAGAACACCATCACGACGGCGAGTGCGATCTTCGATGCCGCGCCAAGACCGAGGGCCACGATGAAGATCGAGCCGAGCACGACGCGCGGGATCGAATTCGCGACTTTGATGTAGATCGAGAACACGTCGGACAGGAGTTGGTTACGCCCGAGCGCGATGCCGCACAGGATGCCCATGGCGGAGCCGATCAGGAAGCCGGCGCCGGCCTCGTAGATTGTCACCCAGATCTGCTTCCACAGCGGCCCGATCGAGGTGCCGTTTTCGGTCCAGTCGATCAGCTTGGTGACGATGCCGGATGGCTGGCCGAAGAAGAACGGATCGATCACGCCGAGGCGGACGCCGAATTCCCAGCCGCCGATCAGGAATACGAGAACGGCAAGCCGCAGCGCCAGCACCAGGCGCTGATGGCGGCGCAGGCGCTGCACGGCGGTCTCGATGCGGCCGTCGGTGGCGAGGGGGGCGGTCACTGTTGTCTCGGTCATTCTAGTGTCCTGCCCGTGCGCGCAATACTTCCTCGCGCAGGTCGTCAGAGATCTTTCGCGCGATGGCGATGAAACGTTCGTCGTAGCGCAGCGTCGCGACATCGCGTGGACGCGGCAGGTCGATCGTGTGGACGGACTTCACGCGCGCCGGTCGTGTGGTCAGAACGGCGACGCGGTCGGCGAGCAGGATGGCTTCGTCGAGATCGTGGGTGACGAACAGCACCGCCGATTTCGCCTGCGCCCAGAGCTGCAGCAATTCCTCCTGCATCAATTCGCGGGTCTGCACGTCGAGCGCGGAGAACGGCTCGTCCATCAAAAGGACCTGCGGATTGTTGATGAAGGTCTGCGCCAGCGCCACGCGCTTGCGCATGCCACCAGAGAGCTGATGCGGATGGTGATGTTCGAAGCCCTTCAGGCCGACGCGAATGATCCAGTCGCGCGCGGTAGCCTCCGCCTTGTCTTTCGGGACACCGCGAAACAGCGGCCCGGCCATGACATTGCCGAGCACGTCGCGCCACGGAAACACTGCATCCTGCTGGAACACGAAGCCGACGCGGCGATCGACACCGGTCACCGGCGCATCGAACAATGTGACCTCGCCGCCTTGCGGGCGGGCGAGCCCGGCGATCAGTCCGAGCGTCGTCGACTTGCCGCAGCCGGTCGGGCCCACCACGGCCATGAATTCACCGGGCGCGATGGTGAGGTCGAAATCCTCAAGCGCGGAGAGAACGTCACCCGAAGGCGTGACGAAGCGGCGCGCGACGTTCTTCAGCGCGACGGCAGAGGGTGCGGGAGCATTCATGATTGCATTCGCTTTATTATCAGAGTCGTTGTTGAAGTCGGCGGGTAAAGCGCGCTCGTTCTGCTCCCTCCCCCCTTGCGGGGGAGGGTCGGGGAGGGGGGTCCACAAGTGACGTCCCTTGTGGCTACCCCCACCCCCGGCCCCTCCCCGCAAGGGGGAGGGGAGAAGGGCCTCAGTTCGTCGCGTTGGCTTTGACCACGAAATCCGTGGTGTACGTCTTGGCGAGGTCGATGGTCTTGCCCTTGAGGTTGGGCGAGAAGCTGTTCAGCACGCTCAGCACCGATTCCGGCGCACCCGCCGGCATCATGCCGTCCACGGAGTATTGCGGCTTGCCTTCGCGCAGACCCTGCACATAGAGATCGAGTTCGCCGGCATAATAGTCCTTCGGCATTTGAGCTGCGATTTCCTCGGGCGAATGGGTATTCATCCACTTCAGCGTTTTCACGAAGGCATTGACGACCTTCTGTGCCGTCTCCTTGTTAGCTTCCATCCAGGCGCGGTCCATATAGAGACACGCGGCCGGATAATCGCCGCCAAGTGCAGCGCGGGTGCTTTCCGGGGTCCGCAGATCGATGCCGACTTTGGCCGTGCCGTTCTTCACAGCGCGCGCCACCGTCGGCTCCGTCGTCATGCCGGAAACGATCTTGCCCTGCTGCATGGAAGCCAGGAACGTATCGCCAGCGCCGACTGGCACCAGCGTGTAGTCCTGCATCTTCAGCCCTGCTTTGGCGGCGAGCGCGCGGGTCAGGAAGTCGGTGGCAGAGCCGAGACCGGTGACGCCAAGCGCCTGGCCCTTCCAGTTGGCGGGATCCTTCAGCTTGTCGGCGTCGGCGGCTTTCACCAGCACGACTTCGCCCGGCGCGACGGCGAATTGCACCACCGAGGTGATGAACTTGCCCTTGGACTGCAGGTCGATGGTGTGATCGTAGAAACCGACCACGCCTTGCACTTCGCGCGCGAGCAGGGCGGTCGCCGCCTGTGAGCCGGAGGTGGAGTTGAACAGTTCGACGTCGAGCCCCTGTTCCTTGAAGAATCCGAGCTGCGCCGCGAGTTTCGCCGGCAGATAGATCTGCTTGTCGATACCGCCAACCATGATCTTGATCGGGGTTTGCGCCGCAGCAGGGGCTGCAAGTGCAGCGGCGAGTGATACAGCCGCAATGGCTGCGGCAAAGAATTTGCGCATAGGCGTTTCCTGACTTCTGAATTCGGCGCTGGTCTACTGCGCGGGCGGTTGTCCCGGTCCATGCGCAAGCGCTCGTAACGGGGCATCAGGCCCCGGCCTGCGTCAAACTGTCAATCGGTTACTGGCAGGTCACAACAGCAAAAAGCGCCCGCTCGGGAGAGCGGACGCCATAGGTGAGAAAGCTTTATAGGATTAGGGCTCTACAGCACGCCAAATACGATAGCGCCGACGAAGGCGATTGCCGCATAGGCGGCCACAACGCTCAGTTGGCCGAACATAGTCATGGGAACCCTCCCTTTGACGTTGTCGCGCGGAGTAACGCGAAAGCTGGCGGTCCGTTCCCGCAGAAAAGAGAAGGAAGTCGACCAACTGCGGCCGTAGCGGTACGAGCGTCGGCAACATGGTAAATCAAACGTGAATTCAATGCGTTGAAGAGTCTTTAAAACATTTCGACCACCTTGCGCGAATGACGCGCAGAGTTCGTTTGTATCTCGTCGGCTCCGTCGTCCTTGTATCGCTTGCGGGTTGCGGACGCGGTCTGTTTCAGACCCAGGAACGTGAACCATGGCGTGCCGAGGCAGAAGTCGCATGTCTCAAATCCGGCACGGTGAAAGAGGGCGCTGATCTCGTTCGGATCAACCCGATTTCCGGGCCCGGTGTCTGCGGCGCAGAATTTCCCTTGAAGGTCGCAGCCCTTGGCGAGGCCAGCAGCAGCTATGGTTTTGCCGATGAAACCTTGCGGCCGCCTGGCGGCATCAGCGGCGCAAGCCAGCCGCGTTGGCCGGTGCAGCAGCAGCCACAAACCATGGCGCGTCCTGCGAACAGCTATCCGAGTGCCTATCCGCAAGCCGCGCCGCAGCAGCCGTCCTATGGCGGTTCATCCTATGGCGGCGCTGCCAATAACGGACCGATCTCGCTGAACGCGCCGGGCGTGCCGCCGGACAATGAAGACGAAATCGAACTGCCGCCGGAAGGTTCGCCGCAGACGATGCGCGCGCCGCAGCAAGAGCAGCCGCGCGCGCCTTACGGCCGCTATAGTTCAGGTGTGCAGCAGAGCCAGCCGCCGCAGGATTATGCGCCGCAGCGTCTTGGACCGGGACAGGGCAATGTCACGGGCTCGGTCGGCCCCGTCGTCGTGAAACCGACGGCGACGCTGGCCTGTCCGATCGTCTCGGCACTCGACAAGTGGCTCGCGGAGTCCGTGCAGCCGGCAGCGATGCGCTGGTTCGGCGTCCGCGTCGCCGAGATCAAGCAGATCTCCGCTTATTCGTGCCGCGGCATGAACGGCAACTCGCGCGCGCACATCTCCGAACATGCATTCGGCAACGCGCTCGATATCTCCGCCTTCGTCCTCGCCGATGGTCGCAGTGTCTCGGTGAAGGCAGGCTGGAAGGGCATGCCGGAAGAGCAGGGCTTCCTGCGCGACATCCAGGGCGGCGCGTGCCAAGTCTTCAACACCGTGCTGGCGCCGGGATCCAACGTCTATCACTACGATCACATTCACGTGGATCTGATGCGCCGGCCCAAGCGCCCGGTGATCTGCCAGCCCGCGGCCGTGTCGGGCGAGGAGATTGCCGCTCGCGCGCAAAGTCGCAATCCCTATGCCGGGCGCAACAGCAATGACTACGGCGGCGTGACCGGCTCGATCGGGCGCACGGCCAAGAAGTCGACGCGCAAATCGCCTGACGACGAGGACTTCTACGAGAACGAATAGGCCGGCTCGTCAGATGCGGTAGGCCGCGAGGAACATCCGCACGGCGCTGTCGACGACCTTGTCGATCTCCGCGCGCGTCGGTGTCGGCTTGGCCTGGAAGATGAAGGGCTGAAACAGCGTCGCCTGGCAGGACATCATGAATTGCGCGGCGGCAAGTTCGGTATCCTTGATTTCCAGTTCCTTCGCAGCGACGCGGGCATCGAGATAGGCCGCGACCTGCCGGATCGCGTGTGCCAGCACCGCTTCATAAAAGCGTTTGCCGACATCGGGCATGCGTTCCGCGATGGCCATCACGGTGCGGATCGCCGAGCCGCCGCCGGGACGGCACAGCAACTGAATATAGGCGCGGCCGAATTCGCCGAGCGTGGTCACCGCATCGCGTTCCGGGTCAAGGTTGAAGACGGCCTTGCCCTGTTCGAGCTTCTCCTGCTCGACGATCGACTCGAACAGCGCGCTCTTGTCGGTGAAATAGACATAAAGCGTGCCCTTGGAGACGCCGGCGGCACGCGCGATCTCGCCCATGCTGGCGCCGTCGAAGCCCAGATCCAGGAAGACTTTTCGCGCGCCGTCGAGAATTTGGCGGCGCTTGGCGCTGTCTTCCTCGCCTACGGGCGAGAGGGGGGCAGGGTGGGAGGCAACCATTCGTTCAGCCTGTTCGATGAATCAGCGGGATATCGCCCGCGATGAAACCGGAATAACGCGAAATCGTGATGAACTGGCCAAACTCTATCTTGACCGAACCGTTCGGTCAATTTACATATTGCCGCAGCAAGCGGGACCCGGCATGTCCGATGGTGTCCGCATTCTCACGTTTGAGGAGGCCGGAATGGCCGGACCACGCGACCAGGCTGCCCGTATCATTCGCCCCGAAGGCGAGGCTGACAGCGCGCCGGTGCGCGTCGTGTCGCCCGCAGCGGATGAGCCTGCTGCCCGCGGTCCTGCGGATGCGCCCGCACCTGAACAACCTGCCACAGCAGCACCGGCCGCGACCGCGCAGACCGCTGCTCCAAAATCCGGCAAGAAGAAAAAAGTGCTGCTCGGTGTCGGCGCGCTGCTCGCCGTCGCAGGCGTCTATTATGGCGTGAACTATTATCTGGTCGGCCGCTTCATCGTTTCGACCGACGACGCCTATGTCCGCGCCAGCAACACCACGCTGGGTGCGCGCGTATCGGGCCACATTGCGCAGATCCTGCCGGGCGACAACGTCGCGGTGAAGGCCGGCGAGGTGATCTTCAGGATCGATGACGGCGACTATCGCATCGCCGTCGATGCCGCCAAGCGCAAGATCGACACCCAGAAGGCCACCATCGAACGGATCGGTCGTCAGGTCGGCGCGCAGGAAAGCGCCGTCGAGCAGGCGCAGGCCCAGCTTGCATCGGCCGATGCCGCTGCCAATCGCGCCTCGCTTGAATTCGACCGTCAGGAAACGCTGAGCAAGCAGGGTTTTGCCTCGCGCTCGGTCTACGAGACCTCGCAGTCGAACCGCGACCAGACCTCGGCTGCCGTCAAGGCCGCGAAGGCATCCGTCGACTCCGCCAAGAGCAGCGTCGAAGTGACGAAGGCGCAGCAGAACGAAGCGCGTGCGCAGCTCGCCGAATTGCAGAGCGCGCTGGACAAGGCCGTGCGTGATCTCGACTTCACCACCGTGAAGTCGCCGGTGGATGGCATCTTCTCCAACCGTCTCATCTCGACCGGTGATTTCGTTTCGATGGGTCAGCGTCTTGGCAATGTCGTGCCGCTCAACGACGTCTATATCGATGCCAACTTCAAGGAGACGCAGCTGCGCCGCCTGAAGCCGGGCCAGCCGGTCTCGATCGAGCTCGATGCCGATAGCAGCCGCGCCATCGAAGGCACGGTGGAAAGCCTCGCGCCGGCAGCCGGCTCGGTATTCACGCTGCTGCCGCCGGATAACGCCACCGGCAACTTCACCAAGATCGTGCAGCGCGTGCCTGTGCGCCTCAGGGTGCCGGCTGACGTCGCCAAGGAAAACCTGCTGCGCGCCGGCATGTCGGTCTATGTCCGCGTCAACACCAAGCCGGGTGCAGAACCCGCGCGCTAAGTCAGGACAAGCAGATGTCCACGACCACCACCGTGTCAGGCGCACCGCCGGCCGCTCCGGCTGCGGACTATGTCGCGCCGAAACGCCTGATCGCGTTTCTGATCATGGTGTTCGGCATGTTCATGTCGATCCTGGACATCCAGATCGTCTCGGCATCGCTGTCTGAAATCCAGGCCGGATTGTCCGCGTCGTCCAGCGAAGTCTCCTGGGTGCAGACCGCCTATCTGATCGCGGAAGTGATAGCGATTCCGCTGTCCGGCTTTTTGTCGCGCGCACTCGGCACGCGGCTGTTGTTTGCGATCTCGGCCGCCGGCTTCACCTTCGCCAGCCTGATGTGCGGCTTCACCTCGTCGATCGAGCAGATGATCCTGTGGCGTGCGATCCAGGGCTTCCTTGGCGCCGGCATGATCCCGACGGTGTTCGCCTCGGCTTATACGGTGTTTCCGCGCTCCAAATTCCACATCGTCGGCCCGATCATCGGCCTCGTCGCGACGCTGGCGCCGACCATCGGCCCGACGGTGGGCGGCTACATCACCGATGCGTTGTCATGGCACTGGCTGTTCTTCATCAACGTGGTCCCCGGCATCGGCATCACCATCGGCGTGCTCGCGCTGGTGGATTTCGACGAGCCGCATTTCGAACTGCTCGATCATTTCGACTGGTGGGGCCTCGGCTTCATGGCGGGTTTCCTCGGTTCGCTGGAATATGTGCTGGAAGAGGGGCCGCGTAACGACTGGTTCCAGGACACGTCGATTGCGATCTTCGCGGTGATCTGCTTGTTCTCGGCCATCGCCTTCTTCTGGCGAGTGCTGACGGCGAAGGAACCCATCGTCGACATCCGCGCCTTCACGGATCGCAATTTCGCGCTGGGCTGTCTGTTCTCGTTCTGCGTCGGCATCGGCCTCTACGGCCTGACCTATCTCTATCCGCGCTATCTCGCCGAAATTCGTGGCTACAGCGCGCTGATGATCGGCGAGACGATGTTCGTCTCGGGCGTTGCGATGTTCCTGACGGCGCCGCTGGTGGCGCGTCTGATGCAGAAAATCGACATGCGCTATCTCATCATGACGGGATTGGTGCTGTTCGCTGCCGGCACATGGCAGATGACATGGGTGACGCGCGATTTCGATTTCTACGAATTGCTGCTGCCGCAAATCCTGCGCGGCGTCGGCATGATGATGGCCATGGTGCCGATCAACAACATTGCGCTCGGCACGCTGGCGCCGCAGATGCTGAAGAACGCCTCCGGCCTGTTCAACCTGACGCGCAATCTTGGCGGCGCACTCGGCCTCGCGCTGATCAACACCGTGCTCGATCACCGCACCGACTTCCACATCACCCGGCTGCACGACAAGGTCACCTGGGGCAATGCGCAGGCGGTCGAGATGCTCAACATGTTCACCCAGAAGTTCCAGGGTATGGGTGACGCGTCGCGCATGGCGATGAAGCAGCTGTCGCAGATCGTGCATCGCCAGGCCGTGGTGATGAGCTTTGGCGATGCGTTTTTCGCGCTGTCGGTGTTCTATGTCGGTCTCAGCCTCATGGTGATGCTGCTGAACAAGCCCAGCAATCCCGCGGCTGCAGGTGGCGGACACTAGAGCGTTTTCGAGCGAAGTGGATGCCGGTTCGCGTCAAGAAAACGCGTCAAAACAAAAAGCTAGAGCGGCTGGAGCGGTTCTATCGCCAATCAGCGATTGAAGCCGGCCATCATGTTGCCAAAAGTCGGCAGCACATCTATAAAACTACCTTCCATTGCTCGAACTCGAGGGAGAGTCTGCATGAAGTCGATTGATCTGCTCTCCGGAATTCTCGGTTCGGTGCACGCATGCGGGTTTATGCGGGCTCATTGAGCCCCGGTTCCGCCTCTGCCGGTCGGGCCTGATGTCCCGATCATCCTGATCTTTCCCGTTTCTGTACTTTTAGGACGCTCGCGCTCGGTCTGGCCGTTGCGCGTCAAACCATGGAGCCGGTCTGCGCAGGGGCGCTGCCGGATGAAGTCATGACTCTGAAATCGAAGGACCGCGCCGCCGCCATCCGCGTGGTGATCCCTTTCGTGATCCGGCATTGGTTCCGGCAGCCCGGACGCGCGGCGACGGTTGCTGTCGGTCTGCTCGGCGCAACGGTGGCCGATCTGTTCATGCCGCTATTCTCCGGGCAACTGGTCGATGCCGTCACCAAAGGCGGTGCCGATCCGGTGGCCCGGCAGGCGGCACTCACAGCCTTCGGCGCCATCGTGGCGCTTGGCGCGATGTCGATGTTGCTGCGGCTGCTCGGCATCCACGCCATCGTCCCGTTCACGCTGCGCATCATGTCGGATCTGTCGCGCGAGTCCTTCGCGCGCGTGCAGCGTTTTTCGACCGACTGGCACGCCAACAGCTTCGCGGGCTCCACGGTGCGCAAGGTCACGCGCGGCATGTGGGCGGTCGATCTGCTCAATGACACGCTGTTGATGGCGCTGCTGCCGTCGCTGGTGGTGTTGCTTGGCTCGATGCTGCTGCTCGGCTGGCACTGGCCGGCGCTGGGCGGCGTGATCGCCGTCGGTACGGTGGTCTATATCGCCATGACCGTGTGGTTCTCCACGCGTTACATAGCGCCGGCCGCGCGCGTGTCGAATGCATGGGACACCAAGGTCGGCGGTACGCTGGCCGATGCGCTGACCTGTAACGCCGTGGTGAAATCCTTCGGCGCGGAAAGCCGTGAGGACGGTCGGCTGGGGCAGGTGATCGGCCGCTGGCGCGTGCGCGTGGCGCGCACATGGTATCGCTACAACACCACGAGCACGGTGCAGCTCGCAGTGCTCCTCTGCGTGCGCACGGCGGTGATCGGCGGCGCCTTGTGGCTGTGGCTGGACGGACAGGCCACGGCCGGTGATGTCACCTATGTGCTGACGAGCTATGTCGTCATTCACGGCTATCTGCGCGATGTCGGCATGCACATCAACAACCTGCAGCGTTCGGTGAACGACATGGAGGAGCTTGTCGCGATTCATGATGTCGCGCTCGGCATCGCCGACGTGCCGGATGCGCAGCCCATTGCGATCACCGGCGGGCGCATCCTGTTCGATGATGTGACGTTCCACTATGGCGGTCATGCCACGCCGCTCTATGACGGGCTGTCGGTCGACATTCGCGCCGGCGAACGTGTCGGTCTTGTCGGACGTTCGGGCTCCGGCAAGACGACCTTCGTGAAGCTGATCCAGCGGCTCTACGATGTGTCGGACGGCCAGATCATGATCGACGGCCAGAACATCGCCGATGTCACGCAGGAGTCGCTGCGCAACCGGATTGCGATTGTGCAGCAGGATCCGATCCTGTTTCACCGTTCGCTGGCCGACAACATCGCCTACGGCCGGCCCGGCGCCAGCATGGCGGCGATTGAACAGGCGGCGCGGCTGGCGAATGCGCATGACTTCATCACCCGCCTGCCGAAAGGTTACGGCACGCTGGTTGGTGAGCGTGGTGTGAAACTGTCGGGCGGCGAGCGGCAGCGTGTCGCGCTGGCGCGTGCGTTCCTCGCGGATGCGCCAGTACTTATTCTGGACGAGGCGACATCGAGCCTCGATTCAGAGTCGGAGGCGTTGATCCAGGAGGCGATGGAGCGGCTGATGAAAGGCCGCACCTCGATCGTGATCGCGCATCGCCTGTCGACGGTGCGCAGCCTCGATCGCATTCTGGTGTTCGATCACGGGCATATCGCGGAAGAGGGCACCCATGCCACGCTCACAGCGCGACCGGGTGGTATCTATCGCGGCCTGTTCGAACGGCAGGTGCTGGATCTCGATCGCACCGCCGCCGCGGAATGATATCACGAAGGAACGGGGGCCGCCGTTGGCCCTCGTTCGCATTTTGGCGCATGTCGTGAATGCGTTCGTCCCCCGTGGGCGAGCCGATCGTGGCGACACCCGCACGGTGCCCGTCGTGGCAAAATCGGATGTCGTTGACAGTTCCTGCTTTGCGCAACACTCTGTCGATCCTGCGACCAGTATAGACCGTATTGGGGCTCGACGATGGATTGCTCGCCGGACATTCAGACATGGTCGACTGCTCTCGTCGAGCCGGAACGACGGCTGGATTACTGGATTTCCGCTGTCTGCGAAGGCTTTCTGGAGATGGATATCGCCAGCCTCGCGCCCGCGAGCTTTGCGTCCGAACTACAGCGCGGGCAGCTCGATGTGATTGGGGTCAATCAAGTTCGAGGCGATCCCCAGCATGTCTATCGCACCAGACGCGCCATCGCGCGCGGCCGGTCCAATTTTTACTATCTGCTTTGCAAGACCGACCGGAACTGGTCGGCCACGCAATGCGAGAGAACGGCGATGTTGCGCCCCCATGATCTTCTTCTGGTGGATTCGCGGCGCCCCTATGAATTTCATTTTCCGGTGACGTCGGACACGATTTCGCTGGAGCTGCCGATGGGATGGGTCGAGCGCTGGCTTACTACGCCGGAGCAGCATCTTGGCCGGGTGATTGATGCGCAGTCTGGCTGGGGACTGGCACTGAGCGGCTTCGTCCGGCAATGGTCACCGGAACTGGCCGTTCGCAGTCCGCTGCCGGCGCCTCTCCTCGTCGATCAATTGGGAGCCCTGCTGGCTCTGACACTGGAAGGCGATGTGACGCAGTCGCCGGCGGCTTCGTCCGGCACGGCCGCGTTGATTGATCGGATTCGTCGCGCTCTGCGCGAACGCTATGCCGAGCCCAGCCTCACTGCAGCGTCGATCGCCGCGCAACTGCAAATCTCGGAGCGCACGCTGCATCGCGGTCTCGCCAGTGCATCCGTAACCTTTAGCGGGCTGCTTGCCGACTGCCGCATGTCAACGGCCCGCAAGATGCTGGCCGAGCCGCGCTTCGACCGTGTGAGTATCGGTGGCATCGGCCAGAAGGTCGGCCTGACAGATCCATCACATTTTATCCGCCAGTGCCGCAAATATCTGGGTGTGACACCTGGCGAGTTCAGGCGCCGACGATAGGCTGTGACGCAAATCGTCGATTGGGCTGGCGCAATCCGGCCATCTGCCCGGCATGTCGGTGATTATGAATGTCCGGGAAACATCGGGAGGATTGCATGGCAGATCTATACGTCCTGGTTCACGGCGCCTGGCACACGGGGAAGGAGATGGACGCGGTCGCCGGTCATCTGCGTGCGAGCGGGCATGTGGTTCATTGCCCGACGGTCGCTGGCAACAACGCGAATGACGACCGCAGCACAGTTGGGCTTGCGCAGGCTATCGCTTCGATCGCTGATTATATCGAGAAGGAAAATCTGCGGGACATACGCCTTGTCGGACACAGCTATGGCGGCATGGTGATTTCGGGCGTCGCGGACCGTATGGCAGAACGGATCAAGCGGCTGGTCTATGTCAACGCCTTCGTTCCGCTGGACGGACAGTCGCTCAACGACATGGTGCCGCCGCATTACCTTGGCCTGTTCGATTCCATCGCTGCCGCCAACAACAACGCGGTGATGCTGCCGTTCGAAATCTGGCGCGACGCCTTCATCAACGATGCCGATTTCGGACTGGCGAAGTCGGCCTATGAGCAACTCAATCCGCATCCCTACAAGACATTCACCGACAAGATTTCGCTGAGCAAGCGTCTCGCCGAACTTGCGGTCGGGAAATCCTACGTGAATTGTCAGCAGGACATTGCGCTGCCACACAGCCTGCCATGGCATCCCCGACTATCCGAACGTCTTGGTCTGTTTCGGCTGGTCGAATGTCCGGGTAGCCATGAAATGTTCTTCAGCAATCCTGCACGCCTCGCAGAGGCGATCATTCAGGCAGGACGGGACTGAAGCAGATTTCGGTGCGGTCATCGGCGCCAAAACTGGCGAAGGGCCCGGCGTTTTGCGCCGGGCCCTTCGTTGTTCAGAAAGTTATCAGCCGGCCTGTAAGCCGGGTTCTGTAGGGCATCGCCGATTTGCACCGGCGATACGTGACGGCCATTCCTCTGGGACCATAGTTGCCTATGGCCTCAAGCAACCTACCCGGACAGCGAGCAAGACATTGCCCCGCAGTGTTATCGCTCAAGGTGAGCGAACTGACTGCTTTGCCGTCCCTATTCGGTTTTGCTCCCGGTGTGGTTTGCCATGCCGTTTCCGTTGCCGGATACGCGGTGCGCTCTTACCGCACCTTTTCACCCTTACCCGCCTTCACCCTTGCGGGTTGCGGCGTGGCGAGCCCGAGGGCCTGTCGCGCCGAAGCAGCGAAGCTGCGTAGGAGGGCGGTTCGTTCTCTGTGGCACTTTCCCTGGGGTCGCCCCCGCCGGACGTTATCCGGCACCGTATGTCGATGGAGCCCGGACTTTCCTCTCCCACAGCCTTTCGACCATAGCGGGAGCGGCCGTCCAGCCGACTGACGGCACAGGCATGGAGGCTCAGAGCCGTGGCGTCAAGCCAGGAACGCGCGCAGTCTTTGCCAAAATAAATTATCCTGAAGATGTCGTTCTGCTGCCGGTTCGTTCGACTGACCGCATGATCCCGGAAAGTGGCAACCAGTTTTCGGACCCGATCATGCCCATGTCACGGCGAATGCGCCGCTCAAGAGGAGAGAACGCAATGCAGTATCTGCTGATGATCTACCAGAACGAAGCCGAGTACGCGAAAATGGACGCCGCCACAGGCAAGAAGATGCTTGAGGAATATGGCGCGTTCACCCAGTCCATCGTCCAGAGCGGCAATTTCAAGGCCGGTGACCGGCTGCAACCGACGACCACAGCGACCACGGTGCAGGTGCGCGACGGCAAGATGCTCACCACCGATGGTCCGTTCGCCGAGACGCGCGAACAGCTCGCTGGTTACTATCTGGTCGACGCGAAGGATCTCGATGCCGCACTGGCGATTGCGGCGCGGATTCCCAGTGCGCGGGTCGGTTCAATCGAGGTGCGGCCGATCTGGGTCTATAACTGACACCATGACGCTGGCCGAAATCGACAGGATCTTTCGCAACGAGGCGGGTCGCGCGCTGGCGACGCTGATCCGCCTCGTCGGCGATTTCGATTTGGCTGAAGATGCGCTGCAGGATGCCTTCGCGGTTGCGCTTGAAAAATGGCCAACCGCCGAGCCGCCGGCAAATCCGCGTGCGTGGCTTGTCAATGTCGGGCGCAACAAGGCGATCGACCGTGTCAGGCGTCTGGTATCGTTTCGCGGCAAGCAGGAACAGGTGACGCACGAGCTGTTGCTGAATGCGTGCGCAAATGACGATCGCTGTGATGACGTCGTTCTCGACGACGACATGCTGCGGCTGATTTTCATCTGCTGCCATCCGGCTTTCGCGGTGGAGGTGCAGGTGATGCTGACGCTGCGGACCGTCTGTGGATTGAGCACCGCTCAGGTGGCACGGGCGTTTCTGATCGGCGAAGACGCCATGGCGCAGCGTCTGGTGCGTGCCAAACAGAAGATCCGCATCGCCGGAATTCCCTATGAAGTGCCTGTGCTGGATGCGCTCGAACAGCGCCTGCGCGGCGTGTTGGCCGTGATCTATCTGGTTTTCACCGAAGGCTACGCTGCCACGTCAGGTGACGATCTGATGCGGCCGGACCTGGCGCGGGAAGCAATCCGGCTGGCTCGTTTGCTTGATGCGCTGATGCCGCAGCGACGCGAGATCAAAGGCCTGCTGGCGCTGATGCTGCTGCACGACGCGCGCCGCTCCGGTCGTGCGACGGCAGATGGCGATATCGTGCTGCTGGAAGCGCAGGATCGGTCGCTGTGGGATCACCAACAGATTGCCGAGGGATTGCGGCTGGTCGAGGACGCGTTGCACGCTCCGGGCCGACCCGATGACTACGTAGTGCAGGCCGCGATCGCGGCGCTGCATGCGCAGGCGCCAAGCTATCAAGCCACCGACTGGCCGCAGATCGCCGGGCTCTACGAAGTCCTGCTGCGGATCAGGCCATCGCCGGTGATCGAGCTCAACCATGCCGCCGCGGTGGCGATGGTCGATGGTCCGCTGCGTGCCTTGAATCTGGTCGACGCATTGCAGGCGAGGGGCGGACTCGACGGCTACGATCTGCTGCCGGCCGTGCGCGCCGACCTGTTGCGCCGTCTTGGCCGGCGCGATGCCGCCCGCGATGCGTATCATCGGGCCAGTGCGGCCACACAACTTGAGCCATTGCGTCGGCTTTACGCGCGGCGATTGGCTGAGCTGGACGAGATGACCGATCCCGAGATCTAGGCTGTCGCTTCGCTGGGCAGGCTGGCGAGCAGGGCCTGCAGCGTGGTCAGCGTCGAGTGATCCACGAGACCGTCGACGCGCTCGGGACGGAAATGGCGCTGGAAGGCGGTGATCACTTCCATGGTCGGAGCATTGTACTGGCCATCGGTCTCGATGCCGTAGCCATAGCGCGCCAATGCATGCTGCAGCGCCAGTACGTCGTCGCCTGCAGTGCCGAGTTTCATGGTTTCGCCGCGCACGATCGGCGCCGGCATCACCCAGTGTCCGACGCCCGAATTGGCCAGCGAGTGCCACGGGAATTTTTCGCCGGGATCCTTCTTGCGCGAGGGCGAGACGTCGGAATGGCCGAGCACGCGATGCGGCTGCAGGTCATGACGCAGCATGATGCCGCGGCATAGCGCGGTGACGGCGGCGATCTGCCGGCTCGGAAAATCCGGATAGCCCCAGTCATGGCCGCGATTGATGATCTCGATGCCGATCGAGCAGGAATTGATGTCCTCTTCGCCGGCCCAGAAACCGACGCCGGCGTGCCAGGCTCGCTTGGCTTCCGGCACCGTCTGCACGATGCGGCCGTCCTCGAGCACGATGTAATGCGCAGAGACATCGGTGCCCGCGCTGCACAGGCGCGCGATCGCGCCTTCCGGATCGGGCATGCCGGTATAGTGCAGCACGATCATGTCGGGCACGAGGCCCTTGTTACGCTCACCGAAATTCGGCGACGGGATCACGTCGGAAACGACGGATGAATCCGGGGTAAAGGTCGGCATGTCCGCGGCGCCCTTGGGAATCGGGAGGGCGCGTTGACGCTTGGAGTCGGATCCAGCGGGTGCGGACGTAGGTGAAGCCATCAGAAAACTCAAATCAGTCACGAGAACAGCGACACATATCGGTTGTGCCGCAGGCGCGTACTATCCTCGACCGGCACCTTGCTATGCAACGACTGCATGACAGTTTTGCCCCATTTTTATCCACTGTGGGCTTAAAGCATCAGCACTACGATGAAACCGGCACTTGCAATTGATCAACTGCTCTCCAACCCATCAACGCTTTCTTAACGCTAAGTGCCGTTACTGAGTGGTGAAGAGCCAACCTGAAAAGGGCGGCCAAAGTTCCATTTTGACGTTCAAATCCCATGGCAATCCCGACAAATCCATGCGGACGTCCGGCCTTTCCCGCGCCAAACGCGGGTGGTGCGTCGAATGGAACCCGCAATCGCGCGGCGACCGGGCTTTTCAGGAGGAAAAGCCAGGCGGCGCGCCGACAGTTGAGGCGACATGGGCCTGTTCGTGTCCAGTTTGATTTTGCGCCTCGATGCGAAGGAACGGAACGCGCTGTCTGCGTGCTTCCGGCAGGCGCGCCCATGAGCACGCCCGATACACGACATATCTCCGTTCTCGGCGTTGAAGCTGTGGACATGCTGAGCCCGCGCGCCGGTGGCATCTATGTCGATGCCACATTCGGCGCCGGCGGCTACTCCCGCACGATTCTCGCGACGGAAGGAACCCGCGTCATCGCCATTGATCGCGACCGGACGGCCATCGCCGGTGGTTTCGATCTGGTCGACGCGTCCGACGGCCGTCTCACCTTGGTCGAGGATCGCTTCTCCAATCTCACCGATGTGTGTGCCGCCCAGGGCGAGCCGCTCGTCGATGGCGTCGTGATGGATGTCGGTGTGTCGTCGATGCAGATCGATCAGGCCGAGCGCGGTTTCTCATTCCGTTTCGACGGCCCGCTCGACATGCGCATGAGCCAGCATGGGCCGACCGCGGCCGATGTGGTGGCGAAGGCCTCCGAAGCCGATCTCGCCAATATCATCTATATCTTCGGCGAGGAGCGGCATTCCCGCTCTGTTGCGCGCGCGATCGTCGCGGCGCGCAAGGAAGCGCCGATCGAAACGACGAAACAGCTCGTCGATATCGTGCAGAAGGTCGTGTGGGCCAAGCCCGGCGAAATCCATCCGGCGACGCGCACGTTCCAGGCGCTGCGCATCTTCGTCAATGCAGAGCTCGACGAACTCCACACCGCGCTCGCCGCCGCCGAGCGCGTGCTGAAGCCGGGCGGCCGGCTGTCGGTGGTCTCGTTCCATTCGCTGGAAGACCGTATCGTCAAGAATTTCATGACCGAACGCAGCAAGACCGGCGGCGGATCGCGGCATCTGCCGGAGGTCGCGCAATCCCGTCCGCGCTTCTCGCTCGTCAACAAGCGCCCGATCACTGCTGGCGACGAAGAACTCAAGGCCAATCCGCGCGCGCGCTCTGCGAAGCTGCGCGGCGCCGAGCGCACCGATGCGCCGGCGCAGGATGCCGGGCCGTTGCCGGGCTGGCCGACGCTTGCCTCTGTGATGAGGGGAGGCTGACCATGCGGATCATCCACCTTCTCGTCATCGCGGTTCTCGTCTTCGCCGCCGCCTATGTCTATCGCATCAAGATGGAATCCACGGTGCGCACCGAGAAGGTGCTGCGCCTGCATGCCGATATTCGCGAACAGCGCGATGCGATCGCGTCGTTGCGTGCCGAATGGGCCAAGCTGGATGCGCCGATGCGGCTGCAGGGTCTGGCTGAACGTCATCTCAAGCTGCAGCCGGTGACGGCGCAGCAATTCGACACGATGAAGAATCTGCCGGATCGGCCGCCGAATTTTGCCAAGCCGGGTGAGCCTGATCCGATCGGCGCGATGATCCATACCATCGATCCGGATATCGTGACCGGTTCGCTGCCGGCGCCGGAGGATCCGCAGTGACAGGCCCGCAACTCGACCCGAACAAACCAATCGCCCGGCCGCCGGAGCCCTGGCGCCAGCGTCTGATCCGCAGTCTGCTCTACGGACGCAACGTCGATCGTGCGGCGAAGGCACGCGCGCGCGTCGGTCTTGCGATGATCGCGTTCGGCGGCGTGTACGGCATCATTGCCGTGCGCCTGATCATGTTCGCCGTCAACGGCGACACCCATGCGGAGCGCCGCTCTACGCGTGACGCTATCGCCACTGCACGTCCCGATATCGTCGACCGCAACGGCGCGATCCTGGCGACCGACGTGAAGTCACCATCGCTGTTCTCCGAGCCACGCCGCATCATCGACAAGGACGAAGCGGTCGAATTGCTCACTGGCGCATTGCCCGATCTCGACGGCGCCGAAGTGCGCGAGCGGATCATGAGCAAGAAGGGCTTTGCCTGGCTGAAGCGCGAGATCACGCCGCAGCAGCAGCGCGACATTCATCGCCTCGGCATTCCCGGCATCGGTTTCCTGCGCGAGAACAAGCGCGTCTATCCGAGCGGTGCGGCGGTCTCGCATCTGATCGGCCTGACCAATATCGACAACCAGGGCATTGCCGGCATCGAGAAATGGCTCGACAGCAACGGCCTTGCGGATCTGCATCGCGCAGGCTTTGCTTCGGATCGTCTGCAAAAGCCGGTCGAACTCGCCGTCGACCTGCGCGTCGAACACGCGCTACGCGATGAGCTGCTCAAGGCCAAGGCGAAGTACAGCGCCAAGGCAGCGTCGGGGCTCGTCTCCAACGTGAAGACCGGCGAGATCGTCGCCATGGTCTCGCTGCCCGACTTCGATCCGAACAATCCGAAGGAAGCGCACGATCCCGACCGCATCAACCGCCTGACCACCGGCGTCTATGAAATGGGCTCGACCTTCAAGACGCTGACGCTGGCGATGGCGCTGGACAGCGGCAAGGCCAATCTCAATACGATGTATGACGCGCGCTACCCGCTGAGCTATGGCAAGTTCAAGATCCACGACACCCATCCGGTGCCGCGTCCGATCTCGCTCACCGAAGTCTTCACTTTTTCGTCAAACGTCGGTGCTGCGAAGATCGCGCTCGGGCAAGGCGTCGAAGCGCACAAGGCCTTCCTGAAGAAAGTCGGCCAGCTCGATCGCCTGCGCACCGAACTGCCGGAAAGCGCGATGCCGATCGTGCCGAAACGCTGGGGTGAACTGAACACCATCACCATCGCATTCGGTCACGGCATGGCCGTGGCGCCGCTGCAGGCGGTGATGGGCGTCAATGCGATGATCAATGGCGGGCTGCTGATCCCGCCGACCTTCCTGAAGCGCACCGAAGAGGAAGCGCGGGAGATCGGCAAGCGCGTCATCAAGAAAGAGACCAGCGACAAGGTGCGCTACATGATGCGCCTGAATGCCGAGACCGGTTCGGCGCGGCAGGCCGAAGCCAGGGCCAAGGGTTACTATCTCGGTGGCAAGACCGGTACGGCCGAGAAGGTCGTCAACGGCCGCTATTCGAAGAAGCAGGTGCTGAATTCCTTTACCGCCGTGCTGCCGATGGACAATCCGCAATTCCAGGTTCTGGTGATGCTGGACGAGCCGAAGGCGCTGCCGGAAACCCATGGTTTCATCACCTCGGGCTGGAATGCGGTGCCGACGGGGGGCAACGTGATCGCCCGTATCGCGCCGCTTTTGGGGCTCGAGCCGCGCTTCGATCTGGCGCCGTCCGACCGCCTTATTCTTGCGACATCCAAGGTGACTCAGTAACGCCGCATCTGCGCTTTACAGCCGGTGCAAAATGCGGTTTGCGTGGCGTTGCGGAACCCGATGTGTCACTCGATCTGGCCTGCCCGGAGCAGCATGAAACTACGCGATTTGTTCAACCCTGATGCCGTGATGGAGCAGTCCGCAAGGGACGTCACCGTCACCGGACTGGCTGTGGACAGCCGCGCAGTGAACCCGGGCGATCTGTTCTTTGCACTCGCCGGTGCGAAGACTGACGGTTCGCGTTTCATCGCACAGGCACTGGCGTCGGGTGCCGTCGCTGTCGCCGGTGACCACAAGCCCGACGATCTGTCCGTGCCTTTTGTGCGCACGCCCAATCCGCGCCTTGCGCTGGCTCTGGCCGCCGCCAAATTCTATCCGCGCCAACCTGCGGTCATTGCCGCCGTCACGGGGACATCGGGCAAGACCTCGGTCGCATCCTTTGCGCGCGAGATCTGGGGCCGTCTCGGATATGCCTCTGCCAGCATCGGCACCATCGGTCTCGTCTCGCCGAAGCGCACCGTCTATGGCTCGCTGACCACGCCGGATCCGATCTCGCTGCACCAACAGATCGACGAGATCACCGGCGAGGGCGTCACCCATCTCGCGCTCGAAGCGTCGTCCCATGGCCTCGATCAGTTCAGACTTGACGGCGTGCGGGTCTCTGCCGCCGGCTTCACCAATCTGTCGCGCGATCACATGGACTACCATCCGGACGTCGCGCACTATCTCAGTGCCAAGCTGCGGTTGTTCCTCAATCTGGTCGCGGACGGCGGCGTCGCCGTGATCGCCGCCGATCACGAGCACTCGCCGCAAGTGATCCATGCCGCGCAGTCGCGCCACCTGCGCCTGATGAAGGTCGGTCGCAAGGGCGACGGCGTGGGCGAAGGTATTCGCCTTGTCGATGCCACGGTCGAAGGCTTCGCGCAGAAACTCACACTTGAGTATCGCGGCAAGAGCCATCAGATCAAGCTGCCACTGGTCGGCGAATTCCAGATCGAGAACGCGCTGGTCGCGGCAGGTCTAGTGATCGGCACCGGTGGCGATGTCGATGCGACTTTCGCCGCGCTCGAACATCTCGAAGGCGCCAAGGGGCGGCTCGAGCAGGTTGGCACTCATAATGGCGCGCCGGTGTTCGTCGATTACGCACACAAGCCGGATGCGCTCGCGAAGGCGCTGCAGGCGCTGCGCCCTTACGCAAAGCGCAAGCTCGTCGTGGTATTCGGCGCCGGCGGCGATCGCGATGCCGGCAAGCGGCCGCTGATGGGCGAGATCGCCAGTGAAAATGCCGACAGCGTGATCGTTACCGACGACAATCCGCGCAGCGAGAATCCTGCAAGCATCCGCGCTGCCATTCTGGCCGCTGCGAAAGGCGCTATCGAAATCGGCGACCGCGCCGAGGCCATTCGTGTGGCTGTCGAAGGCCTGCAGCCCGGCGATGCCCTGCTGATCGCCGGCAAGGGCCATGAAACCGGACAGATCGTCGGTGACCGCACGCTGCCGTTCAGCGATCACGAGGCCGCCGCAGCGGCGCTTGCCAAGAGGACTGCATGAGCGAGTTTCTTTGGACATCAGCCGCGATAGCCGACGCGATGCACGCCACGGTGCAAGGCGCGCTGCCGGAAGGCATCACCGGCATCTCCATCGATACCCGCACCATCAAGCGGGGCGAGGCCTATTTCGCGATCAAGGGCGACGTGCATGACGGCCACGCCTTCGTCGAAGCCGCGCTGAAAGCCGGTGCTGGTCTTGCTGTCGTCGAAGCGGCGCAGCGTGACAAGTTTCCCGCCGATGCGCGCCTGCTGGTGGTCGACGACGTGCTCGCAGCGCTCGTCGAACTCGGCATCGCCTCGCGTGCACGTCTGAAGGCGCCGATCATTGCGATCACCGGCTCGGTCGGCAAGACCTCGACCAAGGAAGCGCTGCGCCGCGTGCTGGAAGCGCAGGGCAAGACACATGCCTCGGTCGCGTCGTTCAACAATCACTGGGGCGTGCCGCTGACGCTGGCGCGCTGTCCGGCCGATGTACGTTTCGCGATCTTCGAGATCGGTATGAATCACGCCGGCGAAATCGAGACGCTGGTGAAGATGGTGCGACCGCATTTTGCCGTCATCACGACCGTCGAGCCGGTGCATCTGGAATTCTTCGCCGGTGTCGAAGCCATTGCCGACGCCAAGGCCGAAATCTTTTCCGGGCTTGAGCCCGATGGCGTCGCGATCCTCAATCGCGACAATGCGCAATTCGCGCGTCTGCAGAAGAGTGCGAAGAAGGCCGGCGTCTCGCGCATTGTCTCGTTCGGCGCAGACGAGAAGGCTGAGGCACGGCTGCTCGACGTTTCATTGCATCCGACCTGTTCGGCCGTGCATGCCAATATCCTCGGCCATGACGTCACCTACAAGCTCGGCATGCCCGGCCGCCACATGGCAATGAATTCGCTCGCGGTGCTGGCCGCAGCCGAATTGATGGGCGCTGATCTCGTTCATGCCGCGCTGACGCTGTCGCAGGTCGTGCCCGCTGTGGGCCGCGGCGCTCGCCATGTGCTCGAAGTGCCAGGCGGCGAGGCGACGCTGATCGATGAGAGCTACAATGCCAATCCGGCTTCGATGGCGGCCGCCATCAACGTGCTGGGCGCTGCGGCTGTCGGGCCGAAGGGTCGCCGCATCGTGGTGCTGGGCGACATGCTCGAACTCGGCGCCGATGGCGCGAAACTTCATGCCGGGTTGCTGGATGCGGTGCAGTCCAATGGCATCGATCTGGTATTTTGCTGTGGTCCCCTGATGTGCAATCTTTGGGACGCCCTTTCCACGGGCAAGCGGGGCGGCTATGCCGGGGATGCGGCGGCGCTCGAATCGCAGGTGCTGGCCGCGATCCGCGCCGGTGACGCCATCATGGTCAAGGGCTCGCTCGGCTCGAAGATGAAACCGATTGTCTCCGCGCTCGAAAAGCGCTTTCCCGGCAACGCCGCGCTCGACGACGCCGCGGTATAGGGCGGACTGAATGTTCTACTGGCTGATCGATTTTGCGGGCACCGTCCCGGTGTTCAACGTGTTCCGCTACATCACCTTCCGCACCGGCGGCGCTGTGGTCACCGGCGCACTGTTCGTGTTCCTGTTCGGGCCATGGATCATCGACAATCTGCGCCTGCGCCAGGGCAAGGGTCAGCCGATCCGCACCGACGGGCCGCAATCGCATCTGGTCAAGGTGGGCACACCGACCATGGGCGGGCTGATGATCCTGTCCGGCCTCGTGGTCTCCACACTGCTCTGGGCCAATCCGCGCAATCCCTATGTCTGGATCGTGCTGGCGGTTACCCTCGGCTTCGGCTTCGTCGGTTTCTATGACGACTATCTCAAAGTGACCAAGCAGAGCCACAAGGGCTTTGCCGGCCGCACACGCCTGTTGATCGAATTCATCATCGCGGGTGCCGCCTGTTTCGCCTTCGTCAAGCTCGGCCGCGATCCGCTGTCCTCCTCGCTGGTGATCCCGTTCCTCAAGGACGTGATCGTGAATTTCGGCTGGTTCTTCGTGCTGTTCGGTGCCTTCATCGTCGTTGGCGCCGGCAATGCCGTGAACCTCACCGACGGTCTCGACGGTCTCGCCATCGTGCCTGTGATGATCGCGTCGGCCTCGTTCGGCATGATCGCCTATCTCGCCGGCAATGCGGTGTTCTCTGATTACCTGCAGATCAACTACGTTGCGGGGACCGGCGAACTCGCTGTGCTCTGCGGCGCGGTGCTCGGGGCAGGGCTTGGTTTCCTCTGGTTCAACGCGCCGCCGGCCTCGATCTTCATGGGCGATACCGGTTCGCTGGCGCTGGGCGGCATGCTCGGGTCGATCGCGGTAGCCGTGAAGCACGAGATCGTGCTCGCGGTGATCGGCGGCCTGTTCGTGCTGGAGGCCGTGTCGGTGATCGTGCAGGTCACCTCCTTCAAGCTCACCGGCAAGCGCGTATTTCGCATGGCGCCGATCCATCACCACTTCGAGCAGAAGGGCTGGACCGAGCCGCAGATCGTCATCCGCTTCTGGATCATCTCGGTGATGCTGGCGCTGGTCGGCCTCTCCACGCTGAAGCTGCGGTGAGATCGTGATCCCGGTCACATCCTTCGCCGGCAAGACCGTCGCCGTCTTCGGGCTCGGCGGCTCCGGCCTTGCGTCTTGCCACGCGCTGCAGGCGGGCGGCGCCGAAGTCATCGCCTGTGACGACAGCATCGACAGGATGGTCCAGGCCACGCAGGCTGGCTTCATTACCGCCGATCTGCGCACGGTGGCATGGGGCAGTTTTGCGGCTCTGATCCTGACGCCCGGTGTGCCGCTGACGCATCCGGCGCCGCATTGGACAGTCGTCGCTGCGAAAGCAGCAGGCGTCGAGGTGATCGGCGACATCGAACTGTTTTGTAGGGAGCGCAAGTTGCATGCGCCCGACGCGCCTTTCGTTGCCATCACCGGCACCAACGGTAAATCGACGACGACGGCGCTTGTCGCGCATCTGATGCGCGAGGCGGGTTTCGATACGCAGATGGGCGGCAATATCGGCACCGCGATCCTGTCGCTGGAGCCGCCCACGGCTGGCCGCGTCCATGTGATCGAGATGTCGTCCTACCAGATCGATCTCACGCCCTCGCTCGATCCGTCGGTCGGCATCCTGCTCAATGTCACGCCCGATCACATCGATCGTCACGGCACGCTGGCGCATTACGCTGCGGTGAAGGAGCGTCTCGTCGCCGGCGTGCAGGCGGGCGGCACCGCCATCATCGGTGTTGATGACGACTGGTGCAGCAAAGCCGCGGATCGGATCGAGCAAGCCGGCAAGCGTGTGGTGCGCGTCTCCGTCGAACATCCGCTGGCCGATGGCCTCACCATTCGTGGCAGCACCATTGTGCGCAACGCCGGCGGCGCGCAGAGCGATGTCGTCGATATCGCGGGTATCGGCTCGCTGCGCGGCCTGCACAACGCGCAGAATGCAGCATGTGCCTCGGCCGCAGCGCTGGCGCTCGGCGTCAGCCCGGCCGTGCTGCAAAAGGGCCTGCGCTCGTTCCCCGGTCTTGCCCATCGCATGGAGCAGGTCGGCCGCCAGGGCACGACCTTGTTTGTCAACGACTCCAAGGGCACCAATGCCGACGCTGCTGCGAAAGCGCTGTCGTCCTTCAACGACATCTTCTGGATCGCCGGCGGCAAGCAGAAGGAGGGCGGCATCACTTCGCTGGCCGAATTCTTCCCGCGTATCCGGGGCGCCTATCTGATCGGCGAAGCCGCCAACGATTTCGCGCAGACGCTGGACGGCAAGGTGCCTTACGAGATCAGCGTCAGTCTCGACGTCGCCGTAGCCAATGCCGCCCGCGATGCCGCGGAAGCCGGGCTGACAGAGCCGGTCGTGCTGCTGTCGCCCGCCTGCGCGTCATTCGACCAGTTCCGGAACTTTGAAATCCGTGGCGACCGGTTTCGGGAACTGGTGCTGGCGCTGGATGGGGTGAGGGCGGTTTAAGGCGCGATCTTCACGATCCAGTATCAGCCGACGTGTTCTGGCTCAGCCGAGGGAATATCACGCGGCTGTTAGGAGCCAACAATCGAGGTCATTTGATCGCACCGTGCAGGGGGCGTTGATGATTGAGCCATCGGATGATCGCACCGACACGTCGCCGCTGATCGCAGAGATCGCCGAATTTATTCGGCATCATGCGACGGGCTCGATCCTCCGCGTCGGCATCGATGGCGTGGACGGTGTAGGAAAGACGGTGTTCGCGGACACGCTCGCGCGTGTAATCGGCACGCTCGGACGGCCCGTTATCCGCGCCTCCGTGGACAGCTTTCACAACACGCGCGAGATCCGATACCGGCAGGGGAAAACCTCTCCACATGGCTTTTACGCGGACTCCTACAATTATGTTGAGTTGCGGAAAGTACTGCTCGATCCTCTCGGACCCGGCGGCTCGCGCGTCTATTGCCCTGCCATCTTCGATCACACCGTGAACGCCCCGGTCGCCGCTTGCTGGTCGATTGCCGATCCCGATGCTGTCCTCGTCTTCGATGGCATTTTTCTGCACCGCACGGAACTCAGGGACGTCTGGGACCTGTCGATTTTTCTGGATGCGCCATTCGCCATCACCATCCCGCGCGGCGCCGGTCGCGGCCCCGGATACGGATCGGCTGATATGGATGCCGTGTCCAACCGGCGCTATATCGAAGGCCAGCGCCTGTATCTGCAAGAGAACGACCCGCAAAACCGGGCGAATCTCGTCATCGACTATTCCGATTTCACGCACCCTGCAGTCGCAGCCCGCCGCTGGCCGCCCTGAATGGGGCCAAATTTTCACAATCCATTAACCGTCTGGCAACCACGATGGCCCATCGATAGGAGTTCATCGACCCGCAGGACGCGCTTATGATCTCTCGCGAACAACGCACACCGCTCAGCGAATGGTGGTGGACCGTGGACCGCCTGCTGCTGGCGGCGATCATCGCGCTAATGCTGGCCGGGGTGATCCTGTCGCTGGCCGCGTCGCCGCCGGTGGCGACCCGCATCGGGCTCGATCCGTTCCACTTCTTCAACCGGCATATCCTGTTCCTGGTGCCGTCGATTATCGTACTGATCGGCGTGTCCTTCATGACGCCGCGGCAGATCCGTCGTTCGGCCCTTGTCGTGTTCGCGATCTCCATCGTGCTGATCCTGGCGACCTTGCTGATCGGGCCGGAAGTGAAGGGCGCCAAGCGCTGGATCACCATTCTCGGCATCAACATCCAGGCGTCGGAATCCGCCAAGCCGGCTTTTGTCGTCATCGCCGCCTGGCTGTTCTCGGAATCCGCGCGCAAGCCGGAGATGCCGGCGACATCCATGGCGATCGTGCTGCTGATGATGCTGGTGTCGCTGCTGGTGATGCAGCCTGACTTCGGTCAGACCATGCTGATCCTGATGGCCTGGGGTTCGCTGTTCTTCATCGCCGGCATGCGCATGGTCTGGGTGTTCGGCCTCGGCGCCACCGCGGCAGGCGGGCTATTGATGGCTTACTTCCTGGTGCCGCACGTCGCCGGCCGTATCAAACGCTTCATGGATCCCGCCTCGGGTGACACGTTCCAGGTCGATACCGCTATGGAGGCCTTCTCGAATGGTGGTTGGTTTGGTCTCGGGCCGGGCGAGGGCATCGCCAAGCGCAGCCTGCCGGACAGCCACACCGACTTCGTCTTCGCCGTCGGCGCCGAAGAGTTCGGCATCCTGCTGTGCCTCGCCGTGCTCAGCCTGTTTGCCTTCATCGTGATCCGCGCGATGTCGCGCGCCTATGCCACCGAAGATCTGTTCTCGCGCTTCGCTGCCTCGGGCCTCGCGATCCTGTTCGGCGTGCAGGCGGCGATCAACATGGCGGTCAATCTGCATCTGATCCCCGCCAAGGGCATGACGCTGCCCTTCATCTCCTATGGTGGCTCGTCGATGATCTCGCTGGCCTACAGTGTCGGCATGCTGCTCGCTTTGACGCGGATGCGCCCGCGCACCGAAGTCGAGGCGATCGACGCCCACGTCGCGCGCACTTACGCGTGATGAGTACCGCGCCCCTCATATTGCTGGCGGCGGGCGGCACCGGCGGACATCTGTTTCCGGCGGAAGCGCTCGGCGTCGCGCTGATGAAGCGCGGGCTGCGCGTCCGGCTCGTGACAGATGCGCGTGCGCTGAAATATAGCGGGCTGTTTTCGCGCGAGATGATCGATGTGGTGCCGAGCGAGACGCTGCGCTCCCGCAATCCCATCTCGCTGGCACGCACCGCGATCATGCTCGCTGCCGGCACCGCGATGGCGCTGAACCTGATGCGCAGCCTGAAGCCCGCAGCGGTAATCGGCTTCGGTGGCTATCCGACTGTGCCGCCACTGTTTGCCGCGCGTCTGTTCGGCATTCCCACCCTCATTCACGATTCCAACGCCGTCATGGGCCGTGCCAACCGCATGCTGTCCGGCAAGGTCAGCGCCATCGCCACATCGCTGCCCGGCGTGCTCGACCGCGATCCCGAATTGTCGAAGAAGACCACCACGACAGGCACGCCGATGCGCCCGGCGATCCTCGCCGCCGCCGCCGTCCCCTATGCCGCGCCGGATCTCACCGGGCCATTCCGCTTGCTCGTCGTCGGCGGCAGCCAGGGCGCGCGCATCATGGCCGATATCGTGCCGCCGGCGATCGAGCGTCTCGAACCGGCGCTGTGGAATCGCCTCGTGCTCACACAACAGGTGCGCGACGAAGACATGAGCCGCGTGCGCGCGGTCTATGACAAGCTCAAGATCAAGGCCGAACTCGCACCGTTCTTCAGCGATCTCCCCGCGCGTCTCGCATCGAGCCAGCTCGTGATCTCGCGCTCCGGTGCGGGCACCGTCGCCGAACTTGGCGCCATCGGCCGTCCGTCCATTCTGGTGCCGCTGCCCGGTGCGCTCGATCAGGATCAGTTCGCCAATGCCGGTGTGCTTGCCGATGCCGGCGGCGCACTCCGCATCGCGCAGGCCGATTTCACGCCGGATCGCCTGGCTGCTGAAATCTCGGCGCTGGCCGGCGAGCCGGCGCGGTTGACCGCGATGGCCTCAGGCGCCCGCAAGGTCGGCAAGCTCGACGCGGCAGAGCGGCTGGCGGATCTCGTCGCCAAGGTCGCGAAGATTTAGGTCATCGGTTCTGCTACACGTCGTCCCCACGCGGTTCGCCCGGGGGGACAATGAGCGGAGAGTATCTTTCCAATATTCCGATGACGCACCGCGAGATCGCGCAGGCTGCGCTCAGGGCGTCCGTCGGTTCTGCAACCATCGATTCCATCCGGCCGATTCCGGGTGGCGTCTCGGGTGCTTTTGTCTATCGAGTAGCCGCCGGCGATCGCCGCTACGTCTTGCGCATGGAGGGGGTCGCGAGTCCGCTGCGGAATCCGCACCAATATACGTCGATGCGCATCGCCGCACAGGCAGGGATCGCGCCACGGCTGCACCATGTGGACGAGATCGCCCGCGTGGCGGTGATGGATTTCATCGTCGAACAACCATTGAACACCTATCCCGGCGGCCCTCACGCTTTGGCACAGGCGCTGGGAGACATGCTGCGGCGCCTGCAGGCAACGCCGAGGTTCGGGCGCTTCGTCGACTATCCGGATATCACAGCCCGGTTGTGGGCTCATGTCTGCCGCACAAACCTGTTTGCGCCTGGCGTGCTCGATGCTCACACGCAGCGTCTGGCAGACCTCCGTAGCGCCTATACGTGGAATAGCGACGAGGCGGTTTCCAGCCACAACGATATCCTGCCGCGCAACCTTCTGTTCGATGGCGAGCGTCTGTGGCTGGTCGATTGGGAGTCGGCCTATTGCAACGATCCCGTCGTCGACATGGCGACCATGCTCGATAATTTTGCGCCGTCACCTGAACTCGAAGAGGTGCTTTTGCAGGCATGGCTCGGTCACCCGCCCGATCGCGGCCTGCGCGATCGACTCGAACTGATACGCGCGCTCACCCGTCTGTTTTATGCGGGCGTCCAATTCAGCGCCGTAGCGACCGCGTCGCGCTCGGTGCCGGACACGGACCTTTCGGCTCCTACACTTGCGGAATTCCAGCAAGCCTTGCGCGACGGGCGGCTGGCGCCCGACGCGTTGGAGACCAGGCATCTGCTTGGAAAGATGTATCTCGCTGCATTTTTCACGGGCGAGAAACCGCCGGGGCTGCCTCCGCCGATCAGTGCCTTTCAAGTGATGGGCACAGCGGAGGCATGACGACGAGGTGCTGAAACGCTACAGCCTCACGGTCTCCACCAGATAATCCAGAAACGCCCGCACCCTTGCCGGCAGTTGTCCGCCATGGCCGACGAACACCGCGTGGATCGGTTCGATGTCACCGGGGTTGAATGCTTCGAGCACCGGCACCAGCCGGCCGGCTGCGATGTCGGCTTCGACATGAAAACGCGCCAGTCGCGCGAGGCCCATGCCGGCCACGGCGAGGTGTTGCATGGCTTCGCCGTCGCTGACGAGGGCATTGCCTGACGGCATCACGGCGATTGTCTCGCCGTCGATCTTGAACGGCCAGCCGTTCTCCCACTTGGCGAAGCCGAACCGCAGCAGATTATGGTCAGCGAGATCGTCCGGCGTCTTCGGTGTGCCGCGCTCGGCGAGATAGCTGGGCGAGGCGACCACGACCATTCGGCTCTCGCCGAGTTTGCGCGCCAACAGTCGTGACTCGCGCATCAAGCCAACGCGAATGGCGACATCGGCGCGCTCTTCGAGGAGATCCACCACGAGATCCGTCAGAACGACCTCGACCTTGATCTCGGGATAGCGTTTCGCGAAATCCGGCAGTAGCGGCAGCAGGAGACGCAGGCCGAAGGGCACGCTGGTATTGACGCGCAGGAGACCGCTCGGTGTTGCGCCGATGGCGGCTTCGCGTTCGGCCGCGCTGATCTCGTCGAGAATGCGCAAGGCGCGCTCATAGAAAGCGCTGCCTTCCGGCGTGAGCTGAAGCTTGCGCGTCGAGCGATTGATCAGCCGCACGCCGAGCCGGGCCTCCAGCCGCGCCACCAGTTTGCTGACGGCAGAGGGGGTCATCCGGAAGGCCCGCGCCGCGGTCGAAAAACCGCCGAGCTCGACCACGCGGGTGAACACTTCCATCTCGCCGGAGCGGTTGACGTCCAGTCGTGACATCTGGCTTCAATCTATTGAGTGAATTCAATTCACAAATATTGTGCCTATGCCACGTCTATCTCATCAATGTCCGGAGGTCCACATCTCCCGCTGTCGGGCATCTGGCCCGTTTCACGCACGGGATAGGATCATGCCTCTCGCACTCTACGCGCTTACCGCCGGCGCCTTCGGAATTGGCGTCACCGAATTCGTCATCATGGGTCTCCTGATCGAGGTCGGCGGCGACCTCGGTGTGTCGATCCCGGCAGCGGGTCTGCTGATCTCGGGCTATGCGTTGGGTGTCGTGCTCGGCGCCCCGATCATGACCGTCGCGACCGCCCGCTGGCCGCGCAAGACCGTGCTGCTGGTGCTGATGGCAATCTTCACCATCGGCAATCTCGCTTGCGCCCTGGCGCCGGATTACTGGAGCCTGATGGCGGCACGCGTGCTCACGGCTTTCGCGCATGGCACCTTCTTCGGCGTCGGCTCGGTGGTGGCGACCACGCTGGTGGCGCCGGACAAAAAGGCCTCGGCCATCGCCATCATGTTCACCGGTCTGACCGTGGCGAATATTCTCGGCGTGCCATTCGGTACCTGGCTGGGGCAGGGGTTTGGCTGGCGCGCGACCTTCTTCTCCGTGACCGCCGTTGGCGTCGCCGCCTTCGCAATCATCGCGCTGTTCGTGCCGCGAGATAAGGAAAAGCCCGCGCCGTCGAATCTGAAACAGGATCTCGCGGTGCTCGCGCGTCCGCAGGTGCTGCTTGGCCTGCTCACGACGGTGCTGAGCTGGATTGGTGTGTTCGCGCTGTTCACCTACATCGCGCCGATCCTGACCCGGCTGGCCGGCTTTTCGGAGACCGCGGTGTCGCCGATCCTGCTGGTGTTCGGCGGCGGGCTGGTGGTCGGCAATCTGGTCGGCGGACGGCTCGCCGACCGCTGGCTGCTGCCGACGGTGCTGGGCAGCCTCGCTGCACTGGCGGTGGTGCTGTTCCTGATGACTTTCGCAGTTCACAGCCAGATCGCCGTGGTGGCATTCGTGGCGCTGCTCGGCGCCGTGGGCTTCGCCACCGTGCCGCCGTTGCAGATGTGGGTGCTGGAAAAGGCCCATGGCGCCGGCCAGAGCCTGGCCTCGAGCTTCAACATCGCGGCGTTCAATCTCGGCAACGCCATCGGGGCCTGGCTGGGCGGTGCGGTGATCGATCACGGGGGTCTCGCTTCGGTGCCGTGGGTCGCTGCATTGGCGCCGCTGGCAGCGCTCGCTGTGGCACTTTGCGCAATCCGCTTTGACCGGGGGCGGGCGGCGGTTCCCGCGGCGGCAGAGTAGGGCACAGCAGCAGCGAAGGTGGCGGATTCGTCTGATCCGCAAGCCAAATTTCCGTCTTTTTCGTCATGGCCGGGCTTGTCCCGGCCATCCACGTCTGTTTGAAGGAGTCATCTGTTAGACAAGCCTTGGATGCCCGGACGTCCAGCGAAGCTCGCTTCGCGCTGCCCGGGCATGATGGAACATAGAGACGCCCCATGAGACTGCCGCGCGAAATCGGACCCATTCACTTTGTCGGTATCGGCGGCATCGGCATGAGCGGCATCGCCGAGGTGCTGTGCAATCTCGGCTACACCGTGCAGGGCTCGGACGCTTCCGAAAGCGCCAATGTCAATCGTCTGCGCGAAAAAGGCATCACCATCCATGTCGGCCACAAGGCCGATAACGTGTCGGGCGCCGACGTGCTCGTCGTCTCCACGGCGATCAAGCGCGACAATCCGGAATTGATGGCCGCGCGCGCGCAGCGCATTCCGGTGGTGCGCCGCGCCGAGATGCTCGCCGAGCTGATGCGCTTGAAGAGCTGCGTGGCCATCGCCGGCACCCATGGCAAGACCACCACGACCTCGATGGTCGCCGCATTGCTCGATGCCGGCGAACTCGATCCCACCGTCATCAATGGTGGCATCATCAATGCCTATGGCACCAATGCGCGCCTTGGCGCGGGCGAGTGGATGGTCGTCGAAGCCGACGAGAGCGACGGCACCTTCCTGAAACTGCCGGCCGATGTCGCCATCGTCACCAATGTCGATCCCGAACATCTCGATCACTTCAAGACCTTCGATGCCGTGCAGGATGCGTTCCGCCACTTTGTCGAGAACGTGCCGTTCTATGGTTTCGCCGTGATGTGCATCGATCACCCGGTGGTGCAGAGCATCGTCGGCAAGATCGAGGATCGCCGCATTATCACCTACGGACAGAACCCGCAGGCCGATGCGCGGCTGGTCGATCTGAAACCTGCCAATGGCGGTTCGTCCTTCAAGGTCGCGTTCCGCGATCGCAAGGCCGGCACCGCGCATGAGATCGACAATCTGCTGCTGCCGATGCCGGGTCGTCACAACGCACTGAATGCCACGGCGGCGATTGCCGTCGCGCATGAACTCGGCATGTCCGATGAGGCGATCCGCAAGGCCATCGCCGGCTTCGGCGGTGTCAAGCGCCGCTTCACCAAGACCGGCGAGTGGAACGGCGTCACCATTATCGACGATTACGGCCATCATCCCGTGGAGATTTCCGCCGTGCTGCGCGCCGCGCGTGAAAGCACCGCAGGCAAGGTGATCGCCGTGGTGCAGCCGCATCGCTACACGCGCCTGCAGTCGCTGTTCGAGGAATTCTGCACCTGCTTCAACGACGCCGACACCGTGATCGTCGCCGACGTCTATCCCGCCGGCGAAGCACCGATCGAGGGCATCGACCGCGACAATTTCGTGCTCGGCCTGCGCGCCCACGGCCATCGCGAGGTGATCCCGCTGCAGGAGTCCGCGGCGCTTGCGGGTCTTGTCGCGGGTGTCGCCAAGAGTGGCGATACGGTGGTGTGTCTCGGCGCCGGCAACATCACGCAATGGGCTTATGCATTGCCGGGCGAATTGAAGGCGCTGGGGTAGGGATTGTTGATGTTTGATATCGGCATCGCAACACACGCCGCTGCGCTCCCTCCCCMCTTGCGGGGGAGGGTCGGGGAGGGGGGGAACCCCGAGCGACGGCGCCCGCGGCTTACCCCCCTCCCGGCGCTACGCGCCACCCTCCCCCGCAAGGGGGGAGGGTGCACACTTCGCACCGTGCAAAACACGCTATGACCTTCCCCGACATCACCCCCTCACTCAAATCCGCGATGCCCGATCTGCGCGGGCGTCTGCTCGCGAACGAGTCCCTCGCACCGCTGACATGGTTTCGCGTCGGTGGTCCGGCGCAGGTGTTGTTCACGCCAGCCGATGAAGACGACCTCGCTTACTTCCTGTCGAAGCTGCCGAGCGATATTCCCGTCACCGTCGTCGGCGTCGGCTCCAATCTCATCGTGCGCGATGGCGGCATCAAAGGTGTCGTCATTCGCCTGAGCCCGCGCGGCTTCGGCGCAACATCAGCCGAAGGCGATATCGTGAGCGCCGGCACGGCTGCACTCGACAAGCGCGTGGCGGAGACGGCGGCGTCCGCGAATATCGGCGGGCTGGAATTCTACTTCGGCATTCCCGGTTCCATCGGCGGCGCGCTGCGGATGAATGCCGGCGCCAATGGCGACGAGACCAAGGATGTGCTGTCTGAGGCCACAGGCATCGGCCGCGATGGCACGAAGCACGTCTTCGACAATGTCGGCATGCAATTCGTCTATCGCAATTCCGGCGTCTCACCGTCGATCATTTTCACGTCAGCAAAGTTTCGCGGGACGATCACCGATTCCGCCGCGATCCGCGCGCGGATGGACGAGGTGCAGGCGCATCGCGAGACCGCGCAGCCGATCCGTGAGAAGACCGGTGGCTCCACGTTCAAGAACCCGCCCGGTCATTCGGCCTGGAAGCTGGTCGATGCTGCCGGATGTCGCGGACTGCGCGTCGGCGGCGCGCAGGTGTCGGAGATGCACTGTAATTTCCTGATCAACACCGGCGATGCCACAGCGAGCGATATCGAAACGCTCGGCGAGACCGTGCGTGTGCGCGTGCTGGCGCAGTCGGGCATCGACCTGCACTGGGAAATCAAGCGGATCGGCGTCGCGCCGTAACACGATATGTCTGACGCGGTTCCTTAACGCGAACCGGCACCACTTCGCTCGGAAACGCTTTGGCTGCTATTTCGGCGGTGGCGGTAGTGCCGACGCCGGTCCGGCCTCGCTGATGCTCAGCAGATTTTCCAGTGGCGCAGGGGCTACGCGGAAGGCGCCGTCGAACGGATGCTCCTGCAGCGCGATAATGCCGAGAGCGACGATGGCACCGCTGGCGAACACCGTGAGCGCCGCGAGCATGGCCCGCGGACGTTCCAGATGCACCAGCGCCAGCGCCAGTTGCGTGATCAGCCCGAGCAGCAGGACCGACGTCCATTTCAGATCATTGGTGTGATCGGTCGACAGGCTGAGCCGGTCGTTGCGCGCGGTCCCGGCGCGGATCGAGGCGCCCATCAGCGCCCCATGCACCGTGTTGCTGGCGTCGCGGGTGATCGCGGGATCGCTGATTTCGCGCAGCAGGCTGTCATAGGCCACATCGGTGCGCGGCGACTTCAGGCCGAGCAGCATTGCCGGCCATTCCTCCGTCACTTCCGATGTCACATAGGCCTTCAGCGCGGCGCGTATATTGGACATGTCGGTGACCGATGCCACGCTCAGCGTATGGATGTTGCGCAGCTCGCCGGCCTCGATCTGAACGGCGCGGACGGCCTGGCGGTTGCGATCGCCGACGTCGCTGGCTAGGAAGCCCGTGAGCAGGCCGAACAGGATAGCCACCGAGGAAAAGAACGGCGCGACGATGCCGTGGAGGGACTTCAGCCGCATCGACAGCAGCCGGCTGGATGTCAGCCCCACGAGGATCAGCGCGACTCCGTAATAGATGGTGCCCAGCGTCGCGAAGATGCCGAAGGTAGAGAGTTCGAGCCAGGCTCTGATCATCAGGTTACTTCCATGTCACCGCGGGGCGGGCTCGCAAAACCGCCTCCGACAAGGCATTATATGACTCGGCTAGCGTGATGCTATTGCCTTGTCGGCAAAGGCGCGATTCGCGGATGGGTTCGGAGACGACACAATGACGGAGCAGGCGAGACCTCAGCGGATCACCATCATGTTTGGTGGCCTGAACAAGGAGCGTCTGGTGTCGGTGGCCTCCGCACAGGCGCTGCATGGCGCGCTGCCCGATGCGGATCTCTGGTTCTGGGATGCCGATGACCGCGTCTACGAGACGTCGGGCACGGCGCTGCTCTCCCATGATCGTCCGTTCGAGGATCCGTTCAAGCCCGGTGGCAGCAGCATCGGCGTGCTGACGCAGGCGCTCGACAAGGCCCAAGCCGAGAACCGTGTGCTGGTGCTCGGCATGCATGGCGGCGCTGCGGAAAATGGTGAGCTGCAGGTGATGTGCGAGATGCGCGGCATCCCGTTCACGGGTTCCGGCTCAGCATCATCCAATCTGTCTTTCGACAAGGTCGGCGCAAAGCGCTTCGCAGCCATCGCAGGCGTGCCCATCGCGGCGGGTGTCGCATTGAACGACATGGAAGCTGCGCTCGCCGAATACGGCAAGCTGATCGCCAAGCCCGCGCGCGATGGATCGAGCTACGGCCTGATATTCGTCAATGCGAAGCAGGATTTCGTCGCTGTGCGCAACGCAGCCAAGACCGAGGATTATGTGATCGAGCCGTTCGTCGCCGGCGTTGAGGCGACCTGCGCCGTGCTGGAGCAGGCCGATGGCTCGCTGATCGCATTGCCGCCGATCGAGATCATTCCGGCCGATGGCGGTTTCGACTATGAGGCGAAGTATCTCGCGAAGTCGACGCAGGAGATCTGCCCCGGGCGTTTCACGCCGGAGGTTTCAGCGGCGATCATGGATTTCGCGGTGAAGGCGCACCGCGCGATGTCGTGCCGCGGCTATTCGCGGTCGGACTTCATCGTGTCGGCCAAAGGCCCAGTCTATCTGGAGACCAACACGCTCCCGGGTCTGACCAAAGCCTCGCTCTATCCCAAGGCGCTGAATGCCCAGGGGATCAGTTTCGTGGATTTTCTGAACGGACAGATCGAGCTCGCGGTGAAGCGGGCAGGCGGCTTTTAACCTCTCCCCGCTCTGTGCGGGGAGAGGTCGCCGCGTCTTCGCGGCGGGTGAGGGGCAGCGCACCGTGCTCTCCTCATCGCTAGCGTTTGCAGATCGAAGCGCCCCTCACCCCAGCCCTCTCCCCGCAAGAGCGGGGCGAGGGAGCGCACCAGCGCTTCACCGCCGCACCACCCGCTCCCCCGCGTTAATTCCGGCAACCCGGCGATGCCGGCCGCGAAGCCGCCGCAGTTCCCTCGGGCGCGTCGGCCACACCTCGGCTAAAGTCTTCCACAGCCGCATCAAATCGCGCTCTGCGCCCATCCCCTTTACACTTTGTTTACCAGGAAGGCCGAAGGTTAACGCTGGCGGCGCGTGTGCGCTTGGCTGCCGAGGCGTGAGCTTTGCGGGGACTCCGTGACGACGCGTATCGATGGAAAACCGGCCTTTTTCAAAGGCTTGAATCCATCCCGGCAGGACCGAGACGTCACTCGCGCCTCAAGTCCCGCGCCAATGCGGACGTAACCTGTGACGAGCTCGTGGTATGGATGGTGGAGGACGCCTCTCTCGGTCGGTGCGACCCTTGAGGCCCCAAGCTGATCTTAAAATGGCTGCCCTTGGGGCAGGCATTCTGCTGCGTGAGCAGCTGAGCCCGCTCGCCCGCTTCTGGGCCCGTTTTCGTGCCGCCAAGCCTGCCGTCCGCGAACAGAGTTCCAATCGCTTCATCGCGACGCTTGAGCGTTACGCGCCGCGCCGCGTCGGAATTGCGGCCACAGTGTTGATGCTGACGGGCAGCCTCGCGCTTGGCGTGGTCAAGGGCAATCACGTCGACGAAATGGTCGAAGCTTTTAGCGATGCGCGCAACGCTGCGGCCAATGCCGCCGGCTTCCGCATTGCCTCCGTCATTCTCAACGGCCGCAAGCAGCTGACCCAGGACGAGATCCTGGCCATCGGCGGCGTCAATGGTCGCTCCTCGCTGTTCTTCCTCGATGCCGCGGCTGTCCGCGACAAGCTCAAGGCCAATCCGTGGATCGCCGACGCCAATGTGCTGAAGCTGTATCCGAACCGTCTGCAGATCGATGTCACCGAGCGCACGGCCTTTGCGCTGTGGCAGGAGGACGGTCGTCTCTCGGTGATCGCCGATGACGGTGCCGTTCTCGAAAACTACGTGTCGCGCCGCTTCATGTCGCTGCCGCTGGTGGTGGGCAAGGGCGCCGACAGCAACGCCAGGGATTTCCTTGCGCTGCTCGATCGCTATCCGCAAGTGCGCTCGGTCACCAAGGCCGCGATCTTCGTCGGCGAGCGCCGCTGGAATCTCCGCCTGAAGGATGGCCTCGACATTCGCCTCCCGGAAATCGACGTCGGCAACGCGCTGGCCATGCTCAGCAAGCTCGACAAGGAAGATCGCCTGTTCTCGCGCGACATCGTCGCCATCGACATGCGGCTGTCGGATCGGCTGACCGTGCGGCTGTCGGAAGACGCAGCGAAGGCGCGCGAAGATCTGTTCAAGGCACAAGACAAGTCCAAGAAGAAGGCTGGCGCGGCATGACCGGTCTCGATCGCAACCAGGCGCCGAAAACGCGTCAGATGGCGGCCAACCGCACCGCGCTGGTGGCGTCGCTGGACGTCGGCACCAGCAAGATCGCGTGCATGATTGCGCGTCTGCGGCCATCCGCGCCGAACGAAGCGCTGCGCGGCCGCAGCCATGCGGTTGAGCTGATCGGCTACAGCCAGATCCAGTCGCGCGGCGTCAAGTCCGGCGCGATCGTCGATATGGGCGAGGCCGAGCAGGCCGTCCGTCAGGCGGTGGCGCTGGCCGAACGTATGGCCAAGGTTCGCGTCGAATCCGTTTTGCTGTCGGTCTCGGCCGGTCGCCTGCAGGGCCAACTGATTGAAGCGTCAGCCGATATCAAGGGCGGCGCCGTCACAGCGTCCGATATCGCACGCGTCACCTCGACCGGCATGCGCCACGCGACGCCGCCGGGCCGGACGGTGCTCCATGCATTGCCGGTCGGCTATTCACTCGATGGCGTGAAGGGCATTCGCGATCCCAAGGGCATGGTCGCCTCGCAGTTCGGCGTCGATATGAATGTCGTCACTGCGGACGCGACGGTCGCGCGTAACCTGATGCTGGTCGTCGAGCGCTGCCATCTCAATGTCGAAGCCATGGCTGCGGCGCCTTATGTCGCAGGTCTCTCTGTTCTCACCGATGACGAGACCGATCTCGGTGCTGCAGTCGTCGAGATGGGCGCAGGTACGACAACGATCGCGACCTATTCCGGCGGACGCTTCGTGCACGCGTCGGGATTTGCGGTCGGCGGGCAACACATCACCATGGATCTCGCGCGCGGACTCGGTGCTTGCATCGCGGATGCCGAGCGAATCAAGACGTTATATGGCACGGTGCTGACGGGTGGCTCCGATGCGCGCGAACTCATGAACGTGCCGACGGCTGGTGATAACGATCGCGATTTTCCGCAGGTCGTATCCCGCGCCACGATCGCGAACATCGTGCGTCAGCGTGCCGAGGAGATTTTTGAAATGGTCAGGGACCGGTTGGCGGATTCGCCCTTCGCTGCAGAACCGCGCGCACGCGTGGTGCTGTCAGGCGGCGCGTCGCAGCTCACGGGCCTTGCCGAACTCGGCAGCCAGATTCTCGGACGGTCCGTTCGCATTGCACGACCACTCGGCTTCGGCCGGCTGCCCAATGAAGCCAAGAGCGCTTCGTTCGCGGTGCCGTCGGGCCTGCTGGTCTATCCGCAATTCGCTCATCTTGAACATGTCGAACCGCGGCATACGCGGCAGCTCAAGACAGGGACCAGTGACGGTTATTTCGGAAAGGTCGGACGATGGCTTCGAGAGGGCTTCTGATGAAATTTTTCCGACCAGTGTTTTTTCCATCTCCGACGCCATCGGCCACCGGCCAATGGCATGACCACACAACGCGCGCGTAATCGAGAGGCAACCTCATGACCATCAATCTCAACGTTCCTGATATCAGCGAGCTGAAGCCCCGCATTACCGTGTTCGGTGTCGGTGGCGCTGGCGGCAACGCCGTCAACAACATGATCACCGCCGGTCTGCAGGGCGTCGATTTCGTCGTCGCCAACACCGATGCGCAGGCGCTGACCATGTCGAAGGCCCAGCGCATCGTGCAGATGGGCACGCAGGTCACCCAGGGCCTCGGCGCCGGTTCGCAGCCCGACGTTGGCGCTGCCGCCGCGCAGGAAGTCATCGACGAAATCCGTGATCACCTGACCGGCGCCAACATGGTGTTCGTCACCGCCGGCATGGGCGGCGGCACCGGCACCGGTGCAGCGCCCGTCATCGCCAAGACCGCGCGCGACATGGGCATCCTCACCGTCGGCGTGATCACCAAGCCGTTCCACTTCGAAGGCCAGCGCCGCATGCGCACGGCCGAAGCCGGCATTGCCGAGCTCCACAAGGTGGTCGACACGCTGTTGATCATCCCGAACCAGAACCTGTTCCGGGTCGCCAACGAGAAGACCACCTTCGCCGACGCTTTCGCGATGGCCGACCAGGTTCTCTACTCGGGCGTTGCCTGCATCACCGACCTGATGGTCAAGGAAGGCCTCATCAACCTCGACTTCGCCGACGTGCGCGCAGTCATGAAGGAGATGGGCAAGGCGATGATGGGCACCGGCGAAGCCACCGGTGAGAAGCGCGCGCTGACTGCAGCGGAAGCTGCTATCGCCAACCCGCTGATCGACGATAGCTCGATGAAGGGGGCCCGCGGCCTGCTGATCTCGATCACCGGCGGCAAGGATCTGACCCTGTTCGAAGTCGACGAAGCCGCGACCCGTATTCGCGAAGAAGTCGATGCCGACGCCAACATCATTGTCGGCGCCACCTTCGACGAGAGCCTCGACGGCGTGATCCGCGTGTCGGTCGTCGCCACCGGCATCGAGCAGGCCATGCTGGCCCGCAATTCCTCGGCTCCGGTGACCACCGTGACCTCGGCCGTTGCGGCTCCTGCCGGCAACGGTGCTCCGGATGCCCGCCTGGCCGATCTGACCGCGCGTCTCCGCGCTGACAACCAGCGTCTCGCTGCCGCGGCGGCTGCCAAGTCTACCGGCGCTCCGGCGCCCGCTGCCGCGCCCCGTGCACCTGCGACCAGCCATGAGCGTGCCGCGCTCGCCGCCATCGCCGCTGCCGTGGCTCCGGAAGCCGCTGCGCCGCAGCAGTATGGCGACGTGATGGTGCGTCCGATCGCGCAGAAGCCCTCGCTGTTCCCGGAAGCGCCGCGTCAGGAAGCCCCTGTCGAAGCGCCGATCCCCGAACAGTTCATTCCGCCATCGGCCGAACGTGCTCCGCTGCGCGCTCCGCGGATGCCGAAATTCGAAGAACTGCCGATGCCGGCCCAGAACGAGATCCGTCAGGCACGCGGCGAATCGGAAGAGGAGCCGCAGAAGGCTCGCCTGTCGCTGCTGCAGCGTCTGGCCAATGTCGGTCTCGGCCGCCGCGACGAGGAAACGGAAGCGCCGGTCTCCGGTCGTCCGTCGGCCCCGCCGATGGCTCCGATGCCGCCGCTGCCCGAGCGTAAGCCACAGCGCAGCGTCGCCCAGCAGATGGGCAACGAGCCGCCGGTGTCCGAATACGCCCGACGTCCGGCACCGCAGGGTCTTGATTCTCATGGCCGCCCGGCACCTGTTGCGCCGGCGCCACAGGGCGACGATCATCTGGATATCCCGGCCTTCCTGCGCCGCCAGACCAGCTGACATTTGTTACAATCGTGTCGACGACAGAAGCCCCGGCTGGATCAGCCGGGGCTTTCGTTTGTGACAGCCGCCAAAAGGCAGTAGGATTTCTTAACCTATTGATAGTAAGTCATTAATCTTTACCGACGCGCTCTGCCAATGCTTGAAGGAGCCGTGGAACCGGCAGAAATTTTGATTAACCCCTGGCCTGATTGCGGCAAAGGTGGGGTAACAATCGGTAAAAAAGCGTGAGTTGGCGCACTTTGTGGCAGGGGTTAATGTGACTGCGACTCGGGGACTCAGGAGGCCGCAAGGTTCGACTGAGAGAGTCCCTCTCATGACGAGAGGCTACTTGGGTGGGTACCTTATGACTTTCAGCCGACAGACAACGCTTGGATCGCAAGCCACCGTTACCGGTGTCGGCGTCCATTCCGGAAAGCCTGTCAGTCTCACGCTTGGACCTGCGCCCGTCGATGCAGGTTATATTTTTGTTCGCACCGGTCTTGAAGGTGCTGATCGCGAAATCCAGGCCGACGCCAAATCCGTTATCGCCACCGAGTTTGCCACCGTGCTCGGCGATCGTGAAGGCCCAATCGTTTCCACCGCCGAACATGTTCTTGCTGCGCTGCGCGGCATGGGCATCGACAACGCCACCATCGAAGTCGATGGACCGGAAGTGCCGATCATGGACGGCTCCGCAGCCGCCTTCGTCGCCGCCATCGATCAGGCCGGCGTTGTGGAGCAGGGCGCCCGTCGCCGCTTCATTCAGGTTCTCAAACCCGTGCAGGTTGCCATCGGTGACTCGTTCGGCGAAATCCGCCCTCACGCTGCGGGCTTCCGCGCTGAAGTCGAAATCAGCTTCGCCAATCCGGTGATTGGCCGCCAGAGCTACGTGCTCGATCTCAATCCCGAATCCTTTCGCCGCGATATCGCCCGTGCACGTACCTTCGGTTGCATGAACGACGTGGCCCGCCTCTGGAGCGCCGGTTTCGCGCTCGGCGCGTCCTTCGAGAATTCCGTCGTGTTCGACGATGACAAGCTGCTCAACACCGAAGGCCTGCGCTACAGCGATGAATGCGCCCGCCACAAGGTGCTGGACGCCGTCGGCGATCTGGCACTGGCCGGTCTGCCGATCCTCGGCGCCTACCGCTCGGTGCGCGGCGGCCATAAGCTTAACAATGCCGTGCTCTGCGCCCTGATGGCCGATCGTTCCGCCTGGAAGATCGTCGAAGCCGATGCCGTCCCTGTCCGCCGCGGCCGCGCCAGCGCCGATGTCACCTCGGGCATGCTTGGCGGCATGATCGCCCCGGCCTTCGGCCCGGACGTGTCCTAAAGATCGGGCTTTCTGGCCTCCTTCTACCCGCTGCCGGTATTTTGCATTGCGCTTTTGCGCGAGCGCGGACCTTTGCGGGCACCGGGACATCCCCGGTAACCATAACCGCCTGTATCTCCACATCCTTCGCCTTAATCCGGGCGAAATGGCTCCGTATCCGGTTGGTTAACGGATGTCATTCGGGTAGATAGAGCACGCGGTCAAGCGAAGCTGCGGGCGCGTATCCGGTTGGTCCGTGATTGTGCGCGTACCGCGCAGACACCGCATGAAGGCGTCAGGTCTCAGATATATGTCGGCACAGCGCATTACGCTTGAATCCAGTGGTTCACTGCTCACCCGTTTCGGCCGCCAGGCGCGGTTCGCCGCGGGCCTCATCGTGCTGGCCGTGCCGCTGAGCGGCTGCGGCACCGGCGCGATCTGGGACAAGTTTGGCACCAAGGACGACACCTTCGTCGAGGAGCCCGCCGACAAGCTCTACAATGAGGGCTTGTACCTCATGAACCAGAACAAGGATCCGAAGGCCGCCGCGAAGAAATTCGAGGAAGTCGATCGTCAGCATCCGTATTCGGAATGGGCGCGCAAGTCGCTGCTGATGTCGGCCTATGCGGCCTACGAATCTGCCGACTACGACACCTGCATCGGCTCGGCCACGCGCTATGTGACGCTGCATCCCGGCAGCCCGGATGCGGCCTATGCGCAGTATCTGATCGCCGCCTCGCATTACGACCAGATCCCGGACATCTCGCGCGACCAGGGCCGCACTGAAAAGGCGATGGCTGCGCTTGAGGAAGTGGTCCGCAAATATCCGACCTCGGAATATGCGACCTCGGCCAAGAAGAAGCTGGAAGGCGCACGCGACCAGATTGCCGGCAAGGAAATGGAAATCGGCCGCTATAATCTCGACAAGCGCAACTACACCGGCGCCATCAACCGCTTCAAGACCGTCGTGACGCAGTACCAGACCACGCGTCACGTTGAGGAGGCGCTGATGCGCCTGACCGAGGCCTATATGGCGATCGGCGTGGTCGGCGAGGCGCAGACCGCTGCCGCCGTGCTTGGCCACAACTTTCCTGACAGCAAGTGGTACAAAGACGCCTACAATCTTGTAAAGTCCGGCGGTCTCGAGCCGAGCGAGAACAAGGGGTCTTACCTGAGCAAGGCCTTCAAGAGATTTGGCCTCGGTTAGGAACTGACCTCCCATGCTGGCCCGTCTGTCGATCCGTGACATCGTCCTGATCGAACGGCTCGATATCGAGTTTTCCCGCGGTCTTGCAGTGCTGACCGGTGAAACCGGCGCCGGCAAATCCATTCTTCTCGATGCCTTTGCGTTGGCCCTCGGCGGCCGCGGCGATGCCGGTCTGGTGCGCCACGGCGTCGAGCAGGGCCAGGTGACAGCCGTGTTCGACCTGGCCAAGGGCCATCCGGCGCTGGCGATTCTCAAGGACAACGGCTTCGACGACGATTCCGGCGAGATGATTCTGCGCCGCGTGCAGCTCGCCGACGGCCGCACCCGTGCCTTCATCAACGATCAGGCGATCTCCGTGCAGACGATGAAGGCGGTCGGCGCCGCTTTGGTCGAGATCCACGGCCAGCACGACGAGCGCGCCCTGGTAGATGCCGCCACGCATCGCCGGCTGCTTGATGCTTTCGCCGGGCTGGAGAAGGACGTCACCGCGCTGGAGACGCTCTGGGAGGCCCGCAAGTCCGCTTATGCGGCCCTTGAAAGCCATCGCGCCAATATGGAGCGTGCCGCGCGCGATGCCGATTATCTGCGCCACGCCGCCGATGAGCTGAAGAAGCTCAACCCGAAGGACGGCGAGGAGAGCAAGCTTGCGGAGCGCCGCACCGGCATGATGCAGGGCGAGAAGATCGCGGCCGACCTGCGCGAGGCGCAGGAGGCCGTGTCCGGCCATCATTCGCCGATCTCGTCGCTGGCCGCCGCCGTGCGCCGGCTGGAGCGCCGCGCCGGTTCATCGCCGTCGCTGGTCGAGCCCGCGGTGAAGGCGATCGACGTCGCCATCAACGCGCTGGAAGAAGCCGACCAGCATCTTGCCGCCGCGCTCATCGCCGCCGATTTCGATCCTGCGGAACTCGAGCGTATCGAGGAACGGCTGTTCGCGCTGCGCGGCGCCGCGCGGAAATATTCGACACCGGTCGACGGGCTCGCCGCGCTGGCCGCAAAATATTTTGCCGATGTCGCCACCATCGATGCCGGCGCCGGCCAGCTCAAGGGGCTGGAGACCGCGGCCTCTGACGCCGACAAGAAATACGCCGCCGCAGCGGCAAAACTTTCCGCGGCGCGCATCAAGTCCGCCGAGAAGCTCAACAAGGCCGTCATCGCCGAACTCGGTCCGCTCAAGCTCGAACGTGCCAAGTTCATCACCCAAGTCGACAGCGATGCGGCGACGCCGGGTCCGCACGGCATCGACCGCGTCGAATTCTGGGTTCAGACCAATCCCGGCACCCGCCCCGGCCCGATGATGAAGGTCGCCTCCGGCGGCGAACTCTCGCGCTTCCTGCTGGCGCTGAAGGTGGTGCTCTCCGACAAGGGCTCCGCACCGACTTTGGTGTTCGACGAAATCGACACCGGTGTCGGCGGCGCGGTGGCCGACGCCATCGGCGCGCGCCTGGCGCGGCTCGCCGGCAAGGTCCAGGTGATGGCCGTCACCCACGCCCCGCAGGTGGCGGCGAGGGCCGACCAGCATCTGCTGATCTCCAAGGACGCCCTCGACAAGGGCAAGCGCGTGGCGACGCGCGTCAACACGCTGGCGGAGGATCACCGCCGCGAGGAAATCGCGCGGATGCTCGCGGGTGCGGAGATCACCGCCGAAGCGCGGGCCGCAGCGGAGCGGCTGCTCAAGGGCGCGGCCTGATTTGAACTGTCGTTCCGGGGTGCTCGCGCCTGCGAGCGAACCCGGAACCGCGACGTGCACCTTGTTTCACCATTGTACTCCGTCATGCCCGGCCTTGTGCCGGGCATCCACGTCTTTACAACAGCGCTTCAAGGCGTGGATGGCCGGGACAAGCCCGGCCATGACGAACATCGGTGACCGCGTATGGCAAAACCCGCAAAAACTCCCCCCGACATCTCCACGCTCACGAAGCCCAAAGCGAAGATCGAGCTGATGCGGCTGTCGCTGGAGATGGAAGCGCACGACAAGCGCTACTATCAGGACGACGCGCCGACGGTGTCGGATGCGGACTACGACGCGCTGCGTCGCCGGGTCGAGGCGATCGAAGCCAAATTCCCCGATCTCGTCACCGGCGCCTCACCGACACAGACGGTCGGCGCAGCGCCCGCGCGCGGCTTTGCCAAGGTGCAGCATGTGGTGCCGATGCTGTCGCTGGGCAATGCGTTCAGCGATGAGGAAGTGACCGAATTCGTGGAGCGCATCCAGCGCTTCCTCAAGCTCGATGAAATCCCGGCCATCGTCGCCGAGCCGAAGATCGACGGTCTGTCGCTGTCGCTGCGCTACGAGAACGGTGAGTTGATCCGCGCCGCCACGCGGGGTGACGGTTTCACCGGCGAGGACGTCACTGCCAATGTTCGCACCATCAAGGACATTCCCACGACGCTGAAAGGCAAGCACATCCCCGCCGCCTGCGAGCTGCGCGGCGAGGTCTATATGCTGAAGAGCGATTTCCTTGCGCTGAACAAGAAGCAGGAAGAGGCCGGCGACACCGTGTTCGCAAATCCGCGCAACTCGGCAGCGGGCTCATTGCGCCAGAAGGACGTTGCGATCACTGCGTCACGCCCGTTGAAATTCTTCGCCTATGCCTGGGGCGAGATGTCGGACTATCCGATGGATCAGCCGACGCAGCATGCGATGATCGACTGGCTGGGCAAGGTCGGTTTCACCGTCAATCCCGAGATCACCACGTGCAAGAGCGTTGATGACGCGCTGGCCTTCTATCGCCGCATCGGCGAGATCAGAGCGAAGCTCGGCTATGACATCGACGGCGTCGTCTACAAGGTCGACCGCATCGACTGGCAGGCGCGATTGGGTTTTGCCGGCCGCGCGCCGCGCTGGGCGATCGCGCACAAATTTGCGGCCGAGCAGGCGACCACGGTGCTGGAGAAGATCGACATCCAGGTCGGCCGCACCGGCGCGCTGACGCCGGTGGCGCGGCTGATGCCGATTACGGTCGGCGGCGTCGTGGTGTCGAACGCCACGCTGCACAATGCCGATTACATCAAAGGCATCGGCAATGACGGCCAGCCGCTACGCGACGGCGTCGATATCCGCGAAGGCGACACTGTCATCGTGCAGCGCGCCGGCGATGTCATCCCGCAGGTCGTCAATGTTGTCCTCGACAAGCGCCCGAAGAGCGCAAAGCCGTATGAATTTCCCACCAAGTGCCCGGTCTGCGGCAGCCACGCGATCCGCGAGAACGACGAAGTCGTCACGCGCTGCACCGGCGCGCTGGTCTGCCCGGCGCAGGCAGTCGAGAAGCTCAAGCATTTCGTCTCGCGGCTGGCCTTCGACATCGATGGGCTCGGCGACAAGCAGATCCAGGAATTCTACGATGAGGGGATCATCATGCACCCCGTCGATATCTTCACGCTGGCCAAACGCGACGAGCGCAACACCAAGAAACTGCGTGACCGCGAAGGCTATGGCGAGACCTCGGTGCGCAACCTGTTTGCCGCCATTGATGACCGCCGCAAGATCGAACTCAATCGCCTGATCTTCGCCCTCGGCATCCGCCACATCGGCGAAGGCAATGCCAAGCTGCTGGCGCGACACTACGGTTCGTTCGCTGCGTTTCGCGATGCGATGCTGGCGGCCGCTGCGGGGCAGGGCGGCGAGGAGAATACGTCTGAAGCCTATGCCGATCTCAACGCCATCGACGGGGTCGGTGAAATCGTCGCGGACGCGGTGGTCGAGTTCTTCGCCGAGAAACGTAACGTCAAGGCGCTCGACGAATTGCTCGGCGAGATCGAGGTGCTCGATGTCGCACAGGCCAAGACCGATACGCCGGTCGCGGGCAAGACGGTGGTGTTCACGGGCTCGCTGACCAAGTTCACGCGTGATGAAGCCAAAGCCGGTGCCGAGCGTCTCGGCGCCAAGGTCGCAGGCTCGGTGTCGAAGAAGACGGACTATGTGGTGGCCGGCGAGGATGCAGGCTCGAAGCTGACCAAGGCGCGCGATCTCGGCGTCGCCGTGCTTACGGAAGACGAGTGGCTGGCGCTGATCGGGGGGTAAAGACCCGCACGGTCATTCCGGGGCGTGCGCCGCCGGCAAAGCCGGCAGAGCACGAACCTCGATCCACACTCGTCATTCCGGGGCGCATGAAAGCGGCGGAGCCGCTGCAATGCGAACCCGGAATCCCGAAGTGTTTTGCTGAACATGTCGAGATTCCGGGTTCGCCTGCGCGAAGGCGCGCAGCCGCCCCGGAATGACGAGTGGTGGGCGGGCGCAAAGCCCCTAAACATTTTTTCCTATCCATCATTGACAATATCCTCATCAGGTTTATATTCCCCTCCGTCCTGCCCCACCGAGAGGGGCGATCGCGATCGTCACGTTCGCGGGGTGGGATGCGGTGGACGCCGGAGATGCGGCGTCACGCGGTTCATGGGGGAACGTCTGTCTTCGGGCAGGACGGATCTGCGCCAGCACTGCCACTGGCAAGGAGACGGGCCGGCCTTCGGATGGACAGACCCCTGGACAGTGTGACGGACGACCAAGTCAAAACGCGTTCGGCCAAGTGCTTTGCGGCTACCCTGTCCCTCCGCCCTGGGACATTAATTTTGGTGATGGGACCGTTCGCCATGGCAGATGTGCAGGCAACCGAAAAAACACCGTATGCGGAACGCCGGGCACTTGCTCGGCGCCTCCGAAAGTCCTGATGCACTCTAAATTGCGGAAGACCGCATCGCGTCAGGCCCAAGGGTGCAACGGGCACCTGGCGTTCCGCACGCCCTCTCACAAGGGGGCGGGAATGCAAGCGACGACGGCGCCCCCGCGCCGCAAACAATGGGGGTGATGACGCATGTCTGAAGAGCAGTGGCTGTTTGACAGTTGAATCAGGAGAGACGTGGCGCTCCGTGGCCACGACATACTCAGTCGTCATACGCGGGCTTGTCCCGCGTATCCACGCCTTGGCGACATCCACAGCAAAGCGTAGATGGCCGGAACAAGTCCGGCCATGACGTCGAGAGAAAAGCGCGCCTACAACAATCCCGTCTCTTCGCCTTCGGCCTGTTCGATCATCTCTTCCGTCACCACCACCTTGCGGCGGGGGACGAGAAAGATCATCGCGGCGGCGCAGCCGCAGGACAGCACGACGAGCGCGATATTGAGCGGCACCGGTGTCGCGAAATGGCCGCCGAGCCAGGCGCCGAATTGCGAGCACAGCGAACCCAGGCCCATCTGCAGGAAGCCCATCATGCCGGATGCCGTGCCCGCGGCCTGCGGGCGAATGCTGAGCGCACCCGCGGCGCCGTTCGACATCACGAAGGCATTGCCGAACATCACGATCATATGGGTGAGGAACAGCCAGGCCGGATTCTGGTTCAGGCCGGTGAGACCCCAGACCACGTTGAGCAGCGCGCCGCCGAATTGCAGCGCGAGGCCAAACCAGATCAGTTGTTCGATGGTCCGGCGCGGCGCGAAGCGCACGCAACACAGATTGCCGACGAGGTAAGCGAGGCCGGACGTCGCGAACCATGCGCCATATTCGGCCGAGGTACGGCCCATCTGCGTGACAACGACATAAGGGCCGCCGCCGGCAAAGGTGAAGATGATCCAGGAGGCCACGACGTAACACAGCAAATAGCCGATGAAGGTCCGGCTGCGCAGCAGGACGCGGGAGTCGGCGATGAAGCCGCCGCCGCTCACGTCACTGGCTGCGCGCCGTCTCGTTTCGGGCAGGAAGAATGCGATGGCCAGTGTCACGACAACAGACGAAGCGGTGACGACGTAGAAGATCGCGCGCCATCCGAAGCCGGTTTCCAAGAGACCGCCGGCCAGCGGGCTCAGCATCTGCGCGATCATCATCACGGCGATGACGAGGCTGATCATCGCGCCGACGCGCTCGCGCGGATAGAGGTCGCGAATGATCGCGCGGCTCATCACCATGCCCGTGGCGCCGCCGAGCGCCTGAAAGAACCGCGCGGCGATCAGCTGCGGCAATGTGAGCGCAAAGCTGCTGCCGATGCCGGCGATCACCATCAGGCCGAGACCGGCAAGCAGCACAGGCCTTCGGCCGAACTTGTCGGACAGCGGTCCCATGATCAGCTGCGAGAAGGCGAGGCCGACCATGTAGAGCGACACGGTCATCTGCGCGATGGAGATGTCGGCGCCGAAGGTGCGCGCGAGTTCTGGCAGCGCCGGCACCAGCATATAGAGCGAGATCGGCGCGATGCCGGTCATCACCACCAGCAACAGCAGCATCACCCGCGATGTGGAGAGGTCGACGGCGTCGACTTTGGGAACGGGCGGGCTGTAATTCACGTGGTGGCTGTTCTCTCGCTATTGCGGCTGCGTGAGCGGCTCTGTCGCCGCTTCGAGCCAGACCCGCGTCGCTTCATCATCGAGCAGCGGCATCACCTCGCGGCGGACGCGAGCGTGATAGTCGTTGATCCATTTGAGTTCGCGCTTGCTGATGCGATGCGCATTGATCAGCCGGCGGTCGATCGGCGCCAGTGTCAGCGTCTCGAATTCATTCATCGGCTGCTCGGCGCCCTCGATATGGGCTTCGACCACCAGTTCGAGATTCTCGATGCGAATGCCGAAGGCGTCGGTCTTGTAGTAGCCGGGCTCATTGGAAAGGATCATGCCACGCTTGAGCGGCGTAGTGCCGAGCTTGGAGATCCGCGCCGGGCCTTCATGCACCGAGAGATAACTGCCGACGCCGTGGCCGGTGCCGTGCGCGAAGTCGAGGCCGGCATGCCAGAGGAACTGCCGCGCCAGCGTATCGAGCTGTGCGCCGGTGGTGCCGTCGGGAAATGCGGCGCGCGCGATAGCGATGTGGCCGCGCAGCACGCGCGTAAAACGATCGCGCATTTCGTCGGTGGGTTCGCCGATGGCGATGGTGCGGGTGACGTCGGTGGTGCCGTCTTCATATTGCGCGCCGGAATCGATCAGCAGGAGATCGCCCAGCGCAATACGGCGATTGGTCTTGCGGGTGACGCGGTAATGCACGATGGCGCCGTTCGGGCCGGTGCCGGCGATCGTGGGAAACGACACGTCCTTCAGCGCGCCGGTCTGGCGGCGGAAGGTCTCCAGCGCCTCGACGGTATCGATTTCAGTGAGCTTGCCCTTCGGCGCCTCGCGGTCGATCCAGGCGAGAAAGCGCGCCAGTGCCACAGCATCGCGGCGATGCGCGGTCTGCGTGCCCTTGATCTCGACGGGATTCTTCACTGCCTTGAGCAGAGCGATGGGATCATTGCCGCGCACGGGCTTGCCGCCGGCAGCCGTGATCAACCGGCTCAGCGCATCGGCGGCGGTGGCATTGTCGAGCGCAATCGAAGCACCCGAGGCGGCGAGGTTTGCGAGCGCCGACGTCAGCGCATCCGGCTCCTGCACATCGGCCGAGACTTCAAGATGGTTGCGCGTGCTGTTGGAGAGCTTGCGGTGGTCGATGAAGATCTGCGGGCGGCCGTGTTTCGGCACCAGCGCATAGGACAGCGGCAGCGGCGTATGCGAGACATCCGCGCCGCGGATGTTGAAGGCCCAGGCGACCGCATGGGAATCCGACAGCACCAGCGCATCGACGCGCAGGCGCTCCATCTCGCCGCGGATCTGGGCGAGCTTGTCGGCCTCGGAAACGCCGGCATAGTTGAGCGGGTGAATCGATACCGCGCCGAGCGGCGGCGCCGGGCGCTCGGCCCACACCGAATCGAGCGGATTGCTGTCGACCGCGACGAGTTCGGCGCCGGCTTTGGCGCAGGCGGTAGCCAGCCTCTCGGCTGCCGCAGAAGTGTGCAGCCATGGATCAAAACCGAGGCGATCTTCGGGCTTCAGGTGATCGGTGAGCCAGCTCTCCGGCGGCGGCTCGACCAGCGACTGGATGCTCCACGCATTCACATCGACTTGTTTGGCGGCCTGCAGCGTATAGCGGCCGTCGACGAAGACGGCGGCTTCCTGCAGCAGCACGATCGCCATGCCGGCCGATCCGGTGAAGCCGGTGAGCCAGGCCAGCCGCTCGTCGGAGGGCGGCACATATTCGTTCTGCTGCTGATCGGCGCGGGGAATCACGAAGCCTGTCAGTTTCCGGCGCAGCAATTCCTCGCGAAATGCGGCCAGCCGCGCAGTCAGCGCCACGCCGCTTTCGGGCTCTTCGAACGTCTGGAAATGGGCTTCGAACATCGCGGGATCATCCTATGGGTGCGCTGTCAGGCCTGCAATCGAGGGGCAGGGTTGCGCAGATTTGGCACAAGTTATGCTTGAAATCTGATGGTTGTGTTCAACCGGATGGAACAACGTCCCCCGGCTTGTGTTGTCGGTGCGATGCTTGGCCATTCAGAGTGTCTCAACTCAACGAAGAGGGGATACACAATGCCTGCTTTTACGTTCGAGAAAATTTCGCCACCCCCCACGCTTGGCCATTCCCAGCCTACCCAGGTGCAGTCCACCCAAACTCCGCCCAGTCAGCCAAATCAACGTAGCGGTATCATCCAGATTCTGGGCCGTTTCGTCGAAGCGCGCGTGACGCGCGTCGAGCGGCTGGAAAATGCAACGCTTCGTCGCCGCGACGTACCGCCTCCGAAGTAGCAACCCAACCGTCAGCTTTGGCCAGATCGCCCGTCGTTATTCCGGAGTTCGGAAAATGGCGAAAGGCGTGTCAGCCTGCGCGTTGCATCAACAGGCTGCTCCAGCCCTCAATGATCTGATGCTTGCGGAGCACAAGCCCGCGGGCGCGATACGCGGCGATCACGCTCATCGCCTGATGCGGCAACAGGCCGGATAGGATCACCATGCCATTGCGCGTGAGGTGCCGTGCCATGTCGGTCGACATCGCGCGCAGTGGATTGGCGAGGATGTTCGCGAGGATCAGATCGAACGGCGCGCGATCGCCGAAAGCCGGCGAGGAAAAGCCAGTTGCGCAAACAGTATCGACGAGATTGCCGACGCCGTTCAGCCGCATATTCTCGCGCGCCACCCTCACAGACATCGGGTCGATATCGGTCGCCAGCACGCGCCGTTTCGTGGCCTTCGCTGCAGCGATGGCCAGCACGCCTGTGCCGGTGCCCAGATCGAGCATCCGTTGCGGGGCCTTCGCGCGCAGCACATAATCCAGATAGACGAGGCAGCCACGCGTGGTGCCGTGATGGCCGGTGCCGAAAGCCAGCGCGGCCTCGATCTCGATGCCCAGCTGATTGGGGCGCACCTTGTCGCGGTCGTGCTGGCCGTGAACGATGAAGCGGCCGGCGCGGACCGGGACGAGGCCTTCGAGGCTCTCCTTGACCCAGTCCTTCGCTTCGATGCTGTCGAACACGATGCTCGCCGCCACGGTGTCGTCCGAGGCGAGGCTGACGAGGTCGCGGATCGAGGCCTCGTCCGGCGGGTCGGCGAAATGGACAGTGACGTCCCAGCGGCCCTCGGGGCTCTCAAATGCAGCGATCGCGGCCTGGCCTTCCTCGAAACTCTCGGTGAGGAGATCGACGATGCGCTTGGCGCTGAATTCGTCGCCGACGGCGAAGGTGGCGCGGCTGGTTCCTTGGGGCGTGGTCATCGCGGGTCCGGGTGGCGTCGTGAACAGGGTCTGCACAGCTTAGGCGCGCTTGGTACAGGGTTTATACCGGCGGGGATACAGGGGCGATACAGTGGCGATGTACAGGGTTATAAGCTGATTATACCGCTGTACTCCCGAGCTTCCGCACAGGCTTGTTCAGGACCCATCCACTGTCTATGCACAGGCTTATCCACAGGATGTCCTCAGCCGAACAGCGCCTGGTGGTCCCTGAGGATCGCCTTGGCCGCATTGTGGCCAGGCGCGCCCGTCACGCCGCCGCCGGGATGTGCACCGGAGCCGCAGTGATAGAGCCCCTTCAGCGGCCCGCGATAATCCGCATGGCCGAGCATCGGGCGGGCCGAGAACAGCTGGTTCAGCGAGAGCGCGCCGTGGAAGATGTCGCCGCCGAGCAGGCCGAAGTCGCGCTCCAGATCGAGCGGTGACAGCGCCTGCCGGCCGATCACGCTGGCGGCAAAGCCCGGTGCATAGTCATCGACGGTCTTGATCATCAGGTCCGCGACTTCGTTCCGATGGTCATCCCACGATGCGCCGTTCGGGAGTGTCGGTGCAACATGCTGGCAAAAGAGACTTGCGACGTGCTGGCCCGGTGGGCTGAGGCTGTCATCAAGAGTGGAGGGGATCAGTACTTCGACAATCGGTTGGCGGCTCCAGCCGTGCTGCTTCGCATCCAGCCAGGCACGATCCATGTAGGCGAGACTCGGCGCGATGATAATGCCTGCCGACAGATGATCGCCGTTGCCGGGCAGCGCGGTGAATGAGGGCAGGGTGCTCAACGCGACATTCATGCGGAATGTACCGGAGCCGTTGCGCCAGTTGCGGATGCGATCGAGGAACGGCTTGGGCAGCGCATCCGCCGGCATCAGCCGTGTATACAGCAGCTTCGGATTGACGTTGGAGGCAACATATTTCGCGCGGATGCTCTCGCCATTGTCGAGGATGACGCCGACGACCTTGTCGTTCTCCACGAGGACTTCGCGCACGCCGTTGTCGAGTTCGATCTGCACGCCGTGCGAGCGTGCCGCGGCGGCCATGGCCTGCGTGATTGCGCCCATGCCGCCGATGGCGTGACCCCAGACGCCCTTCTTGCCGTTCACCTCGCCGAAGGCATGGTGCAGCATCACATAGGCCGAACCGGCGGCATAGGGGCTCGCATAGTTGCCGACCACGGCATCGAAGCCGAACAATGCCTTCACCAGATCATGCTCGAACACGTCGTCCAGCATCTCGCCGGCGGAGCAGGTGAACAGATCGAGCAATACGCGCTGCTGTTCGATGGTCAGTGCGTTGAGAATCTTCGCGGTGCCGAGCGCATTGATGGCTTCGCTGATCGCGCCGAGACCGAAACCTTGCACGACGTTCGGCGGTGAACGCAGCACGAAATCCCTGAGCACATCGGCGATGACTTCGAGCTCATGCGAGAACGCACCAATCCGCTCGGCATCGCGCGCGTTGAGCTTGGCAACCGACTGTTGCGTGCGGCCTTCGCCTGTCAGGAGATAGCTGCCGTCCGGGGCGGGAACGAAATTCTGCGCCTTGCGCTCGACGATCCGCAGGCCGTGTTCGGCGAGCTTCAGATCGGAGGCGATCTGCGGGTTGAGCAGGCTGACTGTGTAGGCCGCGACCGAATTGCGGAAGCCGGGGTGAAACTCCTGCGTCACCGCGGCGCCGCCAACCACGGAACGTCGTTCGACCACCTTCACGCGCAACCCGCTCATGGCGAGATAGGCCGCGCAAGTGAGGCCGTTGTGGCCGGCGCCGATGATCAAAACGTCGGTGTCTGACATGTGCGCTTCAACAAAGCCTGCTAGAGCGTTTTCTTGCGAAGTGGCGACCGGTTCGCATTAAGAAAACGCGTCAAACGAAAATAGGGCCCTCTTTATCGAAGAGGCGCGCGCGCGGCACAAGGCCGCCCATCACGATTGTGGTTCCATAGTTAGCGCGCATTGCCCGAAACGGTGCCATATGCTCCATTCCGGCCCGCCGGTCCCGGCCGGATTCTCGCCTTTCTGCCGCGCAATATGCTGGAGCCTTCATGAGTTCGTCGCAGCCCGTCGCCGCCCCAAACTCGGCCTCCCGCAATCGGCTCCTTCTGGTGGTTTACACCGCGGCGATCTTCACCAGCGCGCTGTTGTTGTTCTCGGTGCAGCCCCTGTTCACCAAGATGGTGCTGCCGCGGCTTGGCGGTTCGCCGGCGGTGTGGTCGGTGGCGATGGTGTTCTTCCAGTCGCTGCTGCTCGGCGGCTACGCCTATGCCCATTACCTGATGCAATTGCGAAGCCGGCTGGTCCCGATCGTCATTCATCTCCTGTTGCTGGTTGTTGCGCTGCTGACGCTGCCGCTGTCCATCGCGTCGGGCTGGGGCACGCCGCCGGAAAGTGGCTATGCGTTCTGGCTGCTCGGCCTGTTCGCGGTGTCGATCGGTCTGCCGTTCTTCGCGCTCGCTGCGAACAATCCGCTGCTGCAGGCCTGGTTCGTGCGCACGGGCCATCCCAATGGCCACGATCCGTATTTTCTCTATGCGTCGTCGAATATCGGGAGCTTTCTCGCTCTGCTGACCTATCCGGTGCTGCTGGAGCCGATGTTTTCGCTGCGCACGCAGAACCTGATCTGGACGTCCGGCTATGGCCTACTGATCCTGCTGATCGCCGGCTGCGGCGTGTTGCTGTTGAAGTCGCCGCCGGTTGCCGTCGCTGCACCGGGGGCTGATGCCATCGACGCGCCGGCGCCGAGCTGGGCGCTGCGTGCACGCTGGATCTTCCTCGCGGCTGTCCCATCCGGCCTGCTGATCGCGGTCACCGCGCATATCTCGACGGACGTCGCTGCGGCGCCGCTGCTCTGGGTGCTGCCGCTGTCGCTTTATCTGCTGACCTGGGTGCTAGTGTTCCAGTCGCGGCCGCTGCTGCCGCATACGTGGATTCTCATGCTGCAGCCGCTGGCGATTGCCGGCGTCATCGTGTTGCTCGCGGTTGGCGGCGAACAGAATCTGCTGCTGACCCTCGGTGGTCATCTGTTGTGCTTCTTCATTATTGCCATGGCGTGCCATGGTGAATTGGCCCGGCAGCGTCCGGCAGCCCGCTATCTCACGGGCTACTACGTCGCACTCTCATTCGGCGGCATGGTGGGTGGCCTGTTCGCCGGTTTGATCGCGCCGTTCACATTCTCATGGATCGCGGAATATCCGATCCTGATCGCATTTGCCGTGCTGTGCAGGCCGTCTTTGCCGGAGCGGTATTCCGGCTGGGCGCGCTGGTACTGGATCGCGCTCGTGGTTGCCGCAATCGCATTGATCGTGCCGAGCTACACAACCGGCAAGCTGTTCACGTGGATCGATACCCAACGTGTCTATGTCGTCAGCACCGTTGCCGTTGTCGGCATAATCGCGGCGATCCTGCGGGCTGACCGGCTCAAGCTCCTGGCGATCACTGTCCTCGCTCTGGCGCTGATCCGTTTCTACCCGGCGGACGATGGTCGGGTCGAAACCGTGCGTAGTTTCTTCGGCGTGCACAAGATCGTGGTGACGTCGAACAACCAGTATCACGTGCTGATGCACGGCACGACCATCCACGGCGCAGAGAAATATCTTAATGACGATGGCACGCCGGTGACCGGACGACCGGAGCCGATCTCCTATTATTACAAGGACGGCGGCATCGGGCAGGCGATCACTGCGGTGCGTGCGCGCAAGGGTGCGCCACTGCGCGTGGCGGTGATCGGGCTAGGTTCGGGGTCGCTGACCTGCGCGTCGGCGCCCGGCGAGGATTGGAAGTTTTTCGAGATCGACCAGTCGATGGTCGATACCGCCAGGGATCCGAAATATTTCAGCTACATCCAGAAGTGCGAGCCGGACGTCAAGCCGGTGATCGGCGATGCGCGACTGACCTTCGCGAAGGAGCCTGACGGCGTCTACGACCTCATCATCGTTGATGCCTATTCGTCGGACGCGATCCCGATCCATCTGGCGACCGAGGAGGCGATGGAGATTTACAAGGAGAAGCTCGCCCCGCAAGGCGCCGTCGTCATGCATGTGTCGAATCGGCATCTTGAACTCGCCAGCGTCGTGGTCGGCATCGCCGATGCCAATGACATGAAGAGCTGGGTGTATTCGGAGGATTCCGGCCGCGACAACGAATATATCTTCTCGACCAACGTGGTCATCTCCGCCCACGACGCCGCCGATGTCGGCTCCATCGCGACGTCATCGCAATGGGCCCTGACCGAGGCGAACGACGATCAGCGAGTCTGGACCGACGACTATTCTAACGTGCTCGGCGCCGTCTGGCGCCGGCTACGGGACGGAGATAACTGAAGCGTTTTCAAGCGAAGTGGATGCCGGTTCGCGTCAGGAAAACGCGTCACACATCTTCGCTCAGTTGTCCCCGAAGAAGCCGCGCGGCTGATACGGCCGCGGCGCGTAGGCCTGCGGCGGATATTGCCGGCTGTAATAGCCACGATTGGCGTAATACTGCTGGGTCTCGGCTTCCGTCATGCGGCGATAGCCGGGAGGGGCCGGATAACGCTGACCGTCATTGCCATCGGCCGGATAGATGTAACGATCGTCATCCGCCGGCTGTACCTGACGTGCGACGCGGCGGTTCGGTGCCACGGCCTGCGGCGTGAGATCCATGGGATTGCCGGCGGCGTCATACGACGGTGAAGCAGGAGCGATATCGCGGCGGGCGACGGCAGACGGCTTCGCCGGGCGCGGGTTGCGGGCGAGGGCGACCTGCGAGGAGCCCGTCAGCGTGACGGTGGTGTTGAGCACCCCGTCGGCCTTGACCATGGCGAACAAGGTCGCGGCATTCTCGCGCGACAGCCGGACGCAGCCGTGAGAGGCCGGCGTGCCCAGGCGGTTCACGGAATCGGTGCCGTGGATGGCGTGGCCCTTCTTGGTGAAGAAGATGGCATGGGGCATTGGCGCATCGTCGAATTCCTTGGAGAAGTGATCCTCCTCCATGCGGAATGTCTGGAAGCTGCCATTCGGGGTCTCGTAGGACGGAATGCCTGACGAGACCGGCCAGCGATATTTCTCGACGCCGTCTTGAACGACAGTCAGCTGCTGGGCATCCTTGTCGACGGTAATGGCGATCTTGGCCTGCGCAGTGCTGGTAGCGGCGAAAACGGCGAGACCCGCAAGGGTCATATAAAACGAACGCATCTTACCTTGGCCTCCGGGCCGTAACCTGTTGTACCGCCTACCGTCCCGCCTCCAATATGCATATGGGGCGACCCGGGTGCCAGTGACAGTTTCGTGCATCCTTAATGTTGGGCTAGGCGGCACCAAGGCGGCGACCGGGCCGAAAGAGGGCTCGGCCCGACCCGAGGATGCGCGATAGGAAGCTTCTCATGGAGGCAGATGGAACCGGTTCCTAGGTCGCGCGTTGCCCTCCCACAATCGCAAGCGGCGAATTCTCGTCGCTCAGAGGGAAGCTCCAGATGACCGTTAAGACCGCTGTGTTGCCGATCAGTTCGTCGATGAAGACCCGCCTGGCGTTCGCCGCGGGCGTGCTGGCTCTGGTCGCCATGCCGCATTTTGCGCAGGCGCAGGGCGTATTCCGGGGTGGTGAGCAGGGTGCCAACCAAGGTTACCGTGACGGCAATCGCGCCGCCGGACCGGTCGGCGGTGTGGTCGGTGGCGCAGTTGGCCTCGGCGTCGGCGCGGCCGTGGGCGGCGTGAAAGGTGTGCTTGGAATTCCCGAAGGCCGACGGACCCAGTGCCGTGGGTATTACAACCGCCATGGCAAATTCCGCTGCTATCGCTAAGCAGGCATTGATTTGAAATGAAAATGGCCCGGTTCAAACCGGGCCATTTTTATTATCAGCGATTTCAGTTTTTCAGCTTGTAGCCTGTCTTGAAAATCCACCAGACGACGAACATGCAAATCACCAGGAACATGCAGGTGACGCCGATGCTCCAGCCGACACTGACGTCGGAGATTTCGTAGAAGCTCCAGCGGAAGCCACTGATCAGATACACGACCGGATTGAGCAGCGTGACGGTTCGCCAACCCGACGGCAGCATGCTGACGGAGTAGAAGCTACCGCCCAGGAAGGTCAGTGGCGTCACCACCAGCAGCGGGATCGCCTGCAGTTTCTCGAAACCGTCAGCCCAGATGCCGATGATGAAGCCGAACAGGCTGAACGTCACTGCCGTCAGCACCAGGAAGGTCAGCATCCACCACGGATGCAGGATGTGCAGCGGCACGAACAGTCCGGCGGTGGCCAGAATGATCAGGCCCAGCAGGATCGACTTGGTCGCAGCGGCGCCGACATAGCCGAGCACGACTTCGACGTAGGACACCGGCGCCGACAGCAATTCATAGATCGTACCGGTGAACTTGGGGAAGTAGATGCCGAACGAGGCGTTGGAAATGCTCTGCGTGAGTACCGACAGCATCACCAGACCGGGCACGATGAAGGTGCCGTAGCTGACGCCCTCGATGGAGGTGATGCGCGAGCCGATCGCGGCGCCAAACACCACGAAATACAGCGAGGTGGAAATCACCGGCGAAACGATGCTCTGCAGCACGGTGCGCCAGGTGCGCGCCATTTCGAACAGATAGATGGCGCGGACAGCTCTGAAGTTCATGTTACTTCCTCACCAGGCTGACGAAGATGTCTTCGAGCGAGCTCTGCGTGGTGTCGAGATCGGAGAAGCGGATGCCGGATTCGCGGAGATCGCCGAGCAGGCTGGTGATCCCGGTGCGCTCGCTCTTGGTGTCGTAGCTGTAGATCAACTGATGCCCGTCGGCTGCCAGTTCGAGGTTGTAGTGAGCCAGGCTGGCTGGAATCTCCGTGACCGTGCCTTGCAGATACAGCTTGAGCTGCTTCTTGCCGAGCTGCTCCATCAGCTTGGTCTTTTCCTCGATCAGGATGATCTCGCCTTTGTTGATGACGCCGATGCGGTCGGCCATCTCCTCGGCTTCTTCAATGTAATGCGTGGTGAGGATGACCGTGACGCCGGCAGCGCGCAGCGTGCGCACCACTTCCCACATGCCCTTGCGCAATTCGACGTCGACGCCGGCAGTGGGCTCATCGAGAAACAGGATCTGCGGTTCGTGCGACAGCGCCTTGGCGATCATCACGCGGCGCTTCATGCCGCCGGACAGCGTGATGATCTTGTTGTCCTTCTTGTCCCACAGCGAGAGGTCTTTCAGGATTTTTTCGATCAGCGCCGGGTTCTTCGGTTTGCCGAACAGGCCGCGGCTGAAACTGACCGTGGCCCAAACCGATTCGAAGGCGTCGGTGTGCAGTTCCTGCGGCACCAGCCCGATCAGCGACCGCGCGGCGCGATAGTCCCGGGCGATGTCGTGACCATCGACCATGACCTTGCCGGAGGTGGCATTGGCGATGCCACAGATGATGCTGATCATCGTCGTCTTGCCAGCGCCGTTCGGCCCCAGCAGCGCGAAGATCTCGCCGCGGTTGATGTCGAGGTCGATACCCTTCAGGGCCGTAAAGCCCGAGGCATAGCTCTTGGTCAGATTGGAAACGGAAATGATGGGAGACATCGGCGATATGATCGTTCGAAAAGGGGAAGGCAGAGGACCGGGCGGTCATACCGGGATGCACGACCGGCGCAGCCGAAACGGCTTTGTCGGGCGCGGGGTGCGTACATAGGAATGAAGATGCGCCACCGCAATCGCGGAATAGGCGATTTTGGGGCTATTCTGCGGCGTGAGCGCGTGCGCGAAACTCGACAAGGGCCACCATATGCGCGTCGATCTCGCCAGAGAACGACGCATCCTCTTTCAGCTCGGTCAAGGTGCGAGGAGGCGGTAACGTTCGTCCTTCAGCCGCGACGCTCTCGGCGTACAGCTGCAAAGCTTCCGGCGCATTGTGCAAGGCCTCGTCGATGTCGTCACCTGCAGAGGTGCAGCCGGGCAAGTCGGGAAACCAGACGCCGACGGCGAGAGCTGGTCCTGTTTCCTCGATGATGGCGACGTAGTGGGCCATGACGAACCTCAATCAGGCTTCCAGCCTGCACCTCTATAAATGGCACGAACGAGACCTTTCCCCAAGTCCTTCTTGGGATGGGGAACGACGAGTGTGTCCCCGGTCTCGGGATGTTTGAAGACGTGATGCGAGCCGGTGACGCGGGTCTTAATCCAACCTTCGCGCTCAAGACGCTGGATGATATCGCGGCTATTCGTCAGCATGACCGCTTCCCCCAAAGAAAGCGTAATGCAGAAGCGCTTGGACGGCTAGCTATTCCGTCGCCTCATAGTCGATCTCGACAATAACGCCGCCATCCGCGGCATCGACGAATGTGGGATCGTCCTGCAATTGCTCGATGGTGCGCGGCGTCGGAAGGCCGCTCGAGCCGTCCGGATTGCGCCAGTCTCCGGCCGCGTATTCGAGCGTTTCCTCGGCTTCCTCGATCGCTTCATCGAGGGTGTCGCCGGCGGTCACGATGCCGGGCAGGTCGGGAAAGGAAACGTTGAAGGTGCCGCTGGCGTCCTTCTGAATGAGCGCAATATAGACCGGCATTGTCAGACGCGTTCCACGAAACTGTCGACGACCTTCTTCTCACCCGCCTTCTCGAAGACGATGGTGAGCTTGTTGCCGTCGATCTTTGTCACATTGCCGTAGCCGAATTTCTGGTGGAAGACGCGGTCCTGCAGCGTGAAGTCGGACTCCGTGCCGGTGGACTTCGCGATCAACTCGCCCTCGATAGTCATCGGCCGCTTGTTTCGCGATGAAGAGGAGCCGCCGAAAGGCGACTGGCCTTCGCTGAAGCCGCTGCCGCCTTGTCCTCCGCCGCGTGAACGGTTGGCCTGCGCGCGCTGCCAGCCCGGTGTCGAATAGCTCGATCCGAACGATTCCACGTTGTCGAAGCGCGATGCGCCGTAGCCTCCGGCGCCGCCCCAGCCCGAACCGCCCTTTGATTCCGTGATCTCGACATTGGCTGCCGGCAACTCATCGAGGAAACGCGACGGCATCGTCGTGTTCCAGGTGCCATGAATGCGCCGGTTGGTGGCGAAATAGAGCTTGGCGCGGCGGCGTGCGCGGGTGATGCCGACATGGGCGAGGCGGCGCTCTTCTTCCAATCCTGCGCGGCCCTGATCGTCGAGCGCGCGCTGATGCGGAAACAGGCCTTCTTCCCAGCCCGGGAGAAAGACGTTGTCGAATTCGAGCCCCTTGGCCGAATGCAGTGTCATCACCGACACGGCATCCTCGTCGGCGCCGCCTTCGCGGTCCATCACCAGCGAGATGTGTTCGAGGAAGCCCTGCAGGTTCTCGAACTCTTCCATCGAGCGCACGAGTTCCTTGAGGTTTTCAAGACGGCCGGCAGCGTCGGCGGAGCGGTCCTTCTGCCACATGTCGGTGTAACCGCTTTCGTCGAGCACGATCTCGGCGAGCTCGGTATGCGGCATGACTTCGCTTTGCTTGCGCCAGCGCTCGAAGCTCATCATCAGGTCGCGCATGCTGCCGCGCGCTTTCGGTTTCATCTCATCAGTCTCGACGACCTGACGGGCAGCCTCAGAGAGCGGAATGCGGCGACGACGTGCGTGATCGTGCAGCATCTGCACGGTGGCATCGCCGAGGCCGCGCTTGGGCACATTGACGATGCGCTCGAAGGCGAGGTCGTCGGCCGGCGAATTGATCACGCGCAGATAGGCCAGCGCGTCGCGGATTTCGGCGCGCTCATAGAAGCGCGGGCCGCCAATGACCCGATAGGGCAGGCCGAGCGTAACGAAGCGATCTTCAAACTCGCGCATCTGGAACGAGGCGCGCACCAGGATCGCGATGTCGTTGAGCTTGTTGCCCTCGCGCTGCAACTGCTCGATCTCCTCGCCGATCGCGCGGGCTTCTTCCTCGGAATCCCAGGAGCCGGTGACGGTGACCTTCTCGCCATCGACATCTTCGGTACGCAGCGTCTTGCCGAGACGTCCCTCGTTGTGCGCGATCAGATGTGAGGCCGCGGCAAGGATATGGCCGGTCGAGCGGTAGTTGCGCTCCAGCCGCACGACCTTGGCACCGGGAAAATCATGTTCGAAGCGCAGGATGTTGTCGACCTCGGCGCCGCGCCAGCCATAGATCGACTGGTCGTCGTCGCCGACGCAACAGATGTTTTTGAGCGGCACGGCCGGTTTGCTGTCTGCCGATGGCGCGTCCGCTTCCGGCAGCAAGCGCTGACCGGGCGCCTGCGACAGCAGCCGCAGCCACAGATACTGCGCGACGTTGGTGTCCTGATATTCGTCGACGAGAATATATTTGAAGCGCTGCTGATACTGTTTCAGCACGTCCGGATGCTCGCGGAACAGCCGGATACATTCCAGCAGGAGGTCGCCGAAATCCGCGGCGTTGAGGGTCTTCAACCGATCCTGATAGGCGGCATAGAGCTTGCCGCCCTTGCCGTTGCCGAACACGGCCGCTTCGCCGGACGGCACCTGCGATGGCGTTAGTCCGCGGTTCTTCCAGCCGTCGATCAGGTTGGCCAGCATCCGCGCCGGCCAGCGCTTGTCGTCGATATTGTCAGCCTGCAGGAGTTGCTTGAGCAGCCGGATCTGGTCGTCGGTGTCGAGCACCGTGAAATTGGATTTCAGCTGCACCAGTTCGGCATGGGTGCGCAGGATGCGGCCACCGATCGAGTGGAAGGTGCCAAGCCACGGCATGCCCTCGACCGCCTGGCCGAGCATGATGCCAAGCCGGTGCTTCATCTCCCGCGCGGCCTTGTTGGTGAAGGTCACCGACAGGATTTCGCCGGGTCGCGCACGGCCCATGCTGAGGATGTGGGCAATCCGCGAGGTCAAAACCTTGGTCTTGCCGGTGCCGGCACCCGCGAGCACGAGGACAGGACCGTCGAGCGTCTCGACGGCGTCGCGCTGCTCCGGATTGAGCCCGCTCAGATACTGTGCCGCTGGCGCCGCAGCAGCGCGCGCACGCGCACCAATGCCGCCCGCCGCCGGTTGGTAGGCAGGGAGATCGTTGGTGGGCATTTTGCGTGCGTCATTCATGCGAATCGTATTCCGCCCACGTTGGCACCGTGGGGCCTTAAAGGGGAGCCTTCTTAGCAGGATAGGAGGGCATATAGGAGCGAGAGGCTTCTGGCGACAGACTTATCCCCGCATGCGGCTCATCTGACGCCCGTTGGCACGCAGGAGCGCTCTCGTTTCAGTGATGTTGGCTGGTACGTGGGTCGGGAACTTTCGTTTTCGCTCCGGCTTATTTCAGCATCAAGCGCGACGGCGAATGCCGCGTCAAACACCAAAAACTGAGGTTTGTGCCATGTTCAGCTGGGTTGTTACCTTCCTCGTTATCGCTCTTATTGCCGGCGTTCTCGGCTTCGGCGGTATCGCCGGCGCCTCCATCGAAATCGCCAAGGCGATCTTCTTCATCGCCATCGTCCTGTTCCTGATTTCGGCCGTTGTGGGCCTCGTCCGCGGCCGCACGCGCGTCTGACGGTTATTTCTTCGAGGGCATCCCGATCGATCGGCCGATGCCCTCGGGGCGATCTACGGATCGGTGCGCATTGGCCAGCGCCTGCACGCGGGCGCTGATATCAGGCGGAAACGGCGCAACCTTCCGGGCCGTCATGTCCATGTGGAGCGTCATGTTTTCCGACGTCGCCGACAGCCATCCCTCGGTGGCGTGGCGCAACTCCTTGAAGGTGTGAATGCGCTTGTCGTCCGCAGCGACAATCAGGATCGACACCTGCGCAGGATCTCCCAGATGAATCTCCCTGACATAGCGAACATGGCATTCGGCCGTGAATGTCGAGTTGTTGCGCGCCCTCATATATTTGGGACCGATCCCGATCTTGAGCCAAAGGTCGTCGATCGCCCGGTCGAACAGCACGTTGTAATAGGCCATGTTGAGATGGCCATTATAGTCGATCCATTGCGGTTCGATCTGCATGACATGCGCCCGGAAAGGGACGGGTTGCTGCAGCAGATCGTCGGTTGGCTCAGTCATCGGTAATTCCTGTCCCGCTCTCACGTCTCTTGACCCGTTATACAACCTTTGCCACGGTCCCGCCGCGTCGGAGGGACTGCTGTGGCTAGCATTGCGAACAATTTGAAACGACCGGAGCCGAAGGCCTTGGCCACGACGCTTGAAGCGCTGACGGCGCGTTTTGGCAATCGACTGGTGACGTCGCAGGCGGTTCGCGAGCAGCATGGCCATACCACGACATGGCTTGCCAACCAGCCGCCGGATGGCGTCGTGTTCGCGCAGGAAACCGCGGATATCCAGGACGTGGTCCGGATTTGTGCAGCGAACAAAGTTCCGGTGATCGCATTCGGCACCGGCACGTCGCTGGAAGGTCAGGTCAATGCGCCGGCCGGTGGCATCTGCATCGACATGCGCGACATGAACAATATCCTCGAAGTGCACAGCGAAGACCTCGACTGCGTGATTCAGCCCGGCGTCACCCGCAAGGCGCTCAACGAAAATCTGCGCGATCAGGGCCTGTTCTTCCCGATTGATCCCGGCGCCGATGCGTCGCTTGGCGGCATGGCGTCGACGCGCGCCTCCGGCACCAACGCAGTGCGTTACGGGACGATGCGCGACAACGTGCTCGCGCTCAAGGTCGTGCGCGCCGATGGTGCGATCATCAAGACCGGCACCCGCGCGAAGAAATCCTCGGCGGGCTACGACCTGACGCATCTGTTTGTCGGTGCTGAGGGCACACTGGGTATCATCAGCGAGCTGACCATCAAGCTGCGTGGCATTCCTGAAACCATGGCTGCCGCGTCATGTTCGTTCGCCACGGTGGCAGGTGCCTGTCAGGCGACGATTCTCGCGATTCAGACCGGCATTCCCGTTGCTCGGATCGAGCTGCTGAACGAGGCGCAGGTTCGTGCCTGTAATTCCTATTCCAAGCTGACGCTCCCGGAAACGCCGCTGCTGCTGCTGGAATTCCATGGCAGCGAGGCCGAAGTGGCCGAGCAGTCGCGAAATTTTCACGAGATCGCACTGGAATGTGGCGGTGGCGATTTCTCATGGACGACGAAGCCGGAGGATCGCACCAGGCTCTGGCAGGCCCGTCACGATGCCTATTGGTCGGTGAAGAGCATGCGACCGGGCTCCGATGTCGCGGCCACCGACGTTTGCGTGCCGATTTCCAAACTCGCGGAATGTGTCGCTGCGACGGAAGAGGATCTCGCGCGGCTCGGCCTGTTGGCGCCCATCGTCGGCCACGTCGGCGATGGCAACTTTCATTGCTCGATGGTGTGCGATCGCAACGATGCCAATGAGGTCGCCCGCGCGGAGGACTTCATGCATCGCCTCGCTCAACGGGCGCAGGCGATGGGGGGCACCTGCACAGGTGAACATGGCATCGGGCAAGGCAAGCAAAAGTATATGCAGGCCGAACTGGGCAGTGAGGCGCTCGACGCCATGCGGGCGCTCAAGAAGGCGCTCGATCCTGACAATATCTTCAATCCCGGGAAAATCCTGCCGCCGGCGTCACGCCAGATTGCCGCGTCCGGTCAGGCCGAATGCGGACGGGAAAATTCGGCAGCAGCGGCGATGCTTAACTATTCTTAAAAAGTTTAAAGTTGTAGATATAATTATATACCAGCATGGATTGCGCTTTTCGGTTACGGAAGGTGCAATCAAAAAGCTTTGACGCAGAATGCGTCCAATAAAAAAGGCATCATCCGATGCGGCTACCGTTTTTCTATGGTTGGGTCATCGTCGCCGTCACGTTCGTTTCCATGGCCATCGGGGTCAATGCGCGGACATCGTTCTCGCTGTTCTTCCCGCCAATTCTCCAGGAATTCGGCTGGGACCGTGGCGTCACCGCCGGTGCCTTTTCATTCGGCTTCCTGATTTCCGCGATCATGAGCCCGCTGATGGGCAGGCTGATGGATCGTGGCGGCCCTCGCGCGGTGATGGAGCTTGGCACCGTGCTGATGGCAGCCGGGTTGTTGCTGGCGCCGCTGACGACGCAGCCGTGGCATCTCTACCTGACCATCGGCGTTCTGGTCGGCGCAGGCAGCGTCTGCCTCGGCTATTCCGGACAATCGCTGTTTCTGCCGAACTGGTTCAGCCGCAAGCGCGGCCTCGCGGTCGGCCTCGCATTCGCCGGCGTCGGCATCGGTTCCGTAACGGTGCTGCCCTGGGTGCAGGTGATGATCGAGCAGACCGGCTGGCGCACCGCCTGCACCGCAGTGGGGCTCCTGGTGCTGGTTGTACTGGTGCCGATCAACCTGCTGCTGCGCAAGCGCCCGCAGGATATGGGGCTGCTGCCGGATGGCGATCCGGCACCGACGTCGTCGACGAAGCATATATCCAATGTGGTCGACCCTGTCTGGGCCAGTATCGACTGGACGCTGGCGCGCGCCGTGCGCACGACGCGGTTCTGGTGGCTCGCACTCGGCCTGTTCGGCGGGCTGTATGCCTGGTACGCGGTTCAGGTCCATCAAACCAAGTATCTGCTCGACATCGGCTTCACGCCGGGTGTCGCCGCCTGGGCGCTCGGTATGGTCAGTCTGTTCGGTGTGCCCGGCCAGATATTTCTGGGCCATTTGTCCGATCGCATCGGCCGCGAATGGATCTGGACCGTCAGCGGTGTCGGTTTCGCAATCTGCTTTGCGTCCCTGATTGCGCTGGAGTCCGTGCCGAGTCTGGCGCTCGTCTATGTCATGGTGATCTCGCAGGGCCTGCTGGGCTATGGCGTGACGTCCATCATGGGCGCAGTGGTTTCCGAGATTTTCCAGGGCGAGCATTTCGGCAGCATTTTCGGCACGCTCATGCTGGCCGCGTTGGCCGGTGGCGCCGCGGGCCCCTTGGTGACGGGTGTCCTGCACGACCACTTTGGTACCTATACGCCCGCATTTGCCCTTGGAATCGCAGTCAGCTTCCTCGCGACCTTTGCGGTCTGGATGGCGTCGCCAGGCAAGGTAAGGGCGGTGGCCGGACGTTTGCACCGCGCCCATGGCGCCGCAAAACCGCTGGAGCAGGGTGCTTCGACTTGATCGAAGCCGGGCGATTTGCCGCAAGCGGATGGCGAGGGATGGCTGATCTGGCCATGTATTGCGTGCTGTGACTTCGCCACAGTTGGTTCTATAAATAGATGCGTTCCCGCGTATTTCTGCGTGGCTCTGCAACGTCTGTAAGGCGTATTGCCCAGTGATGTGCTGCAATGCACTTTGCCTGGCAGGCAGGTGAACATTCTGCCGGAGCGCTTGAGGGGAGATTCGGTGCAGACGACACTGCTCGGCCTGGCAATTGCATTTATCCTGGCGCTGGTTGCTGCTCTGGTCGGGCCCTATTTTGTCGACTGGAATCAGTTCCGCCCGCAATTCGAGGCTGAAGCCACGCGCGTGGTCGGTGCGCCCGTTCGCGTCAGCGGCGGGCTGGAGGCGCGGCTGCTGCCGGCGCCGTCGTTGCGGCTGCAGTCAATCACGGTGGGCAGTCCCAACGATCTCGGCAGGATCCGTGCAGACAATCTCGATGTGGAATTCAGCCTGAGTTCGTTGATGCGCGGCGAATGGCGCGCGACAGAACTCACCATCGGCGGCGCTGCGGTCGATCTCGGCCTCAACGCGCAGGGGCGTATCGAACTTCCGGCTTCCACCGGGCCATTCAATCTTGGCGCGCTGGCGATTGATCGGCTGAATATCACCGGTCGCGTCGCGCTCCATGATGCGGCGAGCAAGAGCACGCTCGAACTCTACGACGTCGCCTTCAGCGGCGATGTTCGCTCATTGGCGGCCGGCGCCATGCGCGGTGACGGCAATTTCCTGTTGTCGGGCGCGCGCTATCCGTTCCGTTTGTCCTCCGGGCCGACCGGCGACGGCAACGGCACGCGCGTTCGTTTTACTGTGGACCCCGGCGAGAAGCCCTTGTCCGTCGATCTCGATGGCGTACTAAACTTCGACAATCGCACGCCACGCTTCGACGGCGCACTGACTCTCGCAAGCCCGGCCGGCCTGAAGGCGAATGGCGCGGGCGATCAACTGCCGACGCCGTGGCGCGTCTTCGCCAAGGTCAAGGCCGACCCGGCGGCTGCGCATATGGAAGCGCTTGAAGCCAGCTATGGCGCGGAAGAGACCGCTTTCAGGTTCGCTGGTCTTGCTGACATGCGCTTTGGCACATCGCCACTGCTGCATGCGGTGCTGTCGGCCAAGCAACTGGATGCCGATCGCCTGCTCTCCAGGGATCAAGCGACCAACGATGCGGTGACGCCATTGCCGGCGTTGCGCAGACTGTTGTCGAGCATGCCGATGGCGCCCTTCGCGACACAGATCGAGATTGGCGTGGAGCAGATCATGCTCGGCGGAAAGCCTGTGCAGAATATCGGCGCTGACCTGCGTAGCGATGCAGCAACATGGACGGTCGATCGTCTCGAGTTTCGCGCGCCAGGCGCGACCCGCGTCACGTTGAGCGGCGGCGCAGCACAGCCAGGTGCATCGAGCGGCTTCAAGGGGGCGATCGCGGTCGAGTCGTCCGATCCGGATACGCTTGCTGCGTGGCTCAAGGGCCGAACAGACATCGGCTTGCGCAATCAGAAGCCGCTACGCATTCGCGGCAATATCACTTCGGCGTCCAATCGCTTGGCCATCGAGGCACTCAAGGCGGAGATCGACGGCGGTACGGTCGAAGGTCGTGCTGCATATTTGTATCCGTCTGCCGCTGGCGGCTCCCGCTTCGATGCCGACCTGAAGGCCGACCGGCTCGATCTCGACGCAGCGGTGGTTTTGATCCGGTCGCTTGGCGAGCCGCAGGCCGAGTGGCCAGATGCAGGGCAGGTGTCACTCGATATCGGCCGTGCTGTGTCAGCCGGGCAGGAGATGCGCCCGTTCGTGGCGCAACTGGCCTACAGCCCAAAGACGATCTCGGTCGATCGCTTCAAAGTCGGTGAAGCCACCGGCCTGATGCTCGACGGCCGCGCGTCGTTCGATCGCATGGAAGCCACGGGCGGACTGACACTCAACGCCACGTCCGCATCGATGAGTCAGATCAGCAACTTGCTCACGCCGCTGGCACCGACTGTTGCGTCGAGACTCAGCTCTATGGCTGCAGCGCCGGGCGCGGTTCGCGTCAAACTGTCGCTCGATCTGGCAAAGGATCAACAACGCGCCGATCGCACAAATGCGCGCGCCGTATTCGATATCGATGCACCGCAAGTGAAGGGGACGACGACGCTGACCGCATCTGCTCCCGTAGCGGCGATGCGTGGCGTTGACCTCAATGAACTGTCGCGCAGCGATGTGGCACTCGAGTCCAAATTGGCCGGGCAGGGGGGACCGCTTCTCGCATTGCTGGGTCTGAGTAACGTGATCGCCGCAAGCGATGCCATCGTGAATTTCGAAGGATCGGCAAAAGGACAATGGCGCGCGCCGCTGCGCGTCACGGCAAAACTGTCCGGCGCGGATGTCGATGCCGATGTTCAGGGTAGTGCAGAACCTTGGGCGGGATCACCGAAAGCATCGCTCGCGCTTGCGATACGTCGCGCCAATCTGGCGCCGCTAGTCGCTCTCAAGCCGTCGGATACGGCCGCGCAGAATGTCAGCCTGTCATCGCGGCTCACATTGAACGGCGACAAAGTTACGTTGGAGGATATCGACAGCACACTGGCTGGCTCACGCGTGCGCGGCCGTATTGCGCTGACGCTCGGTGCCGAGAAAGCCATCGATGGTCAGATCGGCATGGATGCGATCGAACTTGGACCGGCCTTTGGTCTCGCTGTGGGCACGAGAGGTCGCGACGCCACGGATCCGCTCGGGCATGGTGTGCTGCAGGGATGGCGCGGGCAGTTGGCCTTTCAGGCGCTGCGCGGGACATTGCCTGGCGGTGTTGAATTGCGTCCCATCAGTGGCACTGTGAAGAGTGATGGCCAGGCCCTGACGATCGATACGATCAAAGGGTCTGTCGGTGGCGGCGAGATCACGGCCGATGTCGATCTGAAGCCATCGATCAGCGGATATGCGCTTGGCGCCCGCGTGCAATTTTCCGGCGTAGATGGAGCGGCGTTGCGCTATCGCTCTCTGACAATGCCCGCGGGCAAGACGTCGCTGCGGATGACGCTGGCCAGTCAGGGGCGGAGTGCCTCGGCTCTGGAAGGCGCATTGTCCGGCAGTGGATTGCTGACGATCGACGGGGCGCGCATCAATGGCCTCGATCCACGTGCCTTCGACATTGCCATTCGCGCCAGCGATTCTGGGCAGGCCACGAATGACGTCAAGTTGCGTCAGATCGTCGATACAGCGATCACCGGCGGTGCATTTTCCGTAACTTCGGTGCAGGTCCCGTTCAGTATCAAGGATAGCCGCCTGCGCGTTGGTGCGACGACGCTCGATGGCGAAGGAGGGCGTGCCATCGTGTCAGGAGGTTACGATATCGTTGCCGACCAGGTGGATATGCGCGCGACATTGACCGGCACGAGCGCGGGGACTTCGAGCGTTCGACCGGAAGTTCAGATCTTCGCGGTGGGAACGCCAGACAAGCTTGATCGCACGCTAGATGTGGCGGCGTTATCATCCTGGCTCGCAGTGCGCGCAATCGATCGCGAGACGCGCCGGCTTGATTCGCTTGAACGCGGTGAGTTGCCACCGGCGGCTGTGCCCGTTGCCGTTCCTCCGCCGTCCGCCTCGCTGCCCGTCGACACGCAGGCGCCTGCGAGCGATCCACCGACAGCCTCTGCGCCCTCCGACGTGCTTCTTCCCGGTCGCGATCCGCGCCGTCTTGCACCGAAGGTTGCTACGCCTCGTCCCGCGACACCGCCTGTTGCAAGTCAGCAGGTTGCGCCGCTGCCAGCACCCATTGAAGTTCGTCCGGCACCCGGTGCTGCGCGCGCACCAAGGCCGAGGCCCGCGCCTCCGCTAGTACTGACACCGCCGACCGCGAGTTCAGCGCGGCCGACGTTCTGACGATGACTCAGCAAACACAACCGGCGGCGAAGCGATTCGCTTAAGGTCGGCTGTGTTTACGCCGAGAGATTGTGCTCCGGCATCCGCTGTTGCGGAACGGCACGTGTACGGAAGTAATCGAGCACGAACAGCCGAATCGCGGACGACAAATTGCCCTGTTGACGGTTTGTGTCGATCTCACCAACCAGCTCGGAAAGCGTCATGTCGCGAAGATTCGAAATCTCCTTCATGCCGTTCCAGAACGCCTCTTCGAGACTCACGCTGGTCTTGTGACCCGCAACAACGATCGATCTCTTAACTACGGGCGATTTCATGATGCGTCCTCGCCATCGATGTGATGCTGATCCAGCACGTTGTTCGCACGGACTGTGCGCTGCTCCTGCAATGTTCGTTCTGACTTAGTTCGTCCGAAGCGCGCACGGTTTATATCGGCTTGTTTTGCCGATTCCTCTCGTGCAGTGCGCTTCTTGAAGCGATTGAGATTGATCAGGTCACCCATGATCGCTCCTGTCTTTAAAAAATGATGGGGTGGGAAACGTCGTCTTCACCATCCAGTAGTTGTACGAGACGAGGGTGAATTCGGTTTCGGTATCCATCCTAAAATATTCTCCGTAGTTCCAAACAAGCTCCGCAGAAAAATGAAGTCATCTACGAAGCGTAACCAGATCACCTTCTGCTGTATCACAAGGAAAAACGCGTCTGATATGCGACCATTCTAACCATTTAGCAGATATGAATTATAACTATTTCCTTCTGGAGTTATTCTCAACAAGCTGTGAGCAAATATTCTTGCTTACCCAGGATGTATCATTTTGGCCGGCTGAACAAGAAGATCGAACTCTGCTGCACTAACAAAACCGAGCCGCAGCGCTTCCTCCTTCAATGTCGTTCCGTTTGCATGAGCAACCTTAGCTACTTTCGCCGCGTTATCGTAACCGATTTTCGGTGCGAGTGCAGTCACGAGCATCAGTGATCGTTCCATCAGCTCATGAATTCGTTTTTCATCGGCGCGAATGCCGTCGATGCAGTGCTCTGTGAAGGATCGCGCAACGTCCGCCATCAATTGGATGGACTGCATCATGCAATGGGCCATCACCGGCTTGTAGACATTGAGCTCGAAGTGCCCCTGACTGCCGGCCACCGTAATTGCCGTGTGGTTACCGAATACCTGACAGCATACCATTGTCATTGCTTCACATTGTGTCGGATTTACCTTTCCAGGCATGATCGATGAGCCAGGCTCGTTCTCCGGAAGTATCAATTCGCCAAGTCCGGAACGTGGCCCGGATCCGAGCAATCGGATGTCGTTTGCAATCTTAAATAGACTAGTTGCAACTGAGTTGATTGCACCGTGTGCAAACACATAGGCGTCGTTTGATGCGAGTGCTTCGAATTTGTTCGGTGCAGTGATGAAAGGCAGCTTGGTAATTGTTGCTGCGTGCTTCGCGAACAACTTCGCAAAACGAGGCTTGGAGTTGAGGCCGGTCCCGACTGCAGTTCCACCTTGGGCGAGCGGGTAGAGATCCTTCACGACGCTTCGTAGGCGTTTGATGCCGCTTTCGATCTGTGCGGCATAGCCTGAAAACTCCTGCCCGAGCGTGAGCGGCGTCGCGTCTTGTGTATGTGTACGTCCGATCTTCACGATCTTTGCGAAGGCTTTTTCCTTCTTGCGCAACGCAGCATGTAGTTCGCTTAGTGCGGGGATGAGGTACTCAACAATACCCTGCGTTGCCGCAATGTGCATCGCAGTCGGAAACGAATCGTTGGACGATTGACTCATGTTGACATGGTCATTGGGATGCACGGGCTTCTTGGCGCCGCGTTCACCGCCAAGAAGCTCGTTCGCACGATTGGCAATGACCTCGTTGAGATTCATGTTGGTCTGCGTGCCGGAGCCGGTTTGCCAGACGACCAGTGGGAAGTGATCATCCAGCTTCCCGTCGATGACTTCGCGTGCTGCGCTCACAATGGCCTTTGCAAGCTTGGGCTCGAGAAGTTTGAGTTCGCGATTGGTTTCGGCCGCCGCCAGCTTGACGATGCCGAGCGCGCGAATGATCGGCATAGGCATGCGATCGTGACCGATCTTGAAATTCTGTCGCGACCGTTCCGTTTGGGCTCCCCAATAACGATCCGCTGCGACCTCGATCGGACCGAAGCTGTCGGTTTCGGTGCGGGTGGTGGCGGAGGTCTTCGAGGATTTGGCCATGGGTACGGTCCTTGCGATGCCGCGCTCCCTGCAGAGACTTCTGGCGGGTGCGGCGCATAAGAATGGGGCCGCGCGAACGCGGCCCCGGCACCTTACAACGTCTTGCGATTATTTTTTCCGGAAGCGGTCTAAACGGACGACTTCTGCACCTTCGCCCGATTTTGGCGGTTCTTCCTCTGAAGCAGGCGCGGGCGGAGCCGGAGGGGCGGCGAGAGCAGATGCCGCAGTGGCTGCGGAAGACGCACCGGCAGCCGGTGTCTCTACAGCGGTTTCGGTTTCGAACTGCAGGCCGAACTGCACCGAGGGATCGTAGAAACTCTTGATGGCGTTGAACGGCACGACGAGGCGCTCGGGGATGCCGTTAAAGGACAGGCCGACCTCGAAGCGATCTTCGGTGACCACGAGATCCCAGAACTGATGCTGCAGGATCACCGTCATTTCCTCTGGATACTGGGCCAGCAGGCGCGGCGACAGTTTGACGCCGTCGGCCGTTGAAACGAAGGTGATAAAGAAGTGGTGCTCGCCCGGCAGGCCATGCTCGGCAGCGTCGATCAGCACGCGCCGCAGAACGCCACGAAGGGCGTCGCGCGCCAGCACATCGTATCGAATATGATCGGTTGCCATCGGTCGGTCCCGTCGCTTGTCTTGGTCATGGCCATATATGGAGTGAGGGCGAGGCCGGAGGCCGACTCGCGTCACATACTGTTCTATCTATTCTATCCCGGTCTTGACCCGAGGTCAGCAGCCGGAAAAGCTGGCGCCCTCTATATATGACGCAAATTGGACGCGATACAGCCGGGCGGTCATTTCAACCGCCGATTGGCGTGGAAACAGGCAAAAATCGATTGGCCCGATGGGCGGATGGCCCTAGTTCTGGACCATGCGTCCAAGTTCACCACAGGCTGATGCCCCCATTGCGGAACTCGCGTCGGCATCGCCGCCGGGACTGCTGACGCTATTCCTTGCCTTTGCAAAGATGTCCCTGGCCGGTTTCGGCGGCGTTCTGGTTTGGGCGCGCCGGGCGATCGTCGAGCAGCACGGCTGGATGACGCCCGAGGAATTCAATGAGACTTTCGCACTTTGCCATTTCTTGCCGGGGCCGAATATCGTCAATCTGTCGGTGGTGTTCGGGGCGCGGTTTCGCGGTGTGCCTGGTGCCATTGCAGCCTTTGCGGGATTGCTGGGTCCGCCCGTGGTCATCGTGACCATTCTGGCGATCCTGTATGCACGCTTTGGGGATATCGAAGCGCTGCGGCGCACACTGGCCGGCGTCTCATGCGCTGCCGTTGGACTGCTGTTCGCGGTAATTTTCCGAATGATGCTGCCTCTTCTGAAGAAGCGTGAGCCGGTCAGCTTGGCGCTCCTGATCGCCGTTTTCGTCGCCGTTGGCGTGATGCGATGGCCATTGCCGACGGTTCTTCTGGTATCGATTCCCGTCAGTATCGGCCTGACCATGTTGATGCGACGGCGGGCGGCAGCATGAACGATGCCACTCCCGGATCGCTTGTCACGCTGGCCTGGTCGTTCGGGCTGATGTCGCTTTTTGCCGTGGGCGGCGCCAATTCGGCCATTCCCGAAATTCATCGGCTCGCGGTCGATGTCAACCACTGGATGTCCGACAAGCAGTTCGCGGATGTGTTTGCGATCTCGCAGCTGTCGCCGGGGCCGAATGTTCTCATTGTGACGCTGATCGGTTATCAGGTCGCTGGCATCCTCGGTGCGATGGTTGCAACACTGGCCATGTGCGGGCCGACGGCCGTGTTTGCTTATTTTGTCAGCCAATCGCTTGCGCGGTCGGGCCACGCGCAATGGCCGGGAATCGTACAGGCCGCGCTGGTCCCCTTATCGATAGGTCTCATGAGCGCGAGCGGGTTGGTTCTGCTGTTCGCTTCTGACACCACCTGGACGGCGTTTCTGGTAACGGGGAGCGCCGCCGTTTTGGCGTTTGCCACGCGGCTTAACCCGCTATGGTTGTTAGTTGCCGGGGGCCTTCTTGGTTTCGCTGGCGTTCTCTGACGAAAATCGCTAGCAAGCTTGACCACGGAGCCGTTGGGCGGTCTCCGAACGATGTTGTTTGGGCTAAATGCTCGTGACAGGGGAACGTACCAATGAGTGATGCGCCGAGCCATGCGCCGGAGAAATCCATCTTACCGAGCTGGGTCAAAGGCCCTCAAGACTTTATCGGCGGCCTTGCTTTGGTGGCGATTGCTGCATTTGCTCTGTGGGCATCCAGCGATCTGCAGGGCATGCATGGCTTTTCGTTCGGAGCAGGTACCGCGCCGCGGATGTTCGGCATTCTGCTGCTGGGTCTTGGTGCAGCCGTAACCGTTGTCGGCATTTTCACAGAGGGCCCCGGGCTCTCCAAGTTCCACTGGCGCGGTCCGTTTTTTGTGGCGCTGGCCATTCTGGTTTTCGCGGTCGGCATTCGTCCGATGGGCATGATCTTCGCGGCGATGTCGAGTTTTCTGATTGCTGCGCTCGGCACGCCCGAGACGCGCTGGAAAGAAACGATCATCGTTGGCGCCTGCCTCACGGGCTTCTGCGCCTTGCTGTTCCCGTATGCGCTTGGTCTGCCGTTGCAGATGTGGCCGACATTTCTGATCCGCTAAGAACGAGGGCGTCATGGGTGATCTTTTTTCGAATCTCGGTCTTGGCTTCAGCACCGTCTTCCAGTTCGTGCAGTGGACGCCGGCGTTCCTCGGCGGAATGTCGATCCCGCTTCCGATCAATATTCTGCTCTGTCTGATCGGTGCGCTGGTCGGTACGTTGGTCGGCGTTCTGCCGGGCATCGGTACCATTGCCACCGTGGCGATGTTGCTGCCGATCACGTTCGGTCTGCCGCCGGTCGGCGCGCTGATCATGCTCGCCGGCATCTATTACGGTGCGCAATATGGCGGTTCGACCACGTCGATCCTGGTCAATATTCCGGGTGAAGCAGGTTCGGTCGTAACTGCGCTCGACGGCTTCCAGATGGCGAAGCAGGGCCGTGCCGGTCCGGCGCTCGCGATTGCAGCAATCGGCTCGTTCTTTGCGGGTTGCGTTGCGACGGTCCTTATCGCTGTGCTCGGCGCGCCGCTCACCAAGCTCGCGCTTGCGTTCGGTCCTGCAGAATACTTCTCGCTGATGGTGCTCGGCCTGATCTTTGCCGTGGTGCTCGCCAAGGGCTCGGTTCTGAAGGCGATCGCGATGATCGTGTTCGGTCTGCTGCTGTCCATGGTTGGTTCCGACATCGAAACCGGCGCGTCGCGCATGTCGTTCAACATCCCTGAACTCGCTGACGGCCTGGGTTTTGCTACGGTCGCCATGGGTCTGTTCGGCTTTGCGGAAATCATCCGCAACCTGGATGCGGGCGGCGAGGAAGATCGCCAGCTCGTGCAGCAGAAGGTCACGGGCCTGATGCCGACCAAGAAGGATTTGAAGGACTCTGCGCCTGCAATTCTGCGCGGCACCGTGCTCGGCTCCATTCTCGGCATTCTGCCGGGCGGCGGCGCGGTCATCGCATCCTTCGCGGCCTATACGCTTGAGAAGAAGCTGTCGAAGGATCCGAAGCGTTTCGGTCGTGGAGCGATCGAAGGCGTTGCAGCGCCGGAAAGCGCCAACAACGCTGCAGCGCAAACCTCGTTCATCCCGCTGCTCACCCTCGGCATTCCGCCGAACGCCGTGATGGCGCTGATGGTCGGCGCGATGACCATCCACGGCATCGTGCCGGGTCCGCAGGTGATGCAGAAGCAGCCGGAACTCGTCTGGGGCATGATCGCCTCGATGTGGATCGGCAACCTGATGCTGCTCGTCATCAACCTGCCGATGGTCGGCATCTGGGTTCGGCTGCTTCGTGTGCCGTATCGCCTGATGTTCCCGTCAATCGTGGTGTTCTGCAGCATCGGCATCTATTCGGTGAACAACGCACCGATGGATGTGGTGCTCGCAGGCGTGTTCGGTTTGCTCGGCTACTGGCTGATCAAGCATGACTTCGAACCGGCGCCGCTGCTGCTCGGCATGGTGCTTGGTCCGCTGATGGAAGAGAACCTGCGTCGTGCACTGCTGATTTCGCGCGGCGATGCGACGGTGTTTTTCACCCGTCCGTTGTCGGCCACCCTGATGGCAATCTCGGCGTTCCTGCTGATCCTCGCTGTGCTTCCCGCACTGCGAAAGAAGCGCGACGAAGTCTTCGTCGAATCCGAGAGCTGACGAATCTATCCACGCATCTGCGTCGTTACGCCACGGCCCGAAGTCGAATAGACTTCGGGCCTTTGCTTGTATTCAGTCCCGCGACTGTCGTTATTTTCGCGGCAAAAACATTTTCGGAGGAAACCAAATGAAACTGTTCAATCGCAGAGTTGCGATCAGTGGCCTGGCGGCCGTCGCCGGCTTCGGCGCACTGGCAACCACTGTTCAGGCGCAGGAATACCCGACGCGCAACATCACCATGATCGTGCCGTTCGCGGCCGGTGGCCCCACCGACGTCATCGCGCGCATCGTCGCCGCGGACATGTCGAAGACGCTCGGCCAGCAGATCATCATCGAGAACGTCGTCGGCGCTGGCGGCACGACCGGCGCGACGCGTGCAGCGCGCGCGGCCAATGACGGCTACACGATCATCACCGGCCACATGGGCACCCATGCTGCGGCGGTGCCGCTGTATCCGAAGCTCGCTTATCACCCCGAGAAGGATTTCGAGCCTGTCGCGCTGCTGGCCGGCACGCCAATTCTGATCCTGGCGAAGAAGGATTTCGCGCCGAAGGATCTCAAGGAATTCGTCACCTATGTGAAGGCCAACAGCGACAAGTTGAACATGGCCCATGCCGGCGTCGGTTCTGTGTCGTATTCGTCCTGCGAATTGCTGAGCTCGGTTCTGGATATCAAGCCGACCGGCGTGCCGTTCAATGGCACCGGTCCGGCGATGAACGCGCTGGTCGGTGGTCAGGTCGATTATATGTGCGACCAGATCGTCAACGCGGTTCCGCAGATCAAGGGCGGCACCATCAAGGCCTATGCCATCGCGACGCCCGATCGTAACCCGTCGCTGCCGGACGTCCCGACCACCACCGAAGCCGGGCTGCCGAAGTATCAGGCCTCGGCCTGGAACGCGATCTTCGCGCCCAAGGGCACACCTGCGGCGATCACCGCCAAGCTGAACGCCGCGGCCGCCAAGGCGCTGGACGACGAGAACGTCAAGAAGCGTCTGCTCGATCTCGGCTCGGACATTCCGAAGCCGGAAGCTCGCACCCAGGCTGCGCTCGGTTCGCTGGTGAAGAGCGAAGTCGAGAAGTGGTCGGCGGTGCTTAAGCCCGCAATGTAATCGGGAACCGGCTAACCGGTTGATTTCAAGGGCTGGATCCCCGGGGATCCAGCCCTTGCCGTTTGCGGGGCAGGGACACACTTTTTCGGGTATAGTCCGGGAATCGGCGTGTCCGACCACCGGCCGAGGCGATAAGTTCGCCCGCTCACGAGCCCGCAAGATCGACCATGAACCAGTATCACGACCTGCTAGAGCGAATCCTGAGTGACGGTGCCGAGAAGCACGACCGCACCGGCACAGGCACGCTGTCGGTGTTCGGCCATCAGATGCGCTTCAAGCTCAGCGATGGCTTTCCCGTCCTGACCACCAAGAAGCTGTCGCTGAAGGCGATCATCCACGAGCTGCTGTGGTTTTTGGCAGGCGATACCAATATCAAATATCTCAAGGACCACGGCGTCTCGATCTGGGATGAATGGGCAGACGCCAATGGCGATCTCGGTCCGGTCTATGGATCGCAGTGGCGCTCGTGGCCTACGGCGGACGGACGCACGATCGATCAGATCGCCAATGTCATCGACATGATCAAGCGCAATCCGGACTCGCGCCGGCTGATCGTGACGGCGTGGAATCCCGCCGAGATCGACAAGATGGCGCTGCCGCCGTGCCATTGCTTGTTCCAGTTCTACGTCGCCAACGGCAAGCTCTCCTGCCAGCTCTATCAGCGCTCTGCGGACGTTTTCTTGGGCGTGCCGTTCAACATCGCGTCCTACGCGCTGCTGACGATGATGATCGCGCAGGTCACGGGCCTGAAGGCCGGCGACTTCATTCATACGCTCGGCGATGCGCATCTCTATTCGAACCATCTGGATCAGGCGCGACTGCAACTGACGCGGCCGACACGTACGCTGCCGGTCATGAAGATCAATCCGGATGTGAAGGACATCTTCGCGTTCCGCTATGAGGACTTCACCCTCGAAGGCTACGATCCGCATCCGCACATCAAGGCCGAGGTTGCGGTTTGACCACAACGACACCCGTTCCTCAGATCGTCCTCATCTACGCCGTAGCCGAGAACGGCGTGATCGGGCAGGGCAACGCCATGCCATGGCGGCTGAAGTCGGACATGCAGCGGCTCAAGGCGCTGACGATGGGCAAGCCGATCGTGATGGGGCGCAAGACGTTCGAGTCGTTTCCGAAGCGACCGCTGCCGGGCCGCACCAATATCGTCATCACGCGCAATGCCGACTATCAGGCCGCTGGGGCTGTAGTCACCACGTCGCTTGCCGATGCGCGCGCGGTGGCGACTGGCGATGCGCTGCGGCGTTTGGTCACTGAGATTGCCGTGATCGGCGGCGCCGAGATCTATGCCCAATGGATGGGGATCGCCGACCGTCTCGAAGTGACCGAAGTTCACGCGCAGCCGACCGGCGATACCTTTATGCCGCCGGTCGATCTCACTGTGTGGGAAGAAGTGGCACGCGTCAGGAATGCGGCGGCGGGCGAGGACAGCGTCGATTTCTCCTATGTGACATATTGCCGGAGAGCGCCTCGTTAACCGCGTTTTCCGCCCGTTAACATTGACTTTCGCGGCCTCGGGCATAGCTCCAGCGATCAAGAACCCCGCGTTGTAAGAGCTGGGGTCGTCCCCTATAAAGCCATGCAGACGTGGCGAGACCGGTATGTCCGGCCGCGCAGAGGAGAGTGTTGAATGCCGTGGAAGAATCAAGGCGGAGGCCCATGGGGCTCTGGTCCGAAGGGACCTTGGGGTTCTGGTCCGCAATCATCCGGACCGAGGCCGCCTGATCTTGAGGATCTGCTGCGCAAGGGGCAGGACCGCCTGCAGTCGATGCTGCCCGGCGGCTTCGTCAGCGGCATGGGTATCGCGCTCGTGCTTGCCGTGGCGCTCGTGATCTGGGGTCTGTCCGGTTTCTTCCGCGTGCAGTCCGAAGAGCTCGGTGTCGTGCTGCGCTTCGGCAAGCATGTCCGCACCGTGCAGCCCGGCCTGAACTATCATCTGCCTTATCCGATCGAGACCGTGCTGTTGCCGAAGGCGCTGCGTGTATCGACCCTGTCGGTCGGCATGTCGATCCTGGAAGACACCGGTCGCCGCGGCCGCACCATCCGCGATGTGCCGGAAGAAAGCCTGATGCTGACCGGCGACGAGAACATCGTCGATGTCGACTTCACCGTGTTGTGGCGCATCAAGCCCGACGGTGTCGGCAACTTCCTGTTCAACATCCAGAACCCCGAAGGCACCGTCAAAGCGGTCGCCGAAAGCGTGATGCGTGAAGTTGTTGGCCGCGCCAACATTCAGCCGATCCTCACCGGCGCACGCACCACCACCGAAACCCAAGTGCAGGAACTGATGCAGAAGACGCTCGACGGCTATAGCGCCGGCGTCCTGATCCAGCAGGTCCAGCTGCAGAAGGTCGATCCGCCGGCACAGGTGATCGATGCGTTCCGTGACGTGCAGGCGGCGCAGGCCGACGCCCAGCGTCTGCAGAACGAAGCCCAGACCTATACCAACCGCGTTGTGCCAGATGCGCGCGGTCGCGCCGCGCAGATCCTGCAGGTCGCTGAAGGCTATCGCGAACAGGCGATCGCCGAAGCCAAGGGCCAGAGCGCGCGCTTCCTCAAAGTGTATGACGAGTACAAGAAGGCGCCGGACGTAACCCGTCAGCGTATCTATCTCGAAACCATGGAGCGGATCTTCGGCGGTGCCGAGAAGCTGGTCTATGACGGCGGCCAGGGCGCCGGTGCGTCGCAAGGCGTCGTGCCTTACCTTCCCTTGAATGAACTGACGCCGCGGCGTCAGCCTCCGGCGCCATCTGGTCAGCCTCAGCAGAGCGGGAGCACCCGATGAAAACCGGCATCTCAGGTATCGTTGCACTGATTGTAGTGCTGGTGCTGGTCATCGTGGGCTTCGGCTCGATCTATACGGTGCGCCAGACTGAACAGGCCCTTGTGGTGCGACTCGGCGAGCCCGTTCGCGTGGTCACCGAACCCGGTCTGAACTTCAAGATCCCGTTCATCGACAGCGTGATCTCGATCGACAAGCGTATCCTCGATCTGGAAAACCCGGCTCAGGAAATCATCGCCAACGACCAGCGTCGTCTGGTGGTCGATGCCTTCGCTCGCTACAAGATCAAGAATGCCCTGCGCTTCTACCAGAGCATCGGCTCGATCCAGGCTGCGAACATCCAGCTCACCACGCTGCTCAACGCGGCCATGCGCCGTGTGCTCGGCGAGGTCACCTTCATCCAGATCGTGCGCGACGAGCGCGAGAACCTGATGAACAAGATCCGCGAGCAGCTCGACAAGGAAGCCGACGGTTACGGCATCTCCGTCGTCGACGTTCGTATCCGCCGCGCCGATCTGCCGGAGGCGAACAGCCAGGCGGTGTATCAGCGGATGCAGACCGAGCGTCAGCGGGAAGCTGCTGAATTCCGCGCCGGCGGTGGCCAGAAGGCGCAGGAGATTCGCTCCAAGGCCGATCGTGAAGCAACGGTGATCATCGCCGATGCGAATTCGACGGCTGAACAAACCCGCGGTGCGGGCGACGGCGAGCGCAACCGTCTGTTTGCCGAATCCTACGGCCAGGATCCGGAGTTCTTCGCGTTCTACCGCTCGATGACGGCTTACGAGAACGGATTGAAGAGCAACGACACCCGCTTCCTGCTGCGGCCGGATTCGGAGTTCTTCCGCTTCTTCGCCAATCCGTCGGGAAAGCCTCCCGCGGTAAAGCCGCAGTAACAGCGTCACCGGTTAAGCTTACGCAGATACCTGTTTTGCGTTCGCTGCCACTCTGATCTAAAGGATGAGGCGCGCCATCGTGGCGCGCCTCATTTGTTTTCAGAAAAGCGCCAAGAAAACTGCCAAGAAACTGCGGCCAGGGTGCGAACGTTCGGGAGTTGAAGTCGGATGAGGTCCATAGCGTTTGCCGACTTCCTCATCGGCATCGGAATCCTGTTCGTATTCGAAGGCATCCTGTTCCTGGCATTTCCCGGATGGATGCGCCGCGCGATGAAGAGCGCGCTGCAAAGCCCTGACAATATCCTGCGCATCGCCGGTCTGGTCTCGGCCGTCGGCGGCCTGATCCTGATCTGGGCGATCCGGCGCTAGCGGCGGCTCATAATCTCTCCGGGCGTCCGAAAAAGCTCTTCCCGATCAACGCGATCGTGCACGTTTACGTCCGCATTCCGCCGCAATCCACGTCCCAGATGGGCCAGCCGGATGGCCCGCGCGAAGGCTTGCGCGATGTCGCCGTTCGGGCGCACTCTCAGCCAAATTTGCCGACTCTCTTTTGGAGACGTTTCCGACATGTCCATCGCTCATCCCTCTCTGAGCTCCGTTTCGCGCCGTGCACCGTATAGCGGCCTGCGTCCGCTCCTGACGGCGCTTTGTTTTGGCGCCGCGGTCGCCACGTTTTCCGCGCCCGCCTCGGCCCGCGGGCCGGATGGGATCGCCGACGTTGCCGAGAAGGTGATCGATTCCGTGGTCAATATCTCGACCACCTCGACTGTCGAGGCGAAGAACAGCGACAAGGGGGAGGGCGGTGGCCGCGGGGCGATGCCGCAACTGCCGCCAGGCTCGCCGTTCGAGGAGTTCTTCGATGACTTCTTCAAGAACCGCGGCGGGCGCCCCGGCGGCGACAAGAATGGCGGCCTGCAGCCGCGCAAGACCAATTCGCTGGGCTCCGGTTTCATCATCGACACCTCGGGCGTCGTGGTCACGAACAACCATGTCATCGATGGTGCCGACGAGATCACCGTCATCATGAATGACGGCACCAAGATCAAGGCGGAGCTGGTCGGCGTCGACAAGAAGACCGATCTGGCGGTGCTGAAGTTCACACCGGTGAAGCCGGTGGTTGCCGTGAAGTTCGGCGACAGTGAAAAGCTGCGGCTTGGCGAGTGGGTGATCGCCATCGGCAATCCGTTTTCGCTCGGTGGCAGCGTCACTGCGGGCATCGTCTCGGCGCGTAACCGCGAGATCAGCAACAACAGCCCCTATGACAGCTACATCCAGACCGACGCCTCGATCAATCGCGGCAATTCGGGCGGTCCGCTGTTCAACCTCGAGGGCGAAGTGGTCGGCGTGAATACGCTGATCATCTCGCCCACCGGCGGCTCCATCGGCCTCGGCTTCGCCGTGCCGTCGAAGACCGTGGTCGGCGTCATCGAGCAGCTGCGCGAATACAAGGAAGTCCGCCGCGGCTGGCTCGGCGTGCGCATCCAGCCGGTCACCGACGAGATCGCCGAGAGCCTGAACATCAAGCCGGCGCGCGGCGCGCTGATTGCCGGCGTCGACGACAAGGGCCCGGCCAAGCCTGCCGGCCTTGAGCCCGGCGATGTGGTGATCAAGTTCGACGGCCGTGATGTCAAGGAACCGAAGGACCTGTCGCGCATCGTTGCCGGCACCGCCGTCGGCAAGGCCGTCAATGTGCTGATCATTCGCAAGGGCAAGGAAGAGACCAAGCAGGTCACCCTCGGCCGTCTCGAGGATGACAAGCCGGTGCAGGCCTCGATCAAGGCCACGCCGGAAGCCGAGAAGCCGGCGACGCAGAAGGCGCTGGGCCTCGACCTCACCGGTCTCAGCAAGGATCTGCGCACCAAGTACAAGATCAAGGACAGCGTGAAGGGTGTGATCGTGACCGGCGTCGATGCCGGCTCCGACGCCGCCGAGAAGCGCCTGGCCGCCGGCGACGTCATCGTCGAGGTCGCGCAGGAAGCGGTTACCAATGCTGCCGACGTCAAGAAGCGCGTCGATGCCTTGAAGAAGGACGGCAAGAAGTCGGTGCTGCTGCTGGTGTCGAATGCCGAAGGCGAGCTGCGCTTTGTGGCGCTGAGCGTGCAGTAGGGCCCTTTCTTCTCCCTCCCTCAAGCGCGGCGAAGCCGCGCGCAGCGGGGAGGGTGGCGCGTTTGAGAGCGAAGCGAACAAACGTGACGGGTGGGGTGCCCCACGTGAGGGCGTCGCTCGTGGCACCCCCACCCCGGCCTCCACTTCGTCGATGCTGCGCATCGCCTCGTTCGGCCGACCCTCCCCGCCTAGCGAAGCTTCGCTTCGCGCGGGGGGGAGGGATGCCACAAACGCCTGCGCGTCATTCACAGATTCAACTGTCAAACAGCCACTGCTCTCCAGACATGCGTCATCGCCCCCATTGTTTGCGGCGCGGGGGCGCCGTCGTCGCTTGCATTCCCGCCCTCTTGCGAGAGGGCGTGCGGAACGCCGGGTGCCCGTTGCACCCTTGGGCCTGATGCGAATGCGGTCTTCCGCAATCTAGGGTGCATCAGGACTTTCGGAGGCGCCGAGCAAGTGCCCGACGTTCCGCCTGCGGTGTTTTTTCGGTTGCTTGCACATCTGCCATGGCGAACGGTCCCATCACCAAAATTAATGTCCCAGGGCGGAGGGACAGGGTAGCCGCAAAGCACTTGGCCGAACGCGTTTCGATTTGGTCGTCCGTCACACTGTCCAGGGGTTTGTCCATCCGAAGATCGGCCGTCTCCTTGCCAGTGGCAGTGCTGGCGCAGATCCGTCCTGCCCGAAGACAGACGTCCCTCGTGAACCGCGTAACGCCGCATCTCCGGCGTCCACCGCATCCTGCCCCGCGAACGTGACGATCGCGATCGCCCCTCTCGGTGGGGCAGGACAGAGGGGAATATAAACCTGACGGGGGTGTTGTCAACGTCGGATAGGAAAAAATGTTTGGCGTCGGCCTGTTGCCCTCACGAAAGCGGGGAGCCCAGTAAACGCCGGCGTTGCGCTTCGTCACGATGGCCTGCGTTTACTGGGTCGCCCGATCAAGTCGGGCGACGACAATTAGAGTTTGCGGCTGAAGCCACCAGAACACGTCGAGATTCCCCGCCACTCCAACTGGAGTGGCGGGGAATCTCGTCATGGGATGAACACTCCGGGAATCTTATTTTTAGGCGGGCGGCTCAGTGACCGGTTCCTTCTCGGGATAGCGCTGTTTGATCAACCAGTCGGCGGTCAGCAGCACCGCGAATGTCGCAAGTAGCAGCAGAACCAGCGTGCGAAGCGATATTGCCTGCTGCCTGTAAGCTTGCTGGAGAACGAGAAACATCGTCAGCCATGCGCCCGCATAGATGCTTCGCCAGCCGGTATGGAGAAGTTGGCGTGCGGAAAGCGGCCTGTCGGCCAGGAACGTCCGCACGCATTCCATTAGGGGCACGAGAATCCAAATCAAAGCGAAGAGCGGAACGAGACCCGATAAATCCAACGGCGGCATGATGACCGGTGCTTTCGTAACTGAAGACCGGTCGTTTGACGCTGCGGCTGCCGCAGTGGTTCAATTTACGTTTAGACTTTGGCCGTGCCTACGCGGTCACAAACGTGCTGCGCTTGTAGCCCTGCGCATACAGTAGCGCGGTGAGATCGCCGTGGTCGATCCGGGCTGCTGCCGATGCAGCCACGGCCGGCTTGGCGTGATAGGCGACGCCGAGGCCTGCATCCTGGATCATGGCGAGATCGTTGGCGCCGTCGCCGACGGCCATGGTGTCGAGATTGTCGAGATCGAAGGACTCGCGCAGCTCGACCAGCGTTGCGAGTTTCGCGGCCTTGCCGAGGATCGGCTCCGCGACGGTGCCTGTCAGCTTGCCATCCGCGACATGCAACACGTTGGCGCGGTTTTCCTGAAAGCCGACGAGCTTGGCGACCTTGGCTGTGAACAGCGTGAAGCCGCCGGAGACGAGGCAGGTATAGGCGCCATTGGCGCGCATGGTCTGCACCAGTTCGCGGCCGCCGGGTGTCAGCGTGATGTGCGAGGCCAGCACTTCGTCGACGACGCTAATGTTGAGATCCTTCAGGAGCGCGACGCGTTCGCGCAGCGCCGGCTCGAATTCGATCTCGCCGCGCATGGCGCGTTCGGTAATCGCAGCCACATGGGCCTTGAGGCCAGCGAAATCCGCGAGCTCGTCGATACATTCCTGGCCGATCATGGTGGAATCCATGTCGGCGAGAAAAAGCTTCTTGCGCCGGTCGCTGACAGGCTGCACGACAACGTCGATGGGCATGTCGCCGCGGGCTGCGCGCAGGCGGTCGCCGAGCGCGAGGATGTTGTGGTCGCTGGCAAACATGATATCTGCGGCGACGCCGTCGCTCAGCCAGTGCGCCTCGGTGTCACCCGGCAGAAGTGCGCGCAGACCGTCGACCACCGTGCTATCGAGAGCGGGATTGGCGGGGTTGCAGATCAGGGTCGCAACGAGAGACATGACGTGAGTTCCAGTCCGGACAACAGAGCGCTGCTTATCGCAGGGCCGACCGCCAGCGGCAAGTCGGCGCTGGCGCTGGCCGTGGCGCGCGCGCAAAACGGCGTGGTCATCAATACCGATAGCATGCAGGTCTATCGCGACCTGCGCGTGCTGACGGCGCGGCCGACGGTCGAGGAAGAAGCGCAGGCGTCGCACCGGCTCTATGGCACGGTCGATGCCGCGGTGAATTTCTCCGCCGGCGCCTGGGTGGAGGAGGCGGCGCGGGTGCTTGCCGAGGTGCGGACGCAAGGCAAACTGCCGATCTTCATCGGCGGCTCCGGACTATACTTCAAGGCGCTGACGCGCGGGCTCTCGGCCGTACCGCCCGTCGCCGCCGAGGTGCGCGACGATGTCCGCGCGCGTCTGGAAAGGGATGGGCCGGAGGCGCTGCATGCGCAGCTCGCTTTGGTTGATCCGGTCTCCGCCGCGCGGCTCAATCTGCGCGACCGCACGCGCGTCGCCCGCGCGCTGGAAGTCGTGGAGGCGACGGGACGTTCGCTGACCGACTGGCACAGCGAGGGCCTGCCGCCGCTGCTGCCGCCGGAGGGCGTGACCGCGCTGTTTCTGGCGCCCAAGCGCGACGAGCTTTATGCGCGGATCGATGCGCGGTTCGGGCGCATGCTGGACGAGGGCGCGCTGGACGAAGTCGCTGCCCTCGCGGCGCGCGGTCTCGATCCGCTGTTGCCCGCGATGAAGGCCCATGGCGTGCCCGCACTGATCCGGCATATCCGCGGCGAAATCTCGCGCGAGGAAGCTGCGGAGATCGGCCGCGCCGATACCCGGCACTATGCCAAGCGGCAGTTCACGTGGTTTCGGCATCAACTGCCGGAGTTCGCGTGGATGACGGTGGAGGAGGCGGGGACGAGCTTGGCCAGAGCTCTTGGCAGTTGACCCATAGGGTGGTACAATAGCTCATCTGGGAGGCTCTGAATGATCGTCGGGTTTCGCGATGATTGGTTGCGGGCCTTCTTCGTGGACGATGTCCATTCTCGCAACATTCCGGCGGACCTTGAAAGCCGGCTGTTTCGCAAGCTTCAGATGATCGACGATGCGACCACCGATCAGGATCTGCGCGTACCGCCGAGCAATCATTTCGAAAAGCTGCGCGGCAAACTTGGCGGCTTGCACTCGATCCGCGTCAACAACCAATGGCGGCTGATCTTCCGCTGGGATAGCAGCCGCGGCGAAGCGTCGGATCTTTATCTCGACGATCACAGCTATCGATGAGGTGACTCATGCTGATGACCAAACGCAAGCCGGCCACTGTCGGTGAAATCCTGGTCGAGGAATTCATGCAGCCGCTTGGCCTGACACAAGGGACATTGGCAAAGGCGATGGGTGTCCAGCGCAAGCATGTGAACGAGTTGTGCAACGATCGCCGTAACGTGACCGCGGCGACCGCGCTCATTCTCGCGCGCGTCTTCGGCAACAGCCCGGACTTCTGGCTGAACGTGCAGCGCCGCGGCGATCTTTGGGAGGCGATGAACTCGCCGCAGGAACTGGCGCGGATCGAACGTGCGACGCCTCTGGTGAAGGCGGCTTAGGCCTGCAAACTAACACTCCGTCATGGCCGGGCAGCGCGAAGCGAGCTTCGCTAGATGTCCCGGCCATCCACGTCTTCGCTTGCGGCCAAAGGCGTGGATACCCGGCATTCGCCGGGCATGACGATGGAGGGGGCGGGTGACCCGTACGTCGGCACGCATATCTGCCCGCCCGTTTTTTCCGCTCGCCGAATGCCAAAGACCCGGCTAGGCTCCAAAATCAGCGCGATCACAGCAACTTCCCTTGACATCCCCCGTTTGCTGGCTATGTTCCGCGCAAGTTATGAAAAGTCGGACCGATCCTGTGCGCAACAAAGTTACAAATCTCCTTATTATCGTGGTACCCTGGCGCACCGCCGGGGGTAGCTGACGGCTACCCACGAACCGAGCGGTGTGCACAGGGTCCTGAACGGGCCCTTTTTTATTGTCTGAACTTCAAGCTTTCCGAACCCAGCGACCATCCAGACCAAGCCGCGCCGCAGAGCGCATCCGGAGCGAACCATGAGCGACAGCAAGCCTCACGATCCCAATCAGATGACCGGCGCAGCGATGATCGTGCGCGCGCTTGCGGATCATGGCGTCAAGCACATCTTCGGCTATCCCGGCGGGGCGGTGCTGCCGATCTATGACGAGATCTACCAGCAGTCCGAGGTCGAGCACATTCTGGTCCGCCACGAGCAGGGCGCCGGCCATGCCGCGGAAGGCTATGCGCGCTCCACCGGCCTGCCGGGCGTCGTGCTGGTGACTTCGGGTCCGGGCGCCACCAATATGGTGACGCCGCTGGCCGACGCGCTGATGGATTCGATCCCGCTGGTCTGCATCACCGGACAGGTCCCGACGCATCTCATTGGTAACGACGCGTTCCAGGAATGCGACACCGTCGGCATCACGCGGCCCTGCACCAAGCACAACTGGCTGGTCCGCGACGTCAACGATCTCGCCAAGGTGCTGCATGAAGCCTTCTATGTTGCGACCACCGGCCGTCCTGGCCCGGTCGTCGTCGACGTTCCGAAGGACGTGCAGTTCGCCACCGGCACCTATCATCCACCGCGCAAGTCGGACGTTCACATCTCCTACGCACCGCGCGTGAAGGGTGATGCCAATGCGATCCGCAAGGCGGTGTCGATGCTGGCGGGTGCCAAGAAGCCGATCATCTATTCCGGCGGCGGCGTCATCAATTCCGGCCTCGCGGCATCCAAGCTGCTGCGCGAGCTGGTCGAGGTCACCGGTTTCCCGATCACCTCGACGCTGATGGGCCTCGGCGCCTATCCGGCATCCGGCCCGAACTGGCTGGGCATGCTGGGCATGCACGGCACTTATGAAGCCAACATGGCAATGCATGACTGCGACGTCATGCTGTGCGTCGGCGCGCGCTTCGACGACCGCATCACCGGCCGCACCGATGCGTTCTCGCCGAATTCGAAGAAGATCCATATCGACATCGATCCGTCGTCGATCAACAAGAACATCCGCGTCGATATCCCGATCATCGGCGATTGCGGAAACGTGCTCGGCGACATCTTGCAGGTGTTCAAATCCGAGGCGAAGAAGCCGGACACCAAGGATTGGTGGAAGACCATCGCCACCTGGCGCGCGCGCAATTCGCTGGCCTACAAGAAGAACGACGATGTGATCCTGCCGCAATATGCGATCCAGCGTCTGTTCGAGGCGACGCGCGGCCACGACACCTACATCACCACCGAAGTCGGCCAGCATCAGATGTGGGCGGCGCAGTTCTTCGGCTTCGAAGAGCCGCATCGCTGGATGACGTCCGGCGGTTTGGGCACCATGGGCTACGGCCTGCCGGCGGCGCTCGGCGTGCAGGTCGCGCATCCGGATTCGCTGGTCATCGATATCGGCGGCGACGCCTCGGTGCAGATGACGATGCAGGAAATGTCGGCGGCGGTTCAGCACGAATTGCCGATCAAGATCTTCATCCTGAACAACCAGTATATGGGCATGGTTCGCCAGTGGCAGCAGCTGCTGCATGGCAACCGGCTGTCGCATTCGTACTCGGAAGCGCTGCCTGATTTCGTCAAGCTGGCGGAAGCCTATGGCGGCGTCGGATTCCAGTGCAGCAAGCCCAGCGATCTCGACGGCGCGCTGCAGGAAATGATCAAGGTGAAGAAGCCGGTGCTGTTCGACTGCCGCGTCGCGGCGCTGGAGAACTGCTTCCCGATGATCCCGTCCGGCAAGGCGCATAACGAAATGCTGCTGCCGCTGGAAGCGAATGATGAAGCCACCGCTGCGGCCTTCGCCGGCGGCAAGGCGCTGGTGTGATGCAGATAACACAGGCCCTCATCCTGAGGAGCCGCACTCTTGTGCGGCGTCTCGAAGGATGAGTGTCCAAGCTCATGGTTCGAGACGCGCGAAGCCGCGCTCCTCACCATGAGGGATGTAACATCGTGGCGAAAGCCAAACGAGACTTCGACAGGAAACGACAATGGAACAGCCTGCCTCCGCCTATTTCATGGAAGAGCGTCACGATCCCAACGAGACGCATACGCTGACGGTGCTCGTCGCCAATGAGCCCGGCGTGCTCGCGCGCGTCATCGGTCTTTTCTCCGGCCGCGGCTACAACATCGAAAGTCTCACGGTGTCCGAGACCGAGAGCCACAAGCACGTCTCGCGCATCACCATCGTTACCACGGGCACGCCGATGGTGATCACGCAGATCAAGCATCAGCTCGATCGCATGATCCCGGTGCATCGCGTCGTCGACATGACGCTGACCGGCCGCTCCATCGAGCGTGAGCTCGCGATGGTGAAGCTGCGCGGCACCGGCGAGCATCGCGTCGAGGCGCTGCGCCTCGCCGAAGCGTTCCGCGCCCGTGTGATCGATGCGACCATTGAGAGCTTCGTGTTCGAGATCACCGGCAATACCGGCAAGATCAACCAGTTCATCGACCTGATGCGGCCGCTTGGCCTCGTCGAGATCTCGCGCACCGGCGTTGCCGCCATCAGCCGCGGACCGGAGGGGATGTAGCCTCCACGCATCGCAGTCATGAAACCTCTCGACATCGCGTTGGCCGTCGCAGTGGCCGTGATCTGGGGCGTCGGCTTCGTGCTGACCCGGATGGCGGTCGACGAGATGTCGTCGACGCTGCTCACCACGCTGCGCTTCTGCATTACGGCGCTGCCGTGCCTGTTCCTGCCGAAGCCGAAGCTGTCATGGCTGCTGATCGTCGCCACAAGCTGGCTGCTGGTGGCGCAATTTCTGGCGCAGACCTATGGCATGGCGCATGGCGTGCCGGCGGGGTTGACCTCGGTGATCGTGCAGAGCCAGGCGCTGTTCACGGTGGGGGCTGCAGCGCTGTTCCTGCGCGAATTGCCGACCCGGCAGCAGGTCGCGGGTATCGCCATCGCCATGGGCGGGCTGCTGATGATCTGCTTCACGGTCGGCTATGACTTCAGCGTGTTCCCCTTCATGGTGCTGATGACTGCGCCGGTGAGCTTTGCATTCTCCAATCTGCTGCTGCGGCGCGCGCAGGGTGTGCCGATGCTCGACCTGTTCGCCTGGATCAGCCTCGTTGCCCTGCTGCCGTTGCTGGTGGTGCTGTTCAGTGTCGATGGCGCAAGCACGACCTGGCGATCGCTGACGCATGTCTCGCTGAAGGCCTTCGCCTGTGTGTTGTTCCTCGCGCTGGTCGGCACCACGCTGGGCTACTGGATCTGGGGCCGACTGCTGCGTGACTATTCCGCGGCGCAGGTCGTGCCGTTCGCGCTGCTGGTGCCCTTCATCGGGGCGGCTGCGTCGAGCGTCACATTCGGCGAACAGTTTGGATCACTGCGGCTCGCTGGCATGATCGTCGTTGTCTGCGGCATTGCCGTGATGCTGCTGTCGAAGCGCCCACCCACGCTTGTCGAGGTGGTTTGAGGTCATGTCGCAACAACTCTTGTTCGCCTTTATCGTGTTCGCCATCGTGATGTTCTTCACGCCCGGCCCGAACAACATCATGCTGCTCGCGTCGGGGCTCAATTTCGGCTTTCGTCGCACGCTGCCGCATGTCTTCGGCGTCACCGTCGGCTTTGCCTTCATGGTCGCCGTCACGGGCCTCGGATTGGGGGCGGTCTTCACCTCCTATCCGGTGCTGCACACCGTCCTGAAATATGCCGGCGCCGCGTATCTCGTTTATCTCGCCTTTGCGATCGGGATGTCGGGTCCGCCCAACCCGGGTGACGACGAACGGCGCCGGCCGATGACGTTTTTCGGCGCAGCGCTGTTTCAATGGGTCAACGTCAAGGGCTGGGTGATGGTGATCGGCACCATCACCGCTTATGCGGCGATTGCGAACTATCCCTGGAACATCCTGCTGCAGGTCGCCCTGTCGCTGCTGCTCGGGTTCGTCTCCTGCGTCACTTGGGTGCTGTGCGGCACCTCGCTGCAATCGCTGGTAAAATCGCCTGGCGCGGTCCGGGCGTTCAATATCGTCATGGGGCTGCTGCTGCTGGCGTCCCTGTATCCGGTGCTGGTCGAGCTATGAGCCTGACGCGCAGCGTAAAATCACCGCCGCGGGCTTGTCTCGCGGCACCCGTCGCCCTAGAAACCGGCGGCAATTCATGGTCATCCACCACGCGGTGGTGACCCGTTCGAACGGGCAGCTTTGAAATATAGTTGCTGAAGAGAGGAAATACCCATGCGAGTTTATTACGATCGCGACGCCGACCTGAACCTGATCAAGGGCAAGAAGGTCTGCATCGTCGGCTATGGCAGCCAGGGCCATGCCCATGCGCTGAACCTCAAGGACAGCGGCGTCAAGGACGTCGTGATCGCGCTGCGCAAGGGCTCGGCCACCGCGAAGAAGGCGGAAGCCGCCGGCTTCAAGGTGATGGAAGTCGCCGAGGCTGCCAAGTGGGCTGACCTGATGATGATGCTCACCCCCGACGAATTGCAGGGCGACATCTATCGCGACCACATGCACGACAACATGAAGAAGGGCGCAGCGCTCGTCTTCGCACACGGCCTCAACGTGCACTTCAACCTGCTCGACCCGCGTGAAGACTTGGACGTGTTGATGATCGCGCCGAAGGGCCCCGGCCACACCGTGCGTTCGGAATATCAGCGCGGCGGCGGCGTGCCCTGCCTGATCGCCGTTCACAAGGACGTCTCGGGCAATGCCCATGACCTCGGCCTCAGCTACGCTTCGGCAGTGGGCGGCGGCCGCGCCGGCATCATCGAGACCTCGTTCAAGGAAGAGTGCGAAACCGATCTGTTCGGCGAGCAGGCCGTTCTTTGCGGCGGCACCGTCGAGCTGATCCGCGCCGGCTTCGAGACGCTGGTGGAAGCCGGTTACGCACCGGAAATGGCTTACTTCGAGTGCCTGCACGAACTGAAGCTGATCGTCGACCTGATCTATGAAGGCGGCATCGCCAACATGAACTACTCGATCTCCAACACGGCCGAATACGGCGAATACGTCACCGGCCCGCGCATCGTCACCTCGGAAACCAAGGCCGAGATGAAGCGCGTGCTCACCGACATTCAGTCCGGCAAGTTCGCCCGCGACTGGATGCTGGAAAACAAGGTCAACCAGGCCTCGTTTAAGGCAACCCGCCAGCGCAACAATGCGCATCCGATCGAGGACGTGGGCGCCAAGCTCCGCGACATGATGCCGTGGATCAAGGAAAAGGCGCTGGTCGACAAGACCAAGAACTAAGCGCTTTTCAAATCGCAGCTACCAACGGGACCGCGGCAACGCGGTCCCGTTTTAGTTTGCAGGCACTGATATGCGCGCCTGGCGCCGTTTCAGCACCGCCGCAGCGATCCTGAGCGCCATCACCACAATCAACGGCATCAGGAACCAGACATAGTTCGGCATCTGCGGAATGCGCATGCCGAAGCTCACCATGAACTGGAACCAGAGATAATAGATGCCGGTCGTATGCAGGATGCGCCATGCGCGCGGGCCGATGGCGGCCGCCGAGCGGTCGAATGACGTTGCCGCCATCGCGATGATGAAGGCGTAGCCAATGCCGCCGAAGATGTAGGAGGCGGGCGTCGTTGCTGCTGCATAGTCAGCGGGCGCCATCACGGCGAAGCAGACGATGGCGACGGCGTGGATGGCGTGAGATGCCGCAAAAGTGAGCCCAAGATAGCGGCGGTTGCGCCGCAGCCAGCGCGTACCGGATGTCGGCCAGAGCAGGGCGAGCGCGGATGCTGCGAAAGCGAGGCAGAAGAACAGCAACGAGCTGCGCGCGGTGAAGCGGATCACCATCCTGATGCCATCGACCTCGAAGCCGCGCATGCCGGCGATCCAGACGCTGAGCGCGATCAGTACAAGCGTCAGTATGGCGAGCAGCCGCCAGCCTTCGAACCAGTTGCGACGATCCAGTGTCATGACGTTCCCCTGTATTGCCATATGTAATCACTAGTTACATTCGGGGCAGGCGATCCAGTCAATTGTGTAATCAGTGATTACATTCACGATACGGTGATGCTATGCTGGCGCATGTCCAAGTCCGCAAAGCCGCCGTCCAGATCGGCATCGAAGCTGCCTGCGCGAAAACGAGCCGCCCGGCCATCGGTCGTGCCACGTGCCGCGAAGGGGCGAACGGCAACATCGCCGAAGACCTATCATCACGGCGATCTGCGCCGTGTGCTGATTGCGGCAGCGCTTGAACTGGCCGAGGAAGGTGGCGCGGATGCCGTCAGCGTGCGCGAGGCCGCGCGGCGCGCCGGCGTATCGCCGGGAGCGCCGTTCCGGCACTTCCCCAGCCGCAATGACCTTATGAGCGCGGTGGCGGAAGAGGCACAGCGCCGCTTTCGAGTCTCGATCGCCGCGGTCATCGCCGGCACGTCCGCCGACGATCCGCTGGCGCGGTTTCGCGCCTTTGGCATGGCCTATATGCGCTGGGCGATGACAAACCCGGCGCATTTCGAAGTGATCTCGAGCGGCAAGTATTTTTCCCACGACCAGTCGGAAGCGTTACGCGAGGACAATGATGAGCTGATCGCCATGACCGAGCAATTGCTAATGGATGCCCTGGCGCAGGGACAACTGCGCTCCTCCGATCTGCGCGTGATAAAGATTGCCGGCCGTGCCTTGGTCTATGGGTTTGCCCGCATGAAGATCGACGAGCATTTTCCACGCTGGGGTGTCGCGGATGCCGAGGCGGATCAGATGGCAGAGGCGATCATCACGCTGTTCGTTGATGGAATCGCAAGGCCTGTCTGAACAGCGATTCCGTTCGAATCTTTTCGGCTTCGCCTGGACGACGCGCGCGCATTTCGCTTGCAGCCGCGACAAGAGCGCGCCGATCGTCAAAAACCAATGAGGCGGCGATCCGCAATTCTCGTTGTGACCGCGGCGATGCGGTCTCGTTCTCGGCCAAATTCACGTGCCATCACATCTCAGGTGCTTTTCATGCGATCCATCGTCATCACCGGCGTCTCCACGGGCATCGGCCACGCCACGGCGAAGCTTCTGCTCGCGCGCGGCTTTCGCGTGTTCGGTAGCGTGCGCAGGCAGGCCGATGCCGAGCGGTTGCAAGCCGAGTTCGGCGCGAATTTCATCCCGCTCCTGTTTGACGTCTCGGATGAGGCCGCTGTGTTGGCCGCCGCTGCGCAGGTTCGCGCCGCGCTGAATGGCGAGACGCTTGCAGGCCTCGTCAACAATGCCGGCGTGGCCGTGCCGGGCGCACTGCTCGACCTGTCGGTCGACGAGTTTCGCCAGCAGATCGAGATCAATGTGATGGGCCCGGTGATCGTCACCAAGGCCTTCGCGCCGCTGCTTGGCGCCGATCCGGCGATGACGGGCACGCCCGGGCGCATCGTGATGATGAGTTCGGTGTCTGGCCAGTTCGGCAATCCGCTGCTGTCGCCCTATAGCGCGTCAAAATTCGCACTGGAGGGGCTGGCCGAGAGCCTGCGGCGCGAATTCATGCTGTTCGGTATCGACGTGCTGGTGATCGCGCCGGGGGCCGTGCGCACGCCGATCTGGGACAAGGCCGAGGCGATCGATATGGCGCGCTTCGATGCGTCGCCGTTTTTGCCGGCGTTAACGAAGCTGCGCGAGATGCTGATGAAGCTGGCGAAGAACGGGCTGCCACCGGAGCGGATCGGCGAGCTGGTCTACCGGGCACTGACCGCATCCCGGCCGAAGCTGCGCGTGGTGGCGTCGCCGCAGCCGGTGCAGACGTGGATCGCTGGTTGGCTGCCGCGACGCTGGCTGGACGTGATCATGGCGAAGCAGTTGGGGCTGCGGCCCAAATAGCGGGGCCATTTGTAGTCTCGACAGGGCCGCTAAAATTGGCTAACTGGTACTACCAGATTGGTAGGGTCAGCTATGCTCGCTACGGTCAGCACCGAAACCTCCGACGCCGTTCGGAAAACGCTCGAATTCGTCCGGTATCACCGGCTCGCGAAGGGCGACCGGCTGCCGTCGGAGCGGGATCTGTCGGAGCGGTTCGGGGTGACGCGCGGCTCGGTCCGCGAGGCGCTGGCGGTGCTCGATGCCATGCGCATCACCGAGCGGAAGCCCAAATCAGGGATCTATCTGCGCAACGCGCTGGAAGACAGCGGGCTCGATGCGCTGGTGCTGCAGGCGGATTTGGGCGTGACCTTCGATACGCAGGTGACGCGCGATGCGGTCGAAGCGCGGATCATCTGCGAGGAGCAGGCGTTCCGGCTGGCCTGCCAGCGCCGGACCGATGCCGATCTCGCAAAGCTGCACGGACTGCTGGATACCTATGCGGTGCTGGCCACCAACGGCTGCAACATGGCCGACGAGGACGTCGAGTTTCATCTTGCCGTGGCGGGCGCCAGCCAGAACCGCATTCTCGTGCGCACGATTACGCCCCTGATGCTGATGAGCACGCGCGGGCGTCGCCGTTACTTCGAATCCGCGGCGTTGCGCCAGCGCTCGCTCGACGATCACCGCGCTTTCGTCGCGGCCATCGAAGCGCGCGACGAAATCGCTGTCACCGCGCTCGTTCATCGCCATGTGCAGATCGCTGCCGCCGACATTGAGGCGCTGGCTGATCACGCCCCGATCGACCCGCAGGAGCAGGAGATCGCAAACACCAACACCTGACGAGCCGTTCAACAATCCCGACAAACGGGAAGGCTCGGATCGAATACGGCAACGGCCGTCACTTATGGAAACGCAAAAAGAAGGACAGAAAATGCGTATCACGATGACTTCCAGGGCCGCGCCAGCGGCCGCCAGCATCATGGCTGCGTTCGCAGCTGCGATTGCACTGGCCGCGAGCCCGGCACTGGCGCAGAAGACATACGGCCCCGGTGCCAGCGACACCGAAATCAAGATCGGCAACACGGTGCCCTATAGCGGCCCGGCCTCAGCCTACGGCATTCTCGGCAAGGCCTACGGCGCCTATTTCAAGAAGATTAACGATGAGGGCGGCATCAACGGCCGCAAGATCGTCTTCATCTCCTATGACGACGCCTATTCGCCGCCGAAGACCGTGGAGCAGACCCGCAAGCTGGTCGAGAGCGACGAGGTGATGGCGATCGTCGGCAATGTCGGCACCGCCGCGAATGCCGCGATCCAGAAATACGTCAATGCCAAGAAGACGCCGCAACTGTTTCTCGCGACCGGTGCCACCCGCTGGAACGATCCGAAGCAGTTTCCATGGACCATGGGCTGGCTGCCGAGCTACCACGCCGAAGCTGCGGCCTATGCGAAGTATCTTCTGAAGGAGAAGCCGGATGCCAAGATCGGCGTGCTCTATCAGAATGACGATTTCGGCAAGGACTATCTGAAGGGACTGAAGGAAGGTTTCGGCGACAAGGCGGCGTCAAGGATCGTGGCTGAAGCGAGCTACGAGGTTTCCGAGCCGACCATCGACTCGCAGATCGTCAAGCTGAAGGCCGCCGGCGTCGATACGCTGTTCTCCTTTGCTGTCGGAAAATTCGCCGCACAGTCGATCAAGAAAGTCGCCGAGCTCGGCTGGAAGCCGCTGCACATCGTGCCGAATGCGAGTTCGTCGGTGGGCAGCGTGATCCGTCCGGCAGGCTTCGAGAATGCGCAGGACGTTTTGTCCGCGACCTTCGCCAAGGATCCGACCGATCCGCAGTGGAAGGACGATCCGGGCATGCAGAAGTTCTACGCCTATGTCGAGAAGTACATTCCGGAAGGCAAGGCGATGGAGAGCACCGTGCTGTCCGGCTACAGCATCGCCCAGACCATGGTCGAGGCGCTGAAGCAGTGCGGCGACGATCTCACCCATGAGAACCTGATGAAGCAGGCGGCCAACCTCAAGAACGTGCAGCTCGACGGGTTGCTGCCAGGGGTGACCGTCAACACCAGCCCGACCGACTTCTCGCCCATCGACCAGTTCCAGATGATGAGCTTCAAGGGCGAGCGCTGGCAGCGCTTCGGCGAGATCATCAAGGGCGAGACGCCGACCGCGGTGCGGTAGACGAGGTCATCAAGGGCGAGTTTGCCGCGACGGCTGAGCGCTGACATCCAAAACTCCGTCGTGCCCGGCCTTGTGCCGGGCATCTACGCCTTGGCCAAGAAAGAAGACGTGGATGGCCGGGACAAGCCCGGCCATGACGCGTTTATCTTTCATCTTTCCGGAGCACGTCCGCCCCGGACCGGCACCACCTGCGTCGAAAGGTTCATTGTCCGTTCATGACGTCTGTATTACGATTTTGTGACATTCCGCAGGGTCCGGGCGCGGCGTGAGCCGGCTGGCCGTTGCCAGACAGGGCAGTTGTCTTGCCGGGTGTTCGCAGGCAAGTCATGCTGCCGTCGCCGATCTCAGTCTCTCCGGCGCAAGCCGGCCGCCGCTTCAAGGAGCGATTGGCGGCCGCTTGGCAGTATGTTCGGCAGTGGCCGCTGCGCACGGCGCTGATCGCTGCGATCCATACGCTCGGGATCTATGTTCTCGCCTCGGTCGAATATGGCCCGTTCGCCATCACGCTGGCGCTGTTCACCTGGGGTTTGCTGAATTTCCTGTTCCTCGCGCTGTTCAAGCGGCCGGGGATCAGCGCGGTGCTGTCGCTGCTGCTGGTCACGACGCTGATCGTGCTGTCGCAGTTCAAGTTCGGCATCACGCAGCTCACGCTGACCTTCCTGGATTTCCTGATCATCGATCGCGACACGATCTCGTTCCTGCATTCGATCTTCCCGCAGCTGCGGACCTGGCTCCTTATCGCCGCTGCCGTCGCGCTCCCGATCCTGTGGCTGATCTGGCGCGCCGATCCGTTCCGCCTGCGCCGCCGCAGTGCGCTGGCCGGTGCGGGTGTCTGCCTGGCGGGGATCGTCGGCCTGTCGGCAGCCAATCCTGAAAAGCCATGGGAGCCGTTCCAGGGCGTCAATCACATTTCCAATCTGGCGCGCTCGGGCGTGGTTTCGGTGTCGCATCTGACGGCAACCGGCTGGATCGAGGCGGACTCCAAGAGCCTCGTGAGTTCGGCGCAGGCCTCGCCGATGACCACCTGCGAGCCGGGCGTGAAGCGGCCGAACATCGTGATGGTGCTGGACGAGTCGTCATTCGACATCTCGGCGGCGCCGGGCATCAAGGTGCCGGCCGGCTATCACGATAACTTCAAGTCGGCGGATGGCCAGCAGCGCGCGCTGATCACCGAATCCAGCGGCGGTCCGACCTGGTACACCGAGTTCAATATCTTCACCGGGCTGTCGGCGCGCTCCTTCGGTGCGCTGAAGTTCTATGTCACCCGCATTGCCGCCGGGAAGATCTCGCGCGGCCTGCCGCAGGCGCTGCAGCGCTGCGGCTACAAGACCTTCTCGCTGTATCCGACCTACGGCAATTTCCTCAGCGCCCGCAGTTTCCAAGAGGGCGCGGGCATCGACGGCTTCATCGACATGGCGGCGATGGGCGTCAGCGAGGACATGCAGCCCGACAGGTTCTATTTCGACCAGGCCAGGGATCTCATCGCGCGCGAGAGCAAGACCGACCAGCCGGTCTTCGTGTTGGTCTATCTCACTGCCAATCATTTCCCGTGGACCACGACCTATCGCGACGACCTGACGCCCGCCGGCTGGCAGGCGCCGGGCAATACGGCGGAGGTGGATGAGTATATCCGCCGCCAGGCCATGACGGCTGCGGACTACAAGGCCTTCGTCGCGCAGCTCCAGAAGGACCATCCGACCGAGCCGTTCCTGCTGGTGCGGTTCGGCGACCATCAGCCCGCGATCGCGCAGAAACTGCTCGAACCCGATCTGCCGCAGCCGAAGCGCGCCGACCGGATCATGACGCATGATGTCAGATACTACACGACCTATTACGCCATCGACGCGCTGAACTACCGCCCCGAACTGACATCGGCACTGTCGACACTGGATGCTGCCTATCTGCCTGTGATGGTGCAGGAGGCCGCACGCGTCCCGCTCGATCCGTCCTTTGTCGAGCAGAAGAAGATCATGCTTCGCTGCAAGGGCGTGTTCTACGGCTGCAAGGGCGGCGATGAAGCCAGCCGATTCAATCGGTGGCTGATTGATGCGGGGCTGATCAAAGATCTCTGACCCGGCCGGTTGCAGCAGTGAGGGCAGGGTGTCTGTCCATCCCGTTCAGGCCAAGGTCATTGCCCGTTCATGACGATTACATTACAAATTAATGACATATCGCAGTTTCCGGCTGCGACATGCGCCCTCTGGCCGTCGCCAGCCCAGGCCTGAGGCCTCGCCGGTGGTGTTGCGTGCCGCTATGGCGCCTCCGCTCAATCCAGTACCCAGCGTCTCGCCAACTGCTGTCGCCGCGCCGACCAGCATGTGGCGGCTGTTGGCCGTGGCTGCGCCGCATTTTGGCGCGCTGCTGGTAATGGTCCAGACCGAGACCGATCTGGTGGGCCGGATCGGCTTCGTGCTGGCCTGGGCCATCCTCAACTTCTTCTGGATTGCGCTCTTGCGCCGCCCCGCGCTGTCGGGAGCGCTGTCGCTGACCCTGGTCGTCATCTTGGTGCTGCTGTCGCGGTTGAAGCACGACGTGGTGCAGATGACCGCGAACTTCGTCGACCTGATGGTGATCGATCGCGATACCGCGGCCTTCCTGTTCACGATCTTTCCGAACCTGCGCTGGTCCGCCATTGGCGCCGCCGTGGTGGTGGTGCCGCTGATGTATGCGCTGTGGTGGCTCGATCCGTTCCGCATTCGACGGCTGCCGGCGCTGGCCGCGCTGACGGCTTGCCTCGCCGCTTTGACGGGATATGCGTTGGCTTGGCCCGATGAAGCCTGGCGCGGCTATTACGATGATGGCTATCTGTCGAAATTCGCGCGCTCCGGCGTCACCGCCGTGTCGGACTTCAGCAGCTACGGTTTCATGGAGTCCGACGCGGTCATCACCGAGCGGCTGAAGTTGCCGCTGGAGGATTCCTGCCATCCGGCGGGGCGTCGTCCGCATATCATCATGGTGCATGACGAGTCGTCCTTCGACATCCGTCAGGCCGCCGGCGTGAAGACGCCGAAAGGCTATGGCAGCCACTTCAATTCATGGGATGGCAAGGCGCGCAAATTTCTCGCCGAGAGCAATGGCGGGCCGAGCTGGTTCACCGAATACAACGTGCTGGCCGGGCTGTCGTCGCGCTCGTTCGGGCCGTTCTCCTATTTCGTCACGCGGATCGCTTCGGGCCGCGTCGAGCGCGGATTACCACTGGCGCTGCGCCGCTGCGGCTATAGCACCATCTCGCTCTATCCGGCCTTTGGCGCCTTCATGAGCGCGCGCAGCTTCCAGACCACTACTGGCGTCGAGCGCTTCTATGATGCCAAGGATCTTGGCGCCAAGGGCGTCGAGCCCGACAGCTTTTTCTACGATTCAGCGGCGCGCCTGATGGCCGAGCAGCCGCCGACCAATCCGCTGTTCATGTTCGTCTATCTCGCCGCTAATCACTTTCCGTGGGAGACCAAATTTCGCCCCGACATGACGCCGGGCTGGCGTGCGCCCGGCAATGTGCCGGTGGTTGATGAATATCTGCGCCGGCAAGCGATGAGCGTCGATCACTATAGCGCGTTCGTCGCGAAGCTGAAGAAGCAGTTTCCAGCGCAACCGTTCCTGATCGTACGCTATGGCGATCATCAGCCGGAATTCGCGCCGGGCATTCTCGATCCCAACATGGATGAAGCGGGCCTCGGCAAGAAGCTGCAGAGTTACGACCCGCGCTACTACGCGACCTACTACGCCATCGACGCGATCAATTTCGAACCGGTGAAGAGCGCGACGGTGATGGACACGATCGACGGGCCGTATCTGCCGCTGGTCATTCAGGAGGCCGCGGGGATTCCGCTGGACTCGTCCTTCGAGGAGCAAAAGAAGATCATGCTTCGCTGCAAGGGACTGTTTTACGCCTGCAAGGACGGCGCGGAAGCGCGACGATTCAATCGCCTGCTGATCGATGCGGGGATGATCAAGAATTTGTAGTCTCTCTTTCTTCCCCTCTCCCCCGCGAAGCGAAGCTTCGCAAGGTGGGAGAGGGTGGATCGACCGCTCTAGCGAAGCTTTGCTTCGCGCGGGCGGTCGAGACGGGAGGGGGGCGCCACGCGCGGCGCACCTTGCGGCTACCCCTCTCCCGCCTTCGCTTCGCTCAGGCACCCTCTCCCGCAAGGGGAGAGGGGAAGAAGAACACTCTACTTCGTCCCCATCTTCTCCCACATCCACCGCGCCACGCTCTCCGGCGAACTCGTCGCATCATTGCCTGCCGCGCGCAGGTTTGCCTCGCGCATCAGCGGTAGATCGATCCTGCCAAGCAACGGCTGCAACGCGCTGCGCAGCTTCTCATCGTCCGCGCGTTTCGGCGCCAGCAGCATGATCGCGTCATAGGGAGGGATGGCGTGTTTGGGATCGGCGAGCACCACGAGATCGTATTTCGCGATCAGCCCGTCACTGGTGTAGCCGGCGATGACATCGACCTCGCCGGAGGCGACGGCGGCATACATGAAGTCCGGCTGCATGGTGCGCTGGGCCTTGAATGACAGGCCATAGGCTGCCTTCAGCCCCGCCCATTCCGGCCGCGAGAAGAATTCGTAATCGCCGGCGATGGTCATGGTGGCGCTCAGCGCCGCGAGATCGGCCGCGGTCTTGATCCCGAGCGCTCGCGCCTTCACACGCGGCATTACCAGCGCATAAGCATTGGCGAAACCGAGTTCGCCGAACAGCGTGATGCCCTGCTTGGCAAGCGTCGTCTTCAGCTCGGTCAGCAGTTGCTCGCGCGGCAGGATCTCGGTGCGGTGAAACTGGTTGGCCCACAGCGTGCCCGAATAGTCGATGTAGACATCGATATCGCCGGAGGCCAGCGCATCGTAGATCACGCTGGAGCCGAGACCCTGCCGCGTCGTGGCGGGCAGGCCGGCCGCTTGCAGCCGCTGCGACATCAGCGCGGCCAGCACATATTGTTCGGTGAAGGTCTTGGCGCCGACCACGATGCGTGTGCCGGAGCGGGCGAATGACGGCGCGAGTGTGACGATCACCAGCGCCGCGATACCGAGCACGCCGATGGCGGTGCGGATGCGGCTGCGCAGACGGATGCCGGTCTCGATCAACGCCAGCAACTGATCGACGGCCAGCGCAAGCACCGCGGCGGCGACGCAGCCGAAGATCACCAGCACCCAGTTCTGTGTCTGCAAGCCTGCAAAGATGTAGTTGCCGAGCGAGGTCTGGCCGATCGGCGTCGACAGCGTCGCAGTGCCGATTACCCACACCGCCGAGGTGCGGATGCCGGCCATCATGACGGGGAGAGCGAGCGGCAGTTCGACCATGGTCAGCGATTGCCGCGGCGTCATGCCGACGCCTTGCGCTGCCTCGGTCAATGCGGGATCGACGCCGTTCAATCCGGTGATGGTGTTGCGCAGCACCGGCAGCATCGAATACAGCGCCAGCGCCAGCACCGCGGGCAGAAAGCCGAAGGCCGAGAAGCCGACGCCGAGATATTGCAGCGACAGCGCCGCAAGCGCTAGCAATAGGGGATAGAACAAAGCCAGCAGTGCCAGGCCCGGCACTGTCTGCACGATGCTGGCGATGCCGAGCAGGGCGCCGCGCAGCACCGGCCGATGTCGCGCGACGATCGCGAGCGGCAGGCTGATGACGAGGCCGAGCGCCAGTGCGGCAAGGCTGACGCGCACGTGGCTGCCGAGATAATCCGGCAGATGCCCAAGCGCGTCGCTCCAGCGCGGATCGGTGAACAGGCTCATGTCGCGCCGCCTTGGGGCGCCGCACTATCCTTCGGCAGCAGTATCTGAAGTCGTTCTGCTTGCCGGCGCGGTGTGCCCAGCAACTCGCCGACATAGGGATCGTTGCTTTCGGATAACTGAGTGGGCGTGCCCTCCGCGAGCAGTTTGCCGGAGCGCATCACCGCGATCCGGTCCGCGAGCAGGATCGCCTCCGTCATGTCATGGGTGATCATGATGGTGGTGAGGCCGAGCTTGTGATGCAGCGCGCGGTAGTCATCGCCAAGCGCATCGCGGGTCAGCGGATCGAGCGCGCCGAACGGTTCATCCATCAGCACGATGCGCGGCTTCGCGGCGAGGGCACGCGCGACGCCGACGCGCTGGCGCTGGCCGCCGGAGAGTTCGTGCGGGAAACGGTCGCGATGCTGCTTGCGGTCGAGGCGCACGAGATCGAGCAATTCATCGACGCGATCCGCGATGTCTCTGGCGGGCGTGCCCAGCAGTCTGGGCGTGATGCCGATATTGTCGGCTATGCTCATATGCGGAAACAACCCGCCGCTTTGGAACACATAGCCGATGCGCCGGCGCAGTTCGATGGGATCGACCTGCGCGACGTCCTCGCCAGCGATGGTGATGAGTCCCGCGTCCGGCGCGATCAACCGGTTGGCCAGTCGCATCAGTGTGGTCTTGCCGGAGCCGGAGCCGCCGACCACCGCGAGGAACTCGCCTTCGGCAACATCGAGCGAAACGTCATCGACGGCTTTGATGGCCCCGCCGTCGAAGCTCTTGCTGATATGGGAGAAGCGGATGAGGGGACTCATGCGCCGGATATCTTACGCGGTGCGTCGTCGCTTACCCTCCCCTGGAGGGGGAGGGTCGCCACGTGCGAAGCACGTGGCGGGGTGGGGTGAATGGGAAGCTCCATGGATGAACATGTCACCCCACCCCGGACAACGCGACCGCTGCTGCGCATCGTTCGCGTCGCCCGACCCTCCCCCTCCAGGGGAGGGTGAAGATGGGGCGCCGTCGATGTACCGAGTTCTGAAATCATCGCTGCAAAGCTATCATGCAGCATCTGGCCCACCAACCCGGCCCCACCGTTGAATTGTCCGTCTCGCAGCGCTAAGCCAGTGCCGGAACAAAAACACTTTGGGGGACGCGCGTGCAGGCAGGTGGGACCGCGGCATCGATGGCGGTGGCGCTTGATGACGCGACGGTGGCGTTCGGTATTGCCGACAATCGCATCTATACGGCGGTGGAGAAGGCGATACTCCGGGTCGCGGATGGCGAATTTGTTGCCATCGTCGGGCCGACCGGCTGTGGCAAATCCACATTGCTCAATGTCGCTGCCGGGCTGCTGGCGCCAGCCTCAGGTGCTGTCCGGATTTTCGGTCAGCCGCTGGGCGGACTGAACGCACATGCCGGCTACCTGTTTCAGGCCGATGCGCTGTTTCCCTGGAAGACCGCCCTCGACAATGTCGCCATCGGACTGGAGATCGCAGGTGTCGTGCGCGACGAGGCGTTGTCGCGGGCGCAGGACTGGTTGACCTCGGTGGGTCTCGGCGCCTTCGCCGGGCGCTATCCGCATATGCTGTCGGGCGGCCAGCGCAAGCGCATCGGTCTTGCGCAGGTGCTGATCCGCAATCCGAAAATCCTGCTGATGGACGAGCCGTTCGGGCCGCTTGACGCACAGACCCGGCAGGTGATGGGCAACCTATTGCTGGATCTGTGGAGCAGGGACCGCAAGGCGGTGCTGTTTGTCACGCACGATCTCGAAGAGGCAATCGCGCTGGCCGACCGCGTCGTCATCATGTCGGCGGGGCCGGGCTCGCGCATCATCGGCGACTGGAAGGTGCCGCTGCCGCGGCCGCGCGATATTTTCGAAGTGCGGCTCGACAAGGAATTTCACGCGCTTCATCGCGAGATCTGGAGCGTGCTGAAGGACGAGGTGATGAAGGGCTATGCGCAGTCCGCTGGTATGGGAGCCGCGTCATGACGCGTCCCGTGCTGCTGCTGTGTCAGGTGCTCGTCGCCGTGGTCGTCATCGGGCTGTGGCACCTGCTCACCACCGTGCCGGTGTTCGGCCGCATCCTGCTGCCGCCGTTCTTCTTCTCCAACCCCTGGGATGTCGGCAGCCAGATTGTTAGCTGGTTCGCTAGCGGGATCATCTGGAAGCATCTCGGCATCACACTGCTGGAATCCGTGCTAGCCTTCGTCATTGGCTCGACGCTGGGCGTGCTGATCGGCTTCTGGTTCGCGCGCCAGCCGCGGCTCGCCGCCATCTTCGATCCCTATGTGAAGATGGCCAATGCGCTTCCGCGCGTGGTGCTGGCGCCGATCTTCGCACTGTGGCTCGGGCTCGGCATCTGGTCGAAAGTCGCGCTCGGCGTCACGCTGGTGTTCTTCATCGTGTTCTTCAACGTCTATCAGGGCGTCAAGGAAGTCTCGCCCACGGTGCTCGCCAATGGCCGCATGCTGGGCATGAGCGAGCGGCAGTTGATGCGCCATGTGTTCTGGCCGTCGGCACTGTCGTGGATGTTTTCGTCGCTGCACACCGCGGTGGGTTTTGCCGTCGTCGGCGCCGTGGTCGGCGAATATCTCGGCTCCGCGGCGGGGCTTGGCTATGTCATCCAGCAGGCGGAGGGCACATTCGATGTGGCCGGCGTGTTCGCGGGCATGTTTGTGCTATCGGCCTTTGTGATCGCCATCGATATTCTCGTGACGATGGTCGAGAAGCGCTTGCTGGTGTGGAAGCCGGTGGCGAGCGAAGGGCGGAGCTGAGACGATTCCCCCGCCCCGCAAGCGGGGCGAGGTTAAGCAGAGCCCGTGGCTTATGGCAGCGGCTTGGTGTCGTCCGGCGCCTGCGGCGGGGTCTTGATGGCGATGGCGCGGAACGGCTTGCCGTCCGGCTTGGTGCCGCCATGGGGCGTGCCCTTCGGGATGATGATGAGGTCGCCGGCCTTGACCTGAACTTCCTTGTCGCCCAGCCACACGGTCCCGGTACCTTCCAGGATATACTGGATCTCGTTGGTGTTGGGATGCATGTGCTTCACCACATTGCCGTCCTGCACCGAGATGGTCGCGCCGTCGGCCTGCATGAACATCTTGGAGCGGAAGCCGGTGGGCGAGGCCGGGCCGAGTGCATCGCCGACGAGTTCGGGGACGTGGATGACCTGGGCGGTGATGTTTTCCGCAGCCTGTGCCGGCGTGATGCCCTCGGGCACGAGATGCGTGATGAGACAACCGGCGGCGAAGGCGGCCGTGATGGAGAGTGTTGCGGTGATGCGCTTCATGAACGTTCCCCCTGGATGACAATGATTTGCCGCGCGGATGCTATGTCGCGGGACGTGGGTTGACCAGTGCCGGCTTTCCAACCGGCAGAGGCTCCTCTATCCTCCGCGCCTGATAGCAGCGGAGGAAATAATGACAACAAACATAAAAACCGGCTTGAACCGTTTATTCCCCACACGTCTTTTCCTTGCGGGTCTTCTGTCGCTGTTTCTCGTTCATCCCGCTGCAGCGCAAACCAAGGTGACCATCGCCATCGGCGGCGGGGCGTGCCTGTGCTATCTGCCGACCGTGCTGGCCAAGCAGCTTGGCGAATACGAGAAAGCGGGTCTCGCCGTCGAACTGGTCGATCTCAAGGGCGGCTCCGATGCGTTGAAAGCCGTGCTCGGCGGCAGCGCCGATGTGGTGTCCGGCTATTTCGATCATTGCGTCAATCTCGCCGCCAAGAAGCAGGAGCTGCAATCCTTCGTCGTCTACGACCGCTATCCCGGTCTCGTGCTGGTGGTGTCGCCGAAGCACACCGGCAAGATCACGTCGATCAAGGATCTCGCCGGCAAGAAAGTCGGCGTCAGTGCGCCGGGCTCGTCGACAGACTTCTTCCTGAAGTATCAGCTCAAGAAAAACGGCCTCGATCCGGCCGGCACGGCGGTGATCGGCGTCGGCCTTGGCGCGACCGCGGTGGCGGCGATGGAGCAGGGCCAGATCGAAGCCGCGGTGATGCTCGATCCTGCCGTCACCGTGCTGCAGGGCAGCCACAAAGACCTCACGATTCTCAGCGATACCCGCACGCAGAAGGACACGCTTGCGGTGTTCTCCGGCGAATATCCCGGCGGCGCGCTCTATTCGACGACGGCCTGGGTCAAGGCTCATGAGAAAGAAGTGCAGGGGCTGACCAACGCGATCATGAATACGCTGAAATGGATTCACAGCCATACGCCGGAAGAGATCATGGCGAAGATGCCCGAAGGCATTGTCGGCAAGGACAAGGAGCTCTATCTCGCGGCGCTGAAGAACACGCTCCCGATGTATTCGGAGACGGGGCTGATGGATCCGAAGGGCGCAGCTGCCGTGCTCGCCGTGTTCAGCGAAGGCTCGCCTGAGGTGGCCAAGGCCAATATCGATGTCAGCAAGACCTACACCAATAAATATGTCGAGCAGTTCGCCAAAACGATGGGGACGAATGCGAAGTAGGTTCTGCGCATGATGACGCCGGTCATTCACCGCGTCACGCAACTCGACCTCACACGCAGTGATTGGCAGTGGCCGTTCGCGCGTGAGCGGCGGGACGAGATCGACGCTCACTTCGCAGGCAAGCGCACCGAGAAGCCGCAACTATTCAATGGGCGCGTGTTGCTGGCGCGCAATGCGCAGTTCACCGGCGAGCGGTTTCGCGCGGACTATTTCGAGACCGATTTTGCGAGCTTCTTGGCGTGGCGGGATTGGCGTTGTCCCGATCCGGATGTGTTCAACGGCTTTGGCATGGGCGCGCTGCGCGCCAGCGACGGCGCCTTCGTGCTCGGCGAGATGGGGCAACATACATCCAATGCCGGACGCATCTATTTTGCGGCGGGCACGCCTGATCTGGACGACCTGCGCGGCGATGTGGTCGATATCGCGGGCAGTGTGACGCGTGAAGTCGAGGAAGAGCTCGGCCTGACAGAAGCCGATTACCGCGCCGACGCTGGCTGGTCCTGCGTCGTGACGGACTTCTCGGTGGCGATGATGCGTCTTCTCGATGCGGATCAGCCGGGTGAGGCGCTGCGCAGCATCATCGAGGCCAATCTTGCCGGTCAGGCATCGCCTGAGCTCAGCGGAATTCATCTGGTGCGCAGCGAAGCCGACTTCACCCCGACGATGCCACTGTTTGTGACAGCGTTTATGACAGCGCAACTGACGCCAGCGGTGTGATCTGCTGGTATTGCCGGGATCGGCGCGCTACGCTTGCAATCCCCTGTCCCGGAGTTGCCGATCTCATGTCTGCCAAGCCAGTTGTGTCCGCGTTGAAGTCCTATATCGAGCCGTATCGGGTCGACGGTTCGAAAGCTTTCCACCTCAAGGCGCATGACACCAATGGCAGCGGCGGACTGCACAAGGAAACCGGCAAGAAGATCATCGAGGCCAACCGCCGCCGGCTGCAGGAGCTGCAGGAAAAGCTCTATGCGCAGGATCGCTGGTCGCTGCTGCTGATCTTCCAGGGCATGGACGCCGCCGGCAAGGACAGCGCCATCGAGAGCGTGTTCGACGGCATCAATCCGCAGGGCTGCGAGGTGCATTCGTTCAAGACGCCGTCGTCGAACGAACTCGATCACGATTTCATGTGGCGCCACACCATCGCGCTGCCGCAGCGCGGTCGTATCGGCATCTTCAATCGCTCCTATTACGAGGAATGTCTTGTGGTGCGTGTGCATCCGGAGATTCTCGCCAAGCAGAAGATCCCGGCGGAGCTGGTGACGAAGGATATCTGGCGCGAGCGCTTCGAGGACATCACCGCTTTCGAGAAATACCTCGCGCGCAACGGCACCGTGGTGCTGAAATTCTTTCTCAACGTCTCCAAGGAAGAGCAGCGCGAGCGCTTCCTCGATCGTCTCGAGCAGCCGGCCAAGAACTGGAAGTTCTCATCGGCCGATATCGCCGAGCGCGCGCTGTGGGACAAGTATCAGGAGGCCTATGAGGACCTGATCAAGCATACGTCCTGCGAGGAAGCGCCATGGCATGTGGTGCCGGCGGATCGCAAATGGTTCTCGCGCGTGGTGATCGGCTCGGCCATCGTCAACGCGCTGGAGAAACTGGACCTGCACTTTCCGACCGTGGACGGCGAGGCGAAGAAGGACTTTACGCTGATCCGCGAGGCGCTGGAGAAAGAAGGGCCGCCGCGGGAAGGCAAGCCTGTGGTGAAGAAGGTCGCTAAAAAGAAGGTGGCCAAGAAGAAAGCGGCGAAGAAAACGTGATATTTTCTGGCTGTCATCCCCGCGAAGGCGGGATCCATGCACGCCGAAGAGGCCGTTCGTACGTTGTCGTCGCGACTTTGCCGTTTTGATTGGTTCGACCGTGGCTATGGGTCCCCGCCTTCGCGGGGAGGACAGCTACGGCGGGCTAGTTTAACTCAGCTTCAATTCCTTCAGCACCTTTGCCACCTTCTCTTGCGCCGCATCCGTCAGCGGCAGCACCGGGCGTGGTGGCTTCGCATCCGTCAGCCCCATCTGCTCCGCAGCCGCATACATTACGCGCAGGCTGGAAAACTGCTTGAACAGATCCCACAGCGGCTGCATCGCGCCGTTGAGGCGGCGCGCTTCGTCGGCATTGCCGGCCTGCGCTGCGCGGGTGATGGCCAGACAACTCTTTGGAAACAGGCCCGCCGCCACGCAATACCAGGCGTCGCCGCCGGCCAGCAGTGTCTCCATCGAATTCCAGTCACCGGCGTAGCCGACCGAAAAGCCTGATGGCACGGCGGCACGCATCTGCTTCAGGTGATCTGCCGCGAAGCTGGCTTCGGGGGAGGTGCCCTTCACCGCGACGACGCCGGGAATACGCGCGATGCGGCCGACGAGGTCGGGCGTGAACTTGAAATGCGTGGTGGCGAAGTTGTCGTAGATCACGATCGGCAGTTTGCTTGTCTCGGCAACCGTCCGGAAGTGCTCGAACACCTCATCCTCGGTGAGCGGCGTATAGGACACCGGGGCGAGCAGGCCTGCGGCGGCGCCGGCCGCCTTGGCATCGCGGGCGAGTTCGATCGTCTCGTCGGTGCGGAGCGCGCCGATGCCGACCAGCACGGGGACGCGGCCGTTCACCTCCGCAACGGCGGCTTCAGTGGCACGCCGACGCTCGTCGCGGGAGAGGAACGGGTAAGAACCGGTGCTGCCCAGGAGGCCAATGGAATCGACCTTGGCCGCCGCCAGCGGCGCCACCAGCCGCCGTAGCGCGGGCGTATCGACCCTGCCATTCGTATTCATCGGCGTGATCGGGAAAGCGGATAATCCCCTGGCGAAAGTCATCGTCCTGTCCTCGCAATTGCCGTTCGGTCTTAGGGCAAAAGGGTGGCTGCGAAAACGTCCAGTTGGGGATGTTCTGGCTAGGCCAGTCGGCCACGCGCCCGAGCGCCTCCCAGGAGGATTTAGGTCAGTCTTCCTGACCCTCTTAGCCGTTGCAGGGCCCCGCATTTGTCGTCTAGAACGACCTCAGGCCCTCGTCGGCAACGAACCATCAAGGGTTTTCCTTGAGACTGGTTTCGGCCGAGGATGTGGGCCTGAAGGTGTGGCAATGCTGATTCGCAGCGACATGGTTGGAGTTTCCGGGGGAGTGGCTGTTGCCGCTGGTCCCGACGCGATTCCGGCTGCGCTGCGCTCGAACCTCCTTCTTGGCGGGCTGCTTCTGCTTATCTGCCCCTGAGCGCCGTCTGGGCCGTTTGGCCTGGGTACTCAGGGGATCATGACATTCAGAACCATCGGCTCCCTCTGGCGCCCAGACAGATGCGCCCCGACCTAAGGAATATCTCATGACTTCGACCACCCCGTCCGTTCAGGACAAGTCCGACAAGGACCGCGTCATCATTTTCGACACCACCTTGCGCGACGGCGAGCAGTGCCCCGGCGCCACCATGACCTTCGAGGAAAAGCTGGAGATCGCCGCGATGCTCGACACTATGGGTGTCGACGTCATCGAGGCCGGCTTCCCGATCGCTTCCGACGGCGACTTCGAAGCCGTCAACGAGATTGCCAAGCGCACCAAGAATGCCGTGGTCTGCGGCCTGTCCCGCGCCGGCCAGAAGGATATCGACCGCTGCGCCGAGGCGATCCGCCCGGCCAAGCGCGGCCGCATCCATTCCTTCCTGTCCACCTCGCCGGTGCACATGAAGTACAAGCTGCAGATGGAGCCCGACGCGGTCCATGATCTGGTGATCTCGTCAGTGACCCGTGCCCGCAACCATACCGACGACGTCGAGTGGTCGTCGGAAGACGGCACCCGCACCGAATTCGACTTCCTGTGCCGCTGCGTCGAGTCGGCGATCAAGGCTGGTGCGACCACGATCAACATCCCCGACACCGTCGGCTATTCGGTGCCCGAGGAATATTACGACCTGTTCAAGCGCGTGCGCGAGAACGTGCCGAATTCCGACAAGGCGATCTTCTCGGTTCACTGCCACAACGACCTCGGCATGGCCGTCGCCAATTCGATGGCCGGCATCCGCGGCGGTGCGCGGCAGATCGAATGCACCATCAATGGCATCGGCGAGCGTGCCGGCAATGCTGCGCTGGAAGAGATCGTGATGGCGATGAAGGTGCGCAATGACAAATTGCCGTACTGGAATAACATCGACACCACGATGCTGATGCGCGCCTCGAAGGAAGTCTCCGCCGCAACCTCGTTCCCGGTGCAGTACAACAAGGCGATCGTCGGGCGTAACGCCTTCGCCCATGAGAGCGGCATCCATCAGGACGGCATGTTGAAGAACGCGCAGACCTACGAGATCATGCTGCCGGAGACGGTGGGCGTGAAGCAGACCTCGCTGGTGATGGGCAAGCATTCCGGCCGCCATGCCTTCATCCACAAGCTGGAGGAGATGGGCTACAAGCTGGGTCAGAACCAGTTGGAAGACGCCTTCGTGCGCTTCAAGGCGTTGGCCGACCGCAAGAAGGACATCTACGACGAAGATCTGGAAGCGCTGGTCGATCAGGAAATGACCGCCGCCCATGATCGCATCAAGCTGGTGTCGCTGACGGTGATCGCCGGCACCCACGGTCCGCAGCGCGCGACCATGAAGCTGAACATCGACGGCGTGGTGAAGATCGAGGAGGCCGAGGGCAATGGTCCGGTCGATGCGGTGTTCAACTGCATCAAGGCGCTGGTGCCGCATGAGGCCAAGCTGGAACTGTATCAGGTCCACGCCGTCACCGAAGGCACCGACGCGCAGGCGGAAGTGTCGGTGCGTCTGGCCCATGAAGGCCGATCGATGACCTCGCGTGCGGCCGATCCGGACACGCTGGTCGCTTCGGCCAAGGCCTATCTCGGTGGGTTGAACAAGATCGTCATGAAGCGCGCGCGCGACATGCCGGCGCCGGTTGCAGCCGCGAGCTGATCTCGGATAACCTCTCCCCGCTCTGCGCGGGGAGAGGTCGCGCGGTCTTACGCGCGGGTGAGGGGCGGTTCGTTGTCCTCTCATCCCTCACTTACTGACGGGTCGCACCCGCACGATTCCCCACGCTGTTAGGCCATTGCCTCGCCCCTCACCCCGCCCCTCTCCCCGTGCAGAACGGGGAGAGGGAGCAGGCGCTCCGCGTTTTGCGTTGCAGCATCGATTTCATGTTGTACCCCTGCGAAGGGGCAATGGCGTTTGCGCATTGATCTCTATATTGCTGCAACTGGCATACAAGCGGGAGCCGCTCAATGAGCTCCCACGTCATACGGGGAGAAACACATGCGCAAATTGATTTTCGCAGCAGCATCGGTTGCCGCGCTTGCATTGATAGGACCGGCCGCCGCGCAGGCGCCTATCATCATCAAATTCAGCCATGTCGTCGCGCCGAACACGCCGAAGGGCCTCGCTGCGGAGAAGTTCAAGGAACTCGCCGAGAAATACACCGACGGCAAGGTCAAGGTCGAAGTCTATCCGAACTCGCAGCTCTACAAGGACAAGGAAGAGCTGGAAGCCTTGCAGCTCGGCGCGGTGCAAATGCTGGCGCCGTCGAACTCGAAGTTCGGGCCGATCGGCGTCAAGGAGTTCGAGGTTTTCGATCTCCCCTACATCCTTCCGGACCTCGCCACCCTGCGCAAGGTGACTGACGGCCCGCTTGGCGCGCGGCTGCTCAAGCTGCTGGATTCCAAAGGCATGACCGGCCTTGCCTATTGGGACAACGGCTTCAAGCAGATGACCGCGAACAAGAAGTTGCTCACTCCCGCGGACTACAAAGGCATGAAATTCCGCATTCAGTCGTCAAAGGTGTTGGAAGCTCAATTCCGCACGCTTGGCGCGATTCCGCAGGTGATGGCGTTCTCGGAAGTGTACCAGGCGCTGCAGACGGGCGTGGTCGATGGTCAGGAGAATACGCCGTCGAACATCTACACCCAGAAAATGCATGAGGTGCAGAAGTACACTACGCTGACCAACCACGGTTACATCGGTTACGTTGTGGTGGTGAACAAGAAATTCTGGGATGGCATTCCGGCGGATACTCGCGGCCTTCTGGAAAAGGCCATGAAGGAAGCCACCGCCTATGGCAACGGCCAGTCGGCGAAGGAAAACGACGACGCACTCGCCGAGATGAAGAAGAGCGGCAAGACCGAATTTGTTACACTGACGCCGGAGCAGGATGCCGGCATGCGCAAGGCGGTGGAGTCGGTTTATACCGATGTGGCAGGCCGGGTAGGCAAGCCACTGATCGACGAATTTCTCAAGGAAACGCGCGGCGCCACCAATTAGGATTGACGATGTGAGCTTCCGCGCCCTCGGGTGCGGAAGCCACTGACGCCCCGGGGGCCGCAGTTGCCTGACTGCGGAATGGGGTTAGCGCAAGGTCACGCCGCGATCAGATCAATTGCCGGTTGACCCGCACTGGGGGACTAAATGTTTCTTCGCATCCTCGATCGGCTTGAGGAACTGCTGATCATGACATTGATCGCGGCCGCGACCGTGATCATTTTCATTGCAGTGGCACATCGCTACCTCGTCGGCATCCCGTTCTTCTATCCGTTTTTGTTTCCGATCCACCTGTCGTGGGCGCAGGAGCTGTGCATCTTGATGTTCGTGTGGATGGCGAAGTTCGGCGCCGCCTACGGCGTGCGGACCGGCATCCATGTCGGCGTCGATGTGTTGGTGAACCAACTCGACCCGCCCTGGCGCAAGACGGTGGTGATGTTCGGTCTGCTCTGCGGCGCGCTCTTCACATTTGTGGTCGGCAGCATGGGCGCGAAATTCGTCTACGGGCTGATGTACACCGATCAGGTGACGCCCGATCTCGAACTGCCAAGCTGGATCATCTATCTCTGTGTTCCGCTCGGCTCCTATCTGATGTGCTTCCGCTTCCTGCAGGTTGCTCGCAAGTTCTGGCGCACCGGCGAACTCCCACATCATGACGAGACCGACGTGGAGGGGATCGATCCCGAAGCCGCCGCCGCCAGCGCCGCGAGGATCATCCGATGATCGCTGCCATTATTTTCGGACTACTCGTTGTGCTGATGCTGACGGGCATGCCGATCTCGATCGCGCTCGGTCTCACGGTGCTGACGTTCCTGTTTTTCATGACCAACGTGCCGATCGAATCCGTCGCGCTGAAGCTGTTTACCGGCATCGAGAAGTTCGAGATCATGGCGATCCCGTTCTTCATCCTCGCCGGAAACTTCCTCACGCATGGCGGCGTCGCGCGGCGAATGATCGAATTCGCACGAACAATGATCGGCCATTGGGCCGGCGGACTGGGCATTGCAGCCACGATGGCCGCTGCGCTGTTTTCAGCGGTGTCGGGGTCGTCGCCGGCGACTGTGGTGGCGATCGGCTCGATCATGCTGCCGGCCATGCTGTCGGTCGGTTACCCGAAGCGCTTTGCTGCTGGCGTCATCGTTACCGGCGGTGCGCTCGGCAACCTGATTCCGCCCTCAATCATCATGGTGATCTACGCCGTATCGACCAGCGGCGCGGTTTACTTCGGCCCCGCCGGCGAGAAGGTCTCTTCCGCCTCGGTCGGACAATTGTTCATGGCCGGAATGGTACCGGGTGTGATCCTTGCCATCATGCTCTCCGCCACCACCTGGTATCGCGCGTGGAAGAACAACTATCCGCGCATACCCAAGGCAACCTGGGCCGAGAGCTGGCACGCCTTTCGGGAATCAGCTTGGGGCATTTCGCTGATCGTTATCGTGCTGGGAGGCATCTATCTCGGCTGGTTCACGCCGACGGAAGCCGCCGCCATGAGCGCCGTCTACGCCTTCCTGATCGAGATGTTCATCTACAAGGACATGAAGTGGAAGGACGTGCCCAAGGTTCTTCTGATCTCGGCCAGCATGAGCGCGATGATCCTCTACATCGTTACCAACGCGGTGCTGTTCTCGTTCCTGATGACCAGCGAGCAGATCCCGCAGGCGATGTCGAACTGGATCACGAACAGCGGAATCAACTGGATCACCTTCCTGCTGGTGGTGAACCTGCTGCTGCTGCTCGCGGGCAATGTGATGGAGCCGTCCTCGATCGTTCTGATCATGGCGCCGATCCTTTATCCGATCGCAGTCAAGCTCGGCATTCATCCGGTGCACTTCGGCATCATCATCGTGGTCAATATGGAAATCGGCATGTGTCATCCGCCGGTGGGACTCAATCTCTACGTCGCCTCCGGTATCGCGAAGATGGGGATCACCGAACTCTCCATTGCCGTGCTGCCGTGGCTGATCACGCTGCTGATCTTCCTCGGCCTCATCACCTACATTCCGGAACTCTCGCTGTGGCTGCCGCGATTGCTCGGGATGCTGTGACAAAAGAATTCTGAAGTGTGTTCCATCGTGAATACATATTCAGAAATCGAACACATCCGGAAAACATATGGCCAAAGCGTAAGTTGAAGGTCCGGCATCGCAGGATCATCTTCGGGTAACTTTCCAAAGGAGGTTGCCATGAAGAAGATCTTGCTCGCTGGTGCCGCTGTTGCCGTGATCGCCGGTTCTACCGCGGTCTATGCCCAGCACCGTCCATGGATGCATCATCACGTCCGGATGAATCCGGAAGACCGCGCTGCGTTCGCCGATGCGCGCATCGCTGCCGTGAAGGCCGGGCTCAAGCTGACGCCGGATCAGGAGAAGATGTGGCCGGCGGTGGAGAGCGCGGTGCGCGATTTCGCCAAGCTGCGCATCGACCGCGCCAATGCGCGCATGGAAGAGCGCAAGAACCGCGACGACGACGCGAAGCGGGCCGACACGCCGGACAATCCGGTCGCCCGCCTACAGCAGCGCGCCGGCGACATGGCCACCACGGCCGCCGCGCTGAAGAAAATCGCCGATGCCGCCGACCCGCTCTACAAGACCCTCGACGACGGCCAGAAGCGCCGACTGGCGGTGCTGACCCATATGGACCGTCGCTTTGGCGGCGGGGAGGGCGGCTGGCGTCATCGCGGCCCGCGGCCGGGCTATGAGCGCGGCAGCTTCGAAGGCGAGGGATTCGGCCCTCCCGGCTTCGATCGCCCGCGTTTCGGCGATGACGACGATCGCGGTCCCGGCGACAGATTCGAGCGCAACCCCGCGCCGGGCGCCGAGCGGCTCTGATCCGGAGCAGTTTTCCACGGTCGCAACAACGAAGAAGCCGCTGAAATCCAGCGGCTTTTTCGCATTTTTGCGATTGCGAAAAACGGTGCAATTTTTGTGACAGCGTCGCTGGACATCCCCGGATCGCTTTGCTAAACGACGCCGTCCCCACGGGGATATCCGGATCTGGATCCGGGCGCATAGCTCAGTTGGTAGAGCAGGTGACTCTTAATCACCGGGTCCTAGGTTCGAGCCCTAGTGCGCCCACCAAAAAATCTCAACAAATCAGATTGTTAGAATTTCGGTGGTCAGTCATTCCGACCGGACGTCGTCTGTCATTCTGACGGGTCACCTGCTTTTGGTCTTTCGCTGAGCCATCCATCAGCCTGACGGCCAAGCCACGAAGAAACGTCGAAAACCCGTTGAGCCTCCTCCGCGCGCTGCAGCGGTCTTTCCGGAGGTCTTTGCGAACCCGAGCCAAACCGCGGACCGAATTTTTCTATTGGTCCCGAGCCCTCTGCGGGAAGTGGCCAGGTGGAACCGCCGGGATGCGTGCACGTTCCTACATGTGGAGAAACAGCATTCTGGTGCCGTCGTGCGGCGCGCTTTGCATTCAAGTCCAATCACCAAGCAGCAAATGGGAGTTTGTCGATGCTCAGCGCCTTCATCAACGGAAAAGATATCAAAACCGGTACCGTGATTTCTGTCGTCGCCAAATCGGTGGCGCCGGGAGAAACGCTTGCGCTCGAATACCCAAACAAAAGTCGGGTGTCAGGTAAGGTGATCTCAGCTTCGCACAGCGAGCTCGAATTGGAGATCAATTCGGAGGCCTGGCGGCTGCGTCCACACGCCCCGAGCGACAGCACCATCCACAATGACCTGTCCGATAAGGATGCATCATTCTGGACGGTCCAGGCGAAGCTCTAGACTATTCGTCCTGGCCGGTTTGCGACCTCAGCGGCCCGGTTTGAAAACCGCGGTGGCCGAATTTAAGAAACGTTAGGGGCAGACGGGCCACTATCTGCAGATGAAGCTCTTTTTGTGGTTTTGCGCGGGGTCGGCGGCCGGGATTCTGGCGACGGTAATCTTGTGTCTAGCGCTCGTGCTGGGCGTCAGTCAGTTCGGAATACCCAACGATCATCCTGTGGTGAAGTACATGATCCATGGCATCGCAACGATATGCTGGGTGTTGGGAATAGGCGCCGGCCTGTATTTTCATTTTCGGCACCGATCTGGTTTTAGGCTTCCCAAGCAGTAAGGCAGCCTCAGTGGGCGGCTCTTTCATTTTGGCGACCTGGGGGCGGATCGATGGATAGTCTCAAAGCCCACGCGCGGTTCGTTTAGGATCTTCGCTAGAGGATCGTGTTTCGGAGTCGTCCGAGGGGATGCCGTCGGTTTGTGCCGGCGCTCGGCGACCATGGCGCGCTCGGCATTGGCCGCGCGCGAACCGTGCTCTTCAACAAAGCCGATCCTGGGTTCGTCGAGCAGCTTGGACTGCCATGCTTTTGTATTCGTCATCTCGCCACTCTACCCGATGGCGTGCGCCCGCAAAAGCCCGCGGGCGAGGGCGGGTGGAGACCGCACGCGCAACGCCGCCCTGGGCGGAGTATGATCGCCCCGGCGACGTTGGCTCAACACTGGGCCCTCAAATCCCCAGTTCAAATTGGTACGATGGACGTGGCTGAAAGGTTCAAGGGAGCCAGAGAAAAAACGCCCGAGGGTATCGAGCGGGTTCTGGCGGTCTGCGGTTCGGCGATATGCCGCCAGGCGTCGAAGGCCCTACCAACGAAATGAAAACCCGCCGAGCTGCGCCGGCGGGTCTCTTCTGCCTACTGGCGATACGGCTCGTCAGGGAGTGCTCCGGGCGACCCGCGGCGTCGCGGCGGGCGCAGTGGTCTTGGTTTTTTGGATTGCCTGACTGACCGGTAATTGTAGCACGATTGCCTTCTGCCCGGGCCTCAGGTCTGTGACGAGGACAATCCTGCCATTTGAGAATTCCAGCGCGTCGTGGTGATTGTGATACTGGCCCAACTCAATTTGGCGGAAACGGGCTAGCCGATCGTTCACGTTGCGGCGAAACACCCATCCGTCGACTCGGACGTTTTCTTCAAAAGCGATCTCGGTGCCAGGGCGAAGGCAGACCGCAACGTTTGGATCGTCGAAGCTTGCGAACCCTTTAGTTGTCGTCGAAGGAAATCTTGTCGATACCAACCTATCCGCCACCTCTGCGGGACGGTTAGCGACCGCGTGCAGGCTGTAATCACACATGGATGCGCTCCTATGGACGGCCACCCAGCAAATGCTGCAACATCCGTGAACCCCGTTGGTTGCAGCGCGGGGCAAAAAAAGCTGCCGGCCTAGGCGTAACCTCATTCTGACCGCGCCAAAATCCCAAGCCTAACGTCCAGATGGGCGCGTCCAGGATCGCTTCGGCCTCCGACTGCCGCCTTCATGCGTCTGGTCGAAGCGCTGCGCTATCGTTCGTGAGTATGGAGCAGGGGCCGCCGTATCATTGCGCGGTCACGGATACGCACGTCCGCGAAGTCCGGCAGGGTCGTGCGTTCGTTGCCGGGCGTCGATCTCGGATTGAGGTCGATTAGCTGTAGAAGATACCGCCATCCACGTTGAGTGCCTGGCCCGTCACGAAGGCGGAATCGTCGGAGGCGAAGAATGCGACGGGGCCGACGACGTCTTCCGGCTCGCCGAGCCGATGCAGGTCGGTGATCTTCTCGAAATAGGTGACCCGCTCCGGATCGCGCAGGTTGTTGCGGCCCATCTCGGTGAGGATGATGCCGGGGCATACGGCATTCACCGTGACGCCATGGCCGCCGAATTCCATCGACGAGACCCGCGTGAAGCCCACCACAGCGGATTTCGACGCGGCATAATGCGACTGGCCGGGGCCGCCGGTGCGCGCGGCCAGCGAGGCGATGTTGATGATGCGCCCGTATTTGCGCTCCTTCATGTGGACGACCATCGCCTGGGTCATCTGGAACACGCCGCGGACGTTCACGGCGAAGGTCTGGTCCCAGTGTTCGGGCGTGGTTTCTTCGATGGTCGCGAGACGCAGGATGCCGGCATTGTTGACGAGAACATCGACATGGCCGAGACCCGCGACCGCTTCCGCAACCGAGCGCTGGCAATCCTCGAGCTTGCTGACATCTGCCAGCACCGGAATGCACTTGCCGCCGAGCTTCTTCACATCCGTGACGGTCTCCAGCAGCGTGCTCTCCTGCGACGCGATGTCCGTCAGAGCGAGATTGTAGCCGCGCTTGGCGAGGCCAAGGGCGATGGCACGTCCGATTCCGCGGCTGGCGCCGGTGACGATGGCATGTCTGGTCATGTGATGTTCCTGCTTCTATGAAAGCTGTCGATGGATGGATTAGGCGCGTGCGCCGCGGACGGGCAGCGTGTTCATCGCCTTGACCGTCTCCTCGAAGGACACGAGATTGGCGCCGGAACCGAGCCCCGTCGCCACGATGGCGGCCGTGGCTGTCGCCAGTTTTGCGCAGTCCAGCAGGTCCCAGTCGCGGACCAGGCCGGCGATGAAGCCGCCGGTATAGGAATCGCCGCAGCCGGAGGTGTCGCGCACCGTCACCTCGAAGGCCGGTACCGTGAACTGCCGCCCGTCGCGCGTCATGATGAAAGAGCCGTGTTCGCCGAGCGAGATCGCGCAGGCACCGGCGCCCTTGCCGATGAAATACTGCGCGCAGGCCGCGGGATCGTCGGTGCCGACCAGTGCGTGGGTCTCGTCGATGCTCGGCATGAAGAAGTCCGTATAGGGCATCAGCGGTTCGACCAGTGCCAGCGTCTCGCCGCGTGCCTGGATGAGATCGACGGTGGTGATGCAGCCGGCCGCCTTGGCATCGCGCAGCAGCGCCACCGTCGGCTCGCCGTCCATCGCCAGCAGCGAGCCGACGCCGCCAAGATGCAGCACCTTGCTGCGGCAGGCGGCTTTCTGCGCTTCGGGCGAAATCTTCCAGCGCGCGGAGGCGCCGCGCGCATGTAGCACCGGGCGCGAGCCATCCGGACGGATCGGCAGGATGGTGGCGGAGGTCGGCACGCCGGCCATCCGCTCCATCACCGAAATATCGATGCCCTCGCGCTCCATCGCATTCAGCACCCAGTCGGCCTTCTCGTCGGCGCCGACCGCACCGACGGCGAGCGCCTTCAGCCCGAGGCGCGCGCAGGGCACCACGGTGCCACCCGCGGTGCCGGCGACCGTGAGCCGGATCTCATCGATCAGCGCGCGGCCGCCGCCGGCCGGGATTTCAGTGACGGGGACGCCGAGGATGTCCAGGATGTAGGTGCCGCAGACGCTGACGTCGTGGGGATGGGCCATGTGGCAAGTCTCGCAATTGTTGGTGCTGGTTTGTTAGGTCGAGGTTTTCGGCGTGCCGTCGCTGTCGCGCAGGCCGTATTGTCCCCATCGCTTCAGGATGCTGTCGATCTCGGCATCCGGCAGCAGCGGCGGCGTGCCGAGTTGCAAGCAGCCGTGATACTGCTTGGCGAGCACCTCGACCTCCACTGCAAGCCACATCGCCTTGCGCAGATTGGGGCCGATGGCGATCAGCCCGTGATGGGCGAGCAGGCAGGCGCGGCGATGGCGCAGCGCCTCCAGTGCCGCTTGCGACAGTTCCGCGGTGCCATATTGCGCATAGGGCGCGCAGGGGATGTCGTTGCCGCCGGCCGCCGCGATCATGTAGTGGATTGCGGGAATGCTGCGGTTCATGATCGCGATGATCGTGCAGAAGATCGGATGCGCGTGCACGACGGCATTCGTTTCGGGCTTGGCCTTGAGTATGTCGAGGTGGAAACGCCATTCCGTCGAGGGCACGCGGCCAGCCGGCGCCGTCCACGAGCCATCCCATTTCATCGCGACGATGTCTTCCGGCCGCATGCTGTCATAGGGAACACCGGACGGCGTCAGCAGGATGCCGTCCCCGGTGCGGACGCTGATATTGCCGGACGTGCCCTGATTGATACCGGCAGCCGACATTTCGTGGCAGGCATCGATGATGGCCTGTCGGGTTGCGACGTCTGCAGCGCTTGGATGCGTCATGGCCTGTTTCCTCGAAAGTCGTCGCTGCGGCTCTTACCGGCCGCTGCGGGCGATCGTTATATCGGTGCGAGGCGGGTCAGCGCCCCATGGCGAAGAATTCGTCGTTCGGCCGCATGCTGGTGACATTCGCCAACCGGTTCGACATGCCGAAGAAGGCGGCGATGGCAGCGATATCCCAGACGTCGTCCTCCGTGAAGTCGTGGCGCTTCAGCGCCTCGATATCGGCATCGCCGACCTCGTAAGCCTGCATCGAGACCTTCATGGCGAAATCGAGCATCGCGCGCTGCCGCGGCGTGATGTCGGCCTTGCGATAGTTCACCGCGATCTGGTCGGCAATCAGCGGGTTCTTGGCGCGGATGCGCAGGATGGCGCCATGCGCCACCACGCAATACTGGCACTGGTTGGCATTGCTGGTGGCCACCACGATCATCTCGCGCTCGGCCTTGGTGATTGGGCCTGGCTTGTCCATCAGCGCATCATGATAGGCGAAGAAGGCGCGGAATTCGTCGGGCCGGTGCGCCAGCGTCAGGAACACGTTGGGCACGAAGCCGGACTTTTCCTGCACCGCGAGGATGCGCGTGCGGATGTCCTCCGGCAGGCTGGAGATTTCGGGGACGGGGAAGCGGCTGATGGCTGAGGTGGTCATGGTTTCTGTTTCCTCTCAGGCGGTCGCGAGTGCAACCAGTCTGTCCTGGTATTCTTCAAAAGCGTCGCGTTGATCTGCAATATGGGGTTCGGCGCGGACCAGGCATGTATGCGCCGAGCAGCCCTGCCCGAATTGCGAGGTGCCGATGTCGAGCGTCAGCACGTTCGGATTGCCGGCGACTTCAAGACCAGTCTCGGCGCGCGGGGTGAACCAGGCGCCGGTCGGCAGCACCAGCACGCCGGAGCGCACGCTGTCGGTGACGTCAGCAGTGGCAAGACAGGCGCCGCGTGCATTCCAGATGCGGATGGTCTGTCCGTCGCTGATGCCGCGCGCCGCGGCGTCGTCGGGATGCAGCCGTGCCTGTTCGCGGCCGTTGCGCTTGTTGGCCACGCTGGCGACGCCGGTTTCGATCTGGCTGTGCAGCCGGCCGGCCGGTTGATGCGAGATCATGTGCAAGTCGGACGCATCGCTGCCGCTGCCGAGCCATTCCGCCGGCTCAACCCAGGCCGGATGCGACGGACAATCGGCATAACCGAGCCGGGCAAGGGTCTTGCTGCCGAGCACAATCTTGCCGCTTTCGGTCTTGAGCGCATGCGCCTCGGGATCGATGCGGAAATCGGCGAGGAAAGTGTGGTCGGCGCGCACCGGGCAGCGCGCATAGCCGTCGTGCCAGAATGTTTCGAAGTCGGGCATGTCGAAGCCGAGCCGCTCGGAAGCGTCCTGCCGGCTCGCCTCGTAGAGATGACGAACCCAGCCCATTTCGTCGCGGCCTTCGTTGAAGCGGTCGGCAACGCCGAGCTTGCCGGCAATGCGGTCGAAAATCTCGAAGTCGGGCAGCGAGTCTCCGACCGGCTTGATGGCCTGCTTCATCGCGATGATGAAGTCGGAGCGCCTGTTGCCGGCAAGGTCGTTGCGTTCGATCGATGTGGTCGCCGGTAGCACGATATCGGCGCGCTGTGCCGTCGCTGTGAACATCGGATCCTGGACGATGATGGTCTCGGGTCGCGTCCAGGCTTCGGACAGCCGGTTGAGATCCTGATGGTGATGATAGGGATTGCCGCCGGCCCAGTAGACCAGCCTTGTGTCCGGATAGATTCGCGTCTCGCCCTCATAGGTGAAGGTCGCGCCGGGATTGAGCAGCATGTCGCTGATGCGCGCCACAGGGATGAAACTGTCGATCGCGCGCGTCAATTGCGAGATGGCCGGTGACTTGCCGAGATTGAAGGGCGAGCCGACGCCGCCCAGCGAGGCATAGCCGTAGCCGACACCGCCGCCCGGCAGCCCGATCTGGCCGACGATGGAGGCGAGGCCGAGCGCGGCCCAGAACGGCTGCTCGCCATGATGCGCGCGCTGCAGGCTCCAGCTCACGGTGAGCATGCTGCGGGTATCGACGAGGCGTCGCGCCAGCTGGCGGATGCCATCGGCATCGAGCCCGCAGATCTCCGCGGCCCAGGCTGCATCCTTGCGGATGCCATCCGACGAGCCGTCGAGATAGCCGAGCAGTTGCTCGGCGCCGCTGGTGCAGCGATCAAGGAAATCCCGGGCGTGCCGGCCTGCCTTCACGATCTCGCCGGCGAGGCCCAGCATCAGCGCGGTGTCAGTGTTCGGGCGGATCGGCCACCATTCGGCATCGACCCAATCCGGCATATCGTCCTTCAGCGGCGAGACGTGAACGATGCGGATGCCGCGCTCGGCGATTTTCCTGAGATAGGATTCGAGGCGGTGGGTGCCGATGCCACCGGCCTCGGTCTGCGCAGTGCGCGGCGATAGCGCGCCGAACACCACCAGCGTGTCGGTGTGTGCGGCTATGGTGTCGAGCGTATTGGCCTGGCCGTCGCAAGCATCCGAGCTTCCCAGCGTATGGCGCAGGATCACCGGGCCTGCAGCAATGGAATACGTATCCACATGCCGGGTGAAGCCGCCGACCAGATTGAGCATGCGCTTGAGCAAAGACGACGCATGATGCAGGCGGCCCGAATTGGTCCAGCCATAGGAGCCCGCGAAGATCGACGCATTGCCGTGGGTGTTGGAGACGCGACAGATTTCGTCGGCCACCAGCGTGGTCGCCTCATCCCAGCTGACGGGCACGAACTTCTCCGCGCCGCGCTTGCGCCGATCGCTGTGCTCGCGCTTGTCGAGCCAGCCGGAGCGCACCATCGGACGCAGAACGCGGCGTTCAGGATTGGCCCATTCCGGCACCGAATGGATGATCGGCGAGGGGGCGGGATCATGGGCGAACGGCTCGATGCCCACGATCTGTTCGTCCTGCACGAGGATCGTATAGGCGCCCCAGTGACTGCAATGCGGGATCCGCTTGATCTCACTCACGCATCGTCTCCGTGTCGTTGCTCGCCGGTCCTGTCAGGATGCATGGGACAGCGGCCGTTCGATCTCGCGCCGCATCTGCGCGGCGAAGTCCGGATAGGTTTCGGCAACCTCGTCGTAAACACGCCCGCGCAGCAAAGCCAGCGTCTGCGGATCCGGCAGCGCGGTCTGTTCCGGCTGGCTTTCATGGGTGAACTGGAAGCCGGTGGCGTCCTTGATACCTGCGAGGTCGTGTCGGGGATGGATGCTCTGCAGGTCGAAGCCCGCACGCGTCTTGTCGAAGCGGAACAGCGCCTTGCTGGTCAACAGCGCGATCGGGCCGCCACTGCGGTAAACGCCATCGTCGCTGACCCCGGGCGTGCTGATGAAATCCACCTTCTCGACCAGAGCGCGCGGCGTGTGCTCCTCGCGAAACAAGATCACGCGCGGCACGACGTAATAAAGATAGGCCGATCCGAACGAGCCGGGCCATCGCACTGGCGTCTGCGGATAGTCGCCGGTGCCCACCAGATTGACATTGCCGCGGCCGTCGATCTGGCCGCCTCCGAGGAAGAAGGCATCGATGCGGCCCTGGCCAGCGCAATCGAACAGTTCGGCCGAGCCGTTGGTGAAGAAATTGTGCTCCACCGATCCGAGGATCGAGATGCGCGGGCCTTTCTCGCCGGCCTGCTGCTTTAGCGCTCGCAGCAGCATGGCGCCGGCCGCGGGGATCGGTGAGGATGCACCGACAGCGACATGCCGGACGCCGTCGAGCAGTTTGGCGATGGTGCAGATCAGGATTTCGCGCGGGTGAACCTCGCTCATCATGCGGGTTCCATCTGTGCGTTCGTCATGTAGTCGGCAAAACCCTCGGCGCTGCGCGCGGCGCGCGCATAGCGCAGGATCTCGGCCGTGTCGGTCGGATACTCGCCCCACAGGCCGTAGGGCCAAGCGCCCTTCGGCGCGACGGCGACTTCGGTGACATAGAGCGCCGGCAGCACGCCCGCTGCGCTCATTTCGCTGGCGAGCAGGCTTTCGTCAACGATGCGCTCGACAGTGACAAGCGTGGTGGCCGATGCATAGGCCATCGCGGCGAGTTCGCGGCGTCGCCCAATCCACACATTGCCGAATCGGTCGGCCATCGGTGCGTGGAAGATCGTGATGTCGGGCTTGATCGCGGGGATGAGCACGATGGGATCGCCGCCATCCGCCAGCGGATTGTCGATGACGCGCCAGTCGCTGCGGTGGTGCAGCAGGTCGCTGCCGATCAGCCCGCGCATCGGCATGAATGGGCTGCCTTTCTGCGCGGCCATCAGGCCGGCATGGATAGCGGGGCAGGTGGCGTCCTTCAATGCGATCGCGCCGTCCTTGACGGCTGCGTTGAAGCGCGGCGCGCCGCCGGCTTCGCCGAGCGATACGGCGCTGGTCTCGACCGACCGAACCAGACCGGCGCCGACGAGTTGGTCCACCTGAAGGCCACCGGTCGGCACGCAGACGAGATCGAGATTGCGTGTGTTGCGTTCAATGATCGGGCGCGTCATCGCCATCGAGACGCCGGCATAATCCACCGGCAGCGCCAGCCGGACTCCCGGCTCCACATACTTCGCCAACGCGCGAAGATCGCTTACCACAATTCGCCTCCCGATTTTATTGTTCTATATTGTAGAACATAGTTCTAAATAAAGTTAGTCGCGCCGCGCCGCGGCTGTCAATCCGTTTGTGTCGCGAAGCGCTTTGCCAATAGGGGAAAATGCAAACCCGTCGGTAAGTCGATGATGACCGACGCGTCGTCGCATCGCGCATTCACTTGACAAGACGATGCGTCACGCCAACAATAATTGGAATAACGTCTCATAATATAGAACGACCAGGGAGGTTGATGATGGCTGAGCCATTGGCGCTGCGCGTGGGACATTCCGGCGCGGGTGTTCCGGCGTCGCAGTCGGGCGGCGCAAGCGAGCGTCAGGTCATCGGTTCGCGCATCGCAGTTCGCGATGCCGAGAAACGGTACGGCCAGTTCCATGCCGTCAATCGTATCAATCTCGATATCGAACCCGGCGAATTCATCACGCTGCTCGGCCCGTCCGGCAGCGGCAAGACCACATTGCTGAACCTGCTGGCCGGTTTCCAGAGCCTCGACGGCGGCGAGATTCTCGTGGACGGCAGGCCGGTGCACAACGTGCCCACGCATAAACGCGGATTCGGCATGGTGTTCCAGAGCTATGCGCTGTTTCCCAACATGACGGTGACACAGAATGTCGCGTTCCCGCTGCGCATGGCCGGCGTTGATCGCGCCACCACCGAGCGGCGCGTCGCCGAGACGCTGGAAATCATGCGCCTGTCGGATCATGCGAACAAATCGCCGTCGGAAATGTCCGGCGGACAGCAGCAACGCGTCGCGATTGCGCGCGCCATTGTGATGCGGCCGAAGGTCGTGCTGATGGACGAGCCGCTCAGCGCGCTCGACCGTCGGCTGCGCGAATCGATCCAGATCGAGATACGCGATCTGCATCAGACGATCGGCAGCACGATCCTGTTCGTGACGCATGATCAGGGCGAAGCGCTTACCATGAGCGATCGCATTGCGGTGCTGGATGCCGGCAGGATCGTGCAGATCGGCCGCCCGCTCGAGATCTATCGTCACCCGTCCAATCGTTTTGTGGCGTCGTTTGTCGGCGAGAGCAATCTGATCGAAGCCGAGATCATGCAGAAGCGCGGCACCACAGTGACGCTGAAGAACCGCGCCGGCTATGTGTTCGATGCCGAGAGCCGCGACGCCATCGATGTCGGTCGTGTCACCGTGCTGGTGCGGCCCGAGCGCATCGCGATTGCCAATGAGCCTGTGGCGAATTCGACGCCGGTGGCCGTGATATCGGCGATCTTCCTCGGCGAGATCCTGCGCATCGAGGCGCAGATGGACGGCGGCGACACCCTGCTGATCCGCTGTACCGATACCGCAAGGCGGCGGCTGCCCGATGTCGGCGATCGCCTGCATGTGAGCTGGGGTCCGGAAGACTGCTGGGTGCTGACATGACGACGATCTCGCTGTCCGATGAGCCGAGGCATCAGGCGAGCTCTAGCCTGGCCATGAAGCTCAAGAACCCCGCGCTGCTGCTGTTGCCCGCGGTCGCTTTCCTGTCGTTCATATATCTGCTGCCGCTGATTGATCTCATTCGCATCAGCATCAGCGGGCCAAGCTGGCTGACCTATTTCCAGCGCGTCTTTGCGGTGCCGCTATATTGGGAATCGCTGGTCCGGACCATGCAGATCTCGGTCACGGTCGCATTCCTGTGCCTGTTGTTCGGCTATCCCACCGCATTGCTGATCCATCGCACCCGCGGCATCACCCGCGCGCTGATCGCCACCGCGATCGTGCTGCCATACTTCATCGCGATCCTGATCCGCACCTATGCCTGGATGGTGCTGCTCGGCCGCAACGGCCCGGTCAACAAGTTCCTGGTGTCGATCGGTATCCTGAGCGAGCCGGTTCAGCTCTTGTTTCACCGGGGCACCGTGTTAATGGGCATGACGGCGGTGCTGCTGCCGCTGATGGTGCTGACTATCTATTCAAGCGTGTCGCGGCTCGATCCCGGCCTGACGCGCGCGGCGYTGGCCAGCGGTGCCGGGCCTATCGCCGTGTTCTGGCGGGTTCTGCTGCCGCTGACGCTGCCCGGCATCGGCGCCGGCTTCCTGCTGGTTTTCGTGGCCGCGATCGGCTTCTTCATCACGCCGACGCTGCTCGGTGGCCCGGGCGACCAGATGTTCGCCATGCATATCACGCAGCAGGCGGACTCGGTGACGTCGGAAGGCTTCCTGCAGGCGCTGGGCGTCGTGCTGTTGTTGATCACGCTGCTGGTGGTCGCTATCGCCGGACGTTTCCTTGGCCTGGAATTCATCTGGGGCGGCCGCAAGCTCACCGAGACGACAGCAGGGAAGGCCGCGTCAGCGGCGGCGTCCGCCACCGCACGTCGCAGCTTCGGCAGCGCATTCGCTGACGCCATCGGCTGGCCGCTGCTCCGGCTGTTCGGCATGCTGCCGGCCAGTTGCGGCACATGGACGGTCCGGCTGATGGGTGGCGTGGTGGTCGCGCTGCTGATCCTGCCCATCATCGTGGTCATGATCATCTCGTTCAGCAGCGCCAGCTATCTGACCTTCCCGCCACCGGGCTTCTCGCTGCGCTGGTATGAGCAGTTCTTCTCCGACACCAACTGGATGCGCGCGTTCTGGACATCCGCGCTGATCGCGGCAGTCTCGGCCTTCATTGCGGTCGGTCTCGGTACATGCGCGGCGCTCGGCATCGTCAGGGGTAATGTGCGCGGCAAATCCGCGATCATGCTACTGCTGGTCAGCCCGATCATCGTGCCGCCGGTCGTGCTCGGCTTGTCGCTCTACACGCTGTTCTTGAAGTTCGATCTGGTCGGCTCGGTGTTCGGCCTTGCGGCGGCCCATGCCATCGGCGGTTTGCCGATCGTGGTGGTGATCCTGTCTGCTGCGCTGCAGGGCGTGGAATCGCGGCTCGAACAGGCCGCCTCGGTCCATGGCGCGTCGTCACTCACGGTGCTGCGGCTGGTGACGTTGCCGGCGATTGCGCCGGGCCTTGCGGCTGCGACCTTCTTTGCGTTCCTGCATTCGTTCGACGAATTGGTGCTGACCCTGTTCCTGTCGAGCGCGCAGCTGAAGACGCTTCCGTTGATGCTATGGGGCGACATCAATTACCGGCTCAATCCGGTACTGGCTGTCGTGTCCACGCTCGAAGTGCTGCTGGTCGTGGGAGGACTGTTCCTCGCGCGGCCGGTGCTCGCAACGTCGCAAAAAGCGACCTGATGACAAACGATCAAACAGGAGGAAACACACTATGCTGGGAATGAAACGTTTCAGGCTGCCGGCCTTGGCTTCGGCGGCGTTCATCGCCATGGGTACGGGTCTGGCCGTTGCCCAGACCAACGTCGTCATCATGCAGGATCCGGGCGGCGGCTATGGCGATGCGCTGCGCAAGGTGATGTACGATCCGTTCGAGAAGGAAACCGGCATCAAGGTCGTCACCGTGCAGGAAGCGCGCAGCGGTCCGCGCATCAAGGCGCAGGCCGAAGCTGGCAAGGCGCAGTGGGATCTGACCTTCATCTTCGATCAGGAAACCAAGCTGCTCGGCGACTGCTGCCTGGCTGACATCGACTATTCCAAGCTGTCGGAATCCGCGCAGAAGACCCTGGCGGCGATGCCGGACTATCTGAAGCGCAAGAAGGGCGTCGCGCTGCAGGTGATCGGCGTCGGCCTCGTCTACAACAAGGACAAGTTTAAGGGCGATAAGGCACCGCAGAACTGGGCCGACTTCTGGGACGTGAAGAAGTTTCCGGGGCGCCGTTGCATGCCAGCGTGGCCGCGCTTCACCTTCGAGGCCGCGCTGATGGCCGACGGTGTCGACAAGAGCAAGCTTTATCCGATCGACATGGAGCGTGCGCTCAAGAAGATCAAGGAGATCAAGCCGCACATCGTCAAATGGTGGACCACCGCCGCGCAGCCGCCGCAGCTGATCCTCGATGGTGAAGCCGACATGTGCCAAGCCTATACGGGGTCGATGAGCAAACTGGCGCTGGAAGGCGCTCCGATTGATCTCACCTTCAATCAGGGCTTCGTCTATTACGACTTCTTCTCGATTCCGAAGGGCGCGCCGAACTATGACAACGCGCTCAAGCTGCTGTCCTGGCGTCTCGACCCCAAGCGCGCCGCCCAGCTGACCTCCACGTTCCCGGTCGCGCTTCCTTCGAAGGTCGTGTTCGATGCTGCGACGGACAAGAACGTCGCGCGCTATTGGGCGAACAATCCAGAGAACGTCTCCAAAGCGATCGAATGGAGCCCGGACTTCTGGGGCGCGCCATCGCCCGCGGGCAATTCGACCAATGAAGAATATGCGCAGGAAAAGCTGAACGCACTGCTTGCCCAGTAAATCGCGCCATACAACAATGAGACCGGCGGCGGCCCAGCGCCGCCGGTCTGTTCGCAATAGAGAACTACCTCATATCGGCTGCTTGGATGGATAAGGCATTTATCAAGGGACTGAGGCTCCTCGAGGCGCTCGCGATGAGCGAGCAGCCGCGCGGGGTCACCGATCTCGCCAATGAGCTGAAGTTCACCAAGAGCAATGTGCATCGACTACTGGCGACGCTGCAATCGCAGGGCTTCGTTCGCCAGATTCCGCCGCACAGCACCTACGAGCTCACAACCAAGCTATGGGTGCTTGGCAACCACGTCATTCAGCGCATGGATCTCATCCGTATCGCACGCCCGGCGATGACGGCGCTGGCCGAAGTCACCGGAGAGACCGTTCATCTGTCGGTGCTCGAGGGTACCGACGTTGTCTATGTGGACAAGATTGAAAGCGCGCATCATATCCGCGCGCATACCAGCGTTGGCATGCGTGCGCCCGCATTCACCATGGCAACCGGGAAGGCGATGCTCGCGCAAATGCCGGACGAATATCTGGAGAACTTTCGCCCGCATCTCAGGCGTTATACGGATACGACGCGAACGACCATCGAGGAGTTGCGCGAAGACATCCATGCGGCACGGGCACAAGGTTACTCGTCAGTGCTGCATGGCGAATGGCGGGAAGGTATAGCCGCCTGCGCTTGCGCCATCGTTGGACGCTCCGGTGAACTCGTCGGAGCCATCGGCATGTCTGGCCCGGACATCCGGGTCAAGCGAAAGCAGATCAAGGAATACGCTGTTCACGTGATGGAAGCGGCGCGCGCCATCGGCCTGGCACTCGGCCATGTTCGTGCGATGTGAACAATGGCTGCCCATTCGAAGTCCGTGATACCGCATCGATGCTTCGGTTTGGACGCCTGAATCACGTCTAAGCCGATGCCTTCAATCGGCAAAAAACGGAAGACCGTACTTGCGAGATTACCCCGTAAGCGGACATATCCGGACATGTCAAAATCGACCCGAATGACCCACACCAGACATGGGCTGTTTCGATCTCCTGGGCACCGGCGCGCGCGGTCGCAGGAGCGCGGCGAGCACAGGGACGTCACCCGCGACGCCGCGAAATAACTGGTAGTACTCTCGCAAACCGTCGCGTTCGCTGTGAAAGCGAAAGTTGATCGACTGCCGCTATTGCGTGGTGGCCTTGGCTGAGCATCGTCGGCCACGGCCATCACCAGTGATCAACAAGGTGTCCGCTGCACGCGTTTTGCATGTCCTGCTTCGAAGTCGCTGGCGTCGAATCTACTTTCAATGGCGACAACTGAATCGCCACGATTTCGCCTCCGAGCGATCGGCCAATCTCGCAACGTCACGCAATGATTCTCGCGAGGCATTTGGGATGAATGATTTGATCCTCTGGAACGAGCTAACGCGCCGCGAACAGCGAATTATGAACAAGCTGTTCGGCGGCGGATCAGCCTATGGTGATGGTCCGATAGAAACAGTCAACCTCATGCGGCTCGGTCTGATCACCGAAAGCGGATTAACCTCGGCCGGCCTCGAGTTATTCATTGCTGCTTTCAAAGCGCAACGAGACGTCTGTCGGGCGAACTGATTGCGCGCAGAGCATCGCGTTCCGGTCCGGGCCTCATAACGTCGGATGTTTTTTTATTCGATCTTTGCAAATCAAGAGCCAGGCTTGAGCTGTCCGTTCGGCGTAGAGCGTGAGATCTCAAGCTCTTCCTCGTTCATGTCTGCCGACACATCAGCGAAAAGGGGGGTGCTCAAATAGCGCTCGCCGGTATCGGGAAGCATGCAGAGAATATTTGCCCCTTTCTCTGCCTCGGCTGCAACCTTGAGCGCGCCCGCAAAGGTTGCGCCTGAGGTAATACCCACAAAGATGCCCTCTTTGGTAGCAAGGTCCTTGCTGCAGCGAATGGCATCCGGACCGGAGATCGCTAAGATGCGATCGATGACCTTCATTGCGACGGCATCGTCGGTGAGTTTTGGGATGAAATCCGGCGTCCAGCCTTGCATCGGATGGGGCTTGAATGTCGGATGCGGAGCGGCCGGAGTTCCATCTGAGTTTCGCGACTGCGGGGTGCCACTGGCCAACAACTGCGCATCCTCTGGCTCGCAAACCACTATCTTCGTTTCGGGACGCTCCTCTGCGAGCACCCGCGCGACGCCCTTTAACGTTCCGCCCGTTCCATAGCCCGTGATCCAATAATCCAACCGTTCTCCGGAGAAATCGTCGAGTATCTCACGCGCTGTCGTACGCGAATGAATATCGGGATTGGCTTCATTCTCAAACTGCCTAGTCATGTACCAGCCATGCGCCCTGGCGAGCTCGATGGTCTTGTTGATCATGCCTACGGCGCGCTCAGCCGCGGGAGTTACGATGACCTTCGCTCCAAGGAACCGCATGAGCTTACGCCGCTCGACGCTAAATGGCTCTGCCATGGTGATCACAAGCGGGTATCCCTTGGCGGCGCAGACCATGGCAAGACCAATGCCCGTATTTCCACTTGTCGCCTCTATGACCGTCTGACCAGGCTTGAGCTCTCCGGATTTTTCGGCCGCCTCGATTACTCCGAGAGCCAATCGGTCCTTCACTGAACTAAGCGGGTTGAAGGCTTCAATTTTTACGAAGAGATTCACGCCTTCCGGCGCCAGACGATTGATCCGCACTACCGGCGTATTACCGATCGTTTCGACGATACTTTGATATTTCCGTCCCATGATGCATTTCCCGACATTGCGTTGTTTGCGACGGCTCCAATTGCCATGCATTGCGTCGAAGCTGCCCTCGGTTATTGGGGACAATCATTGGGCGCGCAAGAGTTAGCTTTCAGGGCGTACCCGACTTCACCGCCCGTCCTGATTGATCGTAGCGCGGCAAATGGACCTGTTTTGAACATTGTACCTAGCGGAACAGCCACCGCCTATGCTTTGGTAGAGGCAGATAGTTTTTCACCGAGCCAGGGAGCGTTTTTTGCCCGGCGAGCGCGTGGAACGGCGACTGGCGGCTGTGCTGGCGGCGGATGTCGCCGGCTATAGCCGGTTGATGGGTCATGCCGAGGAGCGCACGCTTGCGGAGCTAAAGACGTTTCGAAAGACGCTTGTCGATCCCAGGATCGCCACGCACTGCGGTCGCATCGTCAAGACCACTGGCGATGGCATGCTGGTCGAATTCGCCAGTGCTGTCGATGCAGCGCGCTGTTCGGTGGAAATCCAACAAGAGATGGCTCAACAAAACGCCGCCGTTCCGCCGGAACTCAGGATTGAATTTCGCATCGGCATACACGTTGGGGACATCATCATCGACGACAACGATATTTTCGGGGATGGTGTCAACATCGCAGCCCGTCTTGAGGGAATTGCCGAGCCAGGCGGCATCTGCATCTCCGATGATGCACACAGGCAAATTCGCGGCAAGCTCGACGTCGCCTTCGACGACATCGGCGAGCAGACTTTAAAGAATATTGCCGAGCCAATGCGCGTATGGCTCATACGGCTTGCCCGCGAGAGCGCTCCTGCGATCCCGTCAAATTCGTCTGCGAAACAAGTTCGAGATCTAGCGCTACCTGACAAACCGTCCATCGTCGTCCTGCCGTTCGACAACATGTCCGCGGAGGCGGGGCAGGATTACCTTGCTGATGGTATCGTCGAGGCAATTACCGCAGCTCTTTCGTGCATTCGCTCTTTTTTCGTCATCGCCCGTAGCTCAGCGTTCACCTATAAGGGCCGCGCGATAAATGCGCGCAACGTTGGTAAGGAGTTGGGCGTTGCTTATTTGCTTGAGGGTAGCGTGCAGAAAGTCGGCAATCGCCTCCGCATTATCGTTCAGCTAATCGAAACCGAGGGAGGGGCACACGTTTGGAGCTCACGCTTTGACGGCGCAGTCGACGAGTTCTTTGACCTCGAAGACCGAATAACGGAGCAGGTGGCAGGCGCTCTACAGCCCTCCATCCGCATTGCCGAGATTGAGCGGTCGCGACGCAAACGGCCGCAAGACCTGAGCAGCTATGACTATACTATGAGAGCGATGCCTCATGTCTGGGCGTTGGAGAAGGAAGAAAGCGCTAAAGCGATTGAACTCCTCGAAAAGGCGCTCGCGATTGATCCCGAATATCCCCTAGCTTTGTCGCTTGCTGGTTGGTGCCACGCCCAGCGCTCGGTCTATAACTGGGCGGACGACATCGTTGGAAGCCAGGCAATGGCGCGATCGCTCGCCGAGCGGGCAGCAGAGATGAGTGGCGATGACCCTATCATTCTGGCGGTACTCGGCGCAGTGCACACATTTGTACGCAACCATGGAACCGCGCGTATACTGCTTGAGCGAGCCGTCAGCCTCGACCCCAACGCTGCATGGGCCTGGAGTAGGCTCGGATGGCTAGAGAACTATGCCGATCAGCCTCAGAAGGCGATTGACAATTTCGAGCGCGCTCTGCGCCTGAGCCCGATTGATCCAATGAATTTCAACAACTATGTAGGAATAGCCTCTGCGCATGAAGTAGCGCAAGAATACGACAAGGCTGCCGCGTTCTATAGGCGCGCCCTCGAAGAACGGCCAAACGCTAGTTGGATTTATCGCAATTTGGCGTCGGTCCTGTCGGGAGCCGGCCGGGTCGGCGAAGCTAAACAAGCATTCGAGGAGTTGATGCTTACTTACCCCGATCTGACGATTTCAAAATTCAAACAGGCAATGGTGTTTTCGCCTGCTGTTCTGAACCGTATGGCAGAAAACCTCCGAAAGCTCGGGTTGCCTGACTAGGACGACCGGAGAGAGCCGGCCGGCATCGATACCTTTCCGAGCACATCTCGATGAGTTGACTTCCGCTTGTGGCACTTTCGGACCTGAGGCGATGTCCGACCTGAGTCCGTTATCGGCACTTAAGCGGACGTCCGCCGTCCGCTCCAAGTTTATGGGTTCACGCCCTAGTGAGGCATCCGCATCGTTGTCGCCTGATCGCTCGCCTCGTGTTGCTCAAGGCGATCGGCTTCCTGGCGGTATGCGTGCGATGCTTCGACAAGTCGCGTGACGGTGACGGCATCCATAATGGTCTTTGCCAACCGTTCGGCACGGATCGCTTGTTCTCTGAGATACTGAACCCTGGTCATCTGTTGCCCTCACACTTGCTGATACAAGTTGAGTCAATTTTGATCGTTCCCAGCCTGTCCCCTGATGCTTAACGGACCGTAAGCGGCGCTGGATTCGCAGTGAAGATTGTCCTGATTGTGGTAAACGCGGCGGCGTCGACCCTAATACTCCCGCGCAAACGGACATTCACGTTAAGCCCGAACATTTCGYCTGAGGTGGTAGGCCTGTAAATCGCCTTCACCCTCGTTATTCGCGCCGTTGCTATCCCCGGTTCAAACGGGGAGATCGCAATGTCGGAGAATGCAGGCGTCGCCAAGCGGCTGGAGAAATTTCCGGCGTTCGACGGCTTCCGGGGGATTGGCGTGGTGGTGTTTACCCAATCACGCGTTTGCTGCTACGCGAACGGGCCAAGACCGGCCGCATCTCCTTTCAAGGACTTCTATATGCGCCGGGCGCTGCGCATCTTCCCGGTCTATTACCTCGCGGTGCTCGTCTGCTACTTCATCTTCAGATTGGGTCCGGCGCATACGCTGAGCCTTCTGACCTACACGTTCAATTTCTATCATCCACTGCATGCGGTGCCGAACCCGCTGGAACACACCTGGTCATTGTCGGTGGAGGAGCGTTTCCGCTGGCCGCATCAGTTGCAACCGAGGCGCGAAGCCGTCGTGATCGGCCTCGGTGACGTGCGCGTGGTGATGGGTGTCGTCGGATCGGGACGGGCGAAGCCGGTTTGCCGGGACCATGTAGCGAAGGGCAAGTCTTGACGAAGAAGGGCAAGACTTGACGAAGCGTCGCGGCTGCTTCTCATTGGCTGGCAGCACGGCGATAGTCCATGCCTGCTTGGAGGTCTCGCCCGATGATCACGCTCTATCACTGCGCCCGCGCGCGCTCGTTCCGCCCGCTATGGACGCTTGAAGAGCTCGGGCTGCCCTATGAGCTGAAGATGCTGCCGTTCCCGCCGCGTGTCTTTGCGAAGGAATATCTCGGCATCAATCCGCTCGGCACCATCCCGCTGATGCTCGATGGCGAGACCCGGATGACGGAATCGGCGGCGATCGCGCAATATCTCGTCACCAAACATGGCCCGACGCCGCTGGCCGTCGGCATTGACGAGCCGGACTACGGCGCGTTCCTGAACTGGCTGCATTTCGGCGAGGCCACGCTGACCTTCCCGCAGGCGCTGGTGCTGCGTTATTCGAAGCTCGAGCCGGAGGAGCGCCGTCATCCGCAGGTGGTCGAGGACTATTCGAAGTTCTTTCTTGGACGGTTGCGTATGATCGAGACCATCACCACCGGCAAAGACTATGTCTGCGCCGGCCGTTTCACCGCCGCGGACGTTTCCGTCGGCTATGCACTGCTGCTGGCCAATCGCCTCGGGCTTGCATCGCAATTCGGGCCGAGCGTCACAGCCTATTGGGCGCGCTTGCAGCAGCGCGAGGGCTACCTGAGTGCGGTTGAGTCCGAGAACCGCGCCGGCGACGCGCTGGGTTTGGCGCGCCGCTTCTAAGTCGCTATACCGACCGAACCATATTCAAAACGAGCGAGCAGACCGATGGCCAATGATAGCGTAATCTTGGAGAAGAAGGGCGCCGCACTCTGGATCACCATCAACCGGCCGGAGAAGCGCAATGCCATGAATGGCGATGTCATCGCCGGCATCGCCAACGGCTATCGCACCGCCCACGAGGATGCGGGTGTACGGGTGATCGTTCTGACCGGCGCGGGCGAGAAGGCGTTCTGCGCCGGCGCTGATCTGGCGAATGCGGGTGCGGCCTTCTCGATGGATTTCTCCAAGCCCAATGGCGATCTCGCCGATCTCATGCGGCTGTCGCAAAATGCCACCAAGCCCGCCATTGCGCGCGTTAACGGCGTCTGCATGGCCGGTGGCATGGGTTTGCTCTGCATGACCGACATGGCGGTGGCCGCGGACAACGTGATCTTCGGTTTGCCCGAGGTGAAGGTCGGCGTGTTTCCCATGCAGGTGCTGGCGCTGCTGCAGTCCATTGCGCCACGCCGCCTGGTCAATGAATGGTGTATCACCGGCGAGTCGTTCGACGCGCAGACCGCGCTTGGCGCTGGCCTGCTGAATCACGTGGTGCCGGCGGCCGAGCTCGACAGCAAGGTCGACTGGCTGATCGCGCGCATCACCGACAAGTCGCCGACCGCGATCCGCCGCGGCAAATATGCGATGCGCGCCATCGCCGCGATGTCGTTCGACGAGAGCATCGCCTATACCGAAAGCCAGATCGCGCTCCTGTCGATGACTGAGGATGCGAAAGAAGGCCTCAAGGCCTTTGGCGAGAAGCGCAAGCCGGTGTGGCCGGGTAAATAGGGTGCTTCACGCCGTGCGTTTCAGCCGGTGCAGCGTTACTTCCGGCGGGCAATTCAGCCGCACCGGGAGCAGACTGGTGCCGACGCCGACGGACGTATAGCCGACCATGCCCTCATGGCGCCACGCACCGTTGCCCATATGACGCGGCAACACGGCCTCCAGCTTGATGGCGTAGCCGCCGGGCAGGCAGAGCTGGCCGCCATGGGTGTGGCCGCTCAGCATCAGATCGAAATTGTGCTCGGCCGCCTCGGCATAGGTCTCCGGCGTGTGCGACAGCAGGATCGAGAAGGCGTCCGTCGGAATTTGCGATGCGACTTTGGGGATATCGTCAGCAAGGTAGAAATGCGGATCGTCGACACCTGCGAGATAGATCCTCTCGTCGCCGCGAGCGATCGTCTCGCATTCGTTGAACATCATGCGGATGCCCATGGCTTCCAGCGCCGGCGTCATGCGGATGCTGTCGTGATTGCCGAGAACGCCATAGACGGGATCGCGCAGCCTCGCGCGGAGTTCGCCGACACCTTCGGTGGCGCGCTGATATGGCCCATAGGTCTTGCCGCGATAGTCGCCCGTCAGCACACAGATGTCGTAATCAAGATCGCCGACGAAGGAGATCAGGTGGCGCAGCGCAGCCTCGCTGAGATCGACGTGGAGATCGCTGATATGCAGGATCGTGAAGCCGTCGAACGCGGCGGGCAGGCGTGGTGAGGCGACGATATTCTCGCGCACCAACACGCGGTTGGCCTCGCGGCGGGCGCGGCCATAGAGGCCGGCGAGTTGCAGCACGGTGCGGACGATCGGTGGTGCGGTGAGCCAGTTCTCCAGATTGAAGAACAAGCGGCCCTGGCCGAACAGCTGGTGATCGCGATGGGTCTCGATCTCCAGCCGTGCCTTCACATGCGCATCCCCGATACGGTCGATCAGCGGGCGCAGCGCGCTGTCGTCGATCGGGGGATGCGGTGGCTGAGTCAACGTCGATCTAGCCGGTCGAGGCCTTGAGGCCGGCCGCCTCGATGCCCGCGACGGCTGCGATCTCGTCATTGTCCGATGTATCGCCGGAGATGCCGATGGCACCGAGCAGGCTGCCCGATGCGTCATGAATGAGAACGCCGCCCGGCACCGGGATCAGCGCGCCGCGCGCCATGGTATTCACGGCATCGATGAAGAACGGCTGTTCCTCGGCACGCTTGAGCAAAGCCCTCGAGCCGAGCCCCATGGCCAATGCGCCATAGGCTTTTCCGTGGGCGACTTCGCCGCGCATCAGGCTGGTGCCATCCTGCGCGATGGTGGCCTTCACGCAGCCGCGAGCGTCGAGCACCGTGATGACCGTGGGCTTGAGCTTCATCTCGATCACCTTGGCGAGAGCGCCATCGATGATCTTGCGGGCTGTATCGAGGGTGAGGTCGGCCATATCGGTTGTTTCCTAGTTGAGCGTGGAAGAATGGACGTTTGTTGTCGCGCCGTCGAGGCTCATGGCCAGCACGCGCGCGACATGCAGCGCATGGCGTGAGGCGCCGTCAGCGATCTGGTGCCGGCAGGATGTGCCGTCGGCGACGATCAGCGTATCGGCGTCGGCCTTGCGCACGGCGGGTAACAAGGACGCTTCGGCCATCTGAATCGAGACGTCATAGGTGTCGGCACCATAGCCGAACGCGCCCGCCATGCCGCAGCAACTGGATTCGATGGTCTCGACCTTCAGATCCGGGATCAGGCGCAAGGCCTGTTCGACCGGCTTGAACGCACCGAACGACTTTTGATGGCAATGGCCATGCACTATCGCTTTCGGCGCGATCGGCTTCAGCGGCAGTTGCAGCCGGCCGGCCTCGGCTTCGCGGACCAGGAATTCCTCGAACAGCATGGCGTGCGCGCTGACGCTCCTGGCCGTATCGTCGGAACGTAGCGACAGCAATTCATCGCGTAGCGTCAGCAGGCAACTCGGCTCCAGCCCGACGATGGGGACGCCGCGTGCCGCGAAGGGCGCATAGGTGGCGACGAGACGGTCGAGTTCGGCGCGGGCCTGATCGACAAGGCCTGCCGAAAGGAAGGTACGGCCGCAGCACAGGGCACGACTGCTGCGATCCACCGGCTTCGGCAGATGCACGCGATAGCCACCGGCGGTGAGCACGCGCAGTGCGTCGTCGAGGTTCTCGCGCTCATAAGCGCGGTTGAAGGTGTCGGCGAACAGCACGACCTCGCGGCCATCGCCGGGGCCGACGGCTTCGGCGTCCCTGTGAAACACGTCGCTGCGCCATTCCGGCAGGCTGCGTTTGGCGCTGATGCCCGCATAGCGTTCCAGCAGGTTGCGCAGCAACGGGCTCTTGTTGCGCAAATTCGCCAGCGGTGCGGCGCGTGCGGCCAGGGCAGCATAGCGCGGCAGATAGCCGACAAGGCGATCACGCAACGTGAGACCATGCTTCGTGGCGCGCGCGGCCAGAACCTCGATCTTCATCTTGGCCATATCGACGCCGGTTGGGCATTCATGGCGGCAGGCCTTGCACGACACGCAAAGTTTCATCGTGTCGGCCATGGCATCCGACGTCAGCGCATCCGGGCCAAGCTGGCCGGAGATTGCCAGCCGCAGTGTGTTGGCACGGCCGCGGGTGACGTCTTTCTCGTTGCGCGTCGCGCGATAGGACGGGCACATCACGCCGCCCTCTAACTTCCGGCATGTGCCATTGTTGTTGCACATTTCGATGGCGCCCTGGAAACCGCCGCCGGCGCCGGGCCAGGCGGACCAGTCGAGAGCAGTCTTGAGCTCGCCGACGCGATAATCCGGCGTGTAACGAAACAGCGAACGATCATCCATCTTGGGCGGATCGACGATCTTGCCGGGATTGAGGACGTTCTGCGGATCGAAGCGATGCTTCACTTCGGCAAAGTCGCTGATGATCCGCTCGCCGAACATTTCGGCGTGGAATTCCGAACGCACGAGTCCGTCGCCGTGCTCGCCGGAATGCGAGCCCTTGTATTCCCGGACCATCGCGAAGGCTTCTTCGGCGATGGCGCGCATCGCCTTGACGTCCTTGTCGAGCTTCAGGTTCAGCACCGGGCGGACATGCAGGCAGCCTTCCGAGGCGTGTGCATACATGGTGCCGGTGGTGTCGTGCTTCCTGAAGATCGCGGACAGGCGCTCGGTATAGTCGGCCAGATGCGGCAGCGGCACCGCGCAGTCCTCGATAAAGGAGACCGGCTTGCCGTCCTGCTTCATCGACATCATGACATTGAGGCCGGCCGCGCGAAACTCGGCGATGCCAGCCTGAAGCGCTGGCTCGGTGACGTCGACCACACCGCCCCATTTGCGCGGCGGGTTATTCCAGCCAAAGCCGAGATCGCCCATTAATGCGCCCAGCTCTTTCAGCTTGGCGGCATTGGCGGCCTGATCCGCTTCGGCGAACTCCACGATCAGGAGCGCATCGGGATCGCCGCGCACCGCGCTCTTGATGATCGGCTGGAACATCGCGATGTCGCGGCCGAGTGCGATCATGGTGCGGTCGACCAGTTCGACGGCGATGGGCTTGAGCTTGACCAGATGCTGGGTCGCATCCATCGCTTCATAGAAGCTGCCGAAGTGACAGACACCGAGCGCCTTGCTGCCGATGAGCGGCCACAGCTTGAGTTCGACCTGCGTGGTGAAGGCGAGGGTGCCTTCGGAGCCCACGAGGAGATGCGCCATGTTGTTGGCGGTGTTGCGCGGCGTGAGCGCATCGAGATTGTAACCGCCGACGCGGCGCTGCACCTGCGGGAAGCGCTCCGCGATTTCGGTCGCCTCGCGTTCGCCGAGCGCCAGCATGTCGCGAAACAGGGCAGGCGCATCGTCCCTGGAACTTACTTCGCCGAAATGCAGCAGGTTGCCGTCCGCCAGCGCAGCATCCATCGCGATAGTATTGTCACGCATGGTGCCGTAGCGCAGCGAGCGACCGCCGCATGAATTGTTGCCAGCCATGCCGCCGATGGTGGCGCGGGAGGCGGTGGATACATCGACCGGAAACCACAGCCCGTGTTTCTTGAGCTGCCGGTTGAGATCGTCCAGCACGATGCCGGGCTCGACGATGCAGGTGCGGTTCTCGACGTCGAGCGAGATGAGCTTGTTGAGATGCTTGGAGAGGTCGATAACGATGCCGTCATTGACGGTCTGGCCGCATTGCGAGGTACCGCCGCCGCGCGGCGTAACGATACGGCCATCGTCGCGACAGATCGCCAGCGCGCGCAGCGCCTCGTCGATGGTGCGCGGAACGACCACACCGAACGGTACGATCTGGTAGAACGAGGCATCGGTGGCATAACGGCCGCGATTGAATGGGTCGAAGAACACATCGCCGGAGACTTCACGCGCGAGCTTTGCGGCCAGCGCGCTGTCTGCAGCCGTGCTTCGAATGATTGCCGCCTTCGCCATGGATTCCCGCCTTGTCCCTCTATCGTCCTGTCTTGCATCCGGATTCCGGCTTGGCAACCCGGCGGTGCCGCGCTCCGGCAGTCGCAACAAGGAGATACGGGAGGGATAAGAAATCCTCATGGCTGCCCCACGTTTTTCTTCGGCGCTCTGGTATACCAGACGCGGGACAAGCCGTTTGAAAGGTGCTATCCGGGCGTTTCAATAAAAATGGACTCCCTGGGAAGGACGAGACATGACCGTGCACACCGGAAGGCATTTCCTGCAGATTCCTGGCCCGACCAACGTACCCGACCGGGTGCTGCGGGCGATGGATATGCCCACGCTGGACCATCGCGGTCCCGAATTCGCCGAGCTCGGCCTCCACGTCATTGCTGCGATGCAGCGTGTATTCCGGACCAAGCAGCCGGTGATCATATATCCCTCCTCGGGCACCGGCGCCTGGGAAGCCGCCATCGTCAATACGCTGTCGCCGGGCGACAAGGTGCTGATGGCCGAGACCGGCCAGTTCGCCACGCTGTGGCGGGGTCTCGCCGAGAAGTTCAAGCTCGATATCGATTTCGTGCCGGGCGACTGGCGCCACGGCGCCGATCTCGCCGAGATCGAGAAGCGTCTCGCTGCCGACAAGTCGCACGCCATCAAGGCCGTGATGATCGTGCATAACGAGACTTCGACCGGTTGCGTCACCCATCCGCAGGATGTCCGCAAGCTGCTCGATCGCGTGAAGCATCCGGCACTGCTGATGGTGGACACCGTGTCGGGCCTCGGCTCGCTCGAATATGAACATGACGCCTGGGGCATCGACGTCTCCGTCGCCGGTTCACAGAAGGGCCTGATGCTGCCGCCGGGTCTCGGCTTCAACGCCGTGTCCGACAAGGCGCTGGCGGCCTCCAAGGCCAACAGTTCGTTCCGGTCCTATTGGGACTGGGAGGAGATCATCGCCGCCAACAAGCTCGGCTCCTGGCCCTATACGCCCGCGACCAATCTGCTCTATGCGCTGAAGGAAGGCGTGGCGATGCTGGAGGAAGAGGGGCTTGATAACGTGTTCGCGCGCCACAAGCGCCACGGCGCCGCCGCCCGCGCCGCCGTCAAGGCCTGGGGCCTCGAGACGGTTTCCATCGAGTCGCATGATCACTCGCCGGCACTGACCGCTGTGCTGATGCCGGACGGGCATGACGCCGACGTGTTCCGCAAGGTGGTGCTCGAAAACTTCGACATGTCGCTCGGCACTGGTCTCAACAAGTGGAAGGGCAAGATCTTCCGCATCGGCCATATCGGCCACTTCAACGACCTGATGCTGATGGGCACGTTGTCCGGCGTCGAGATGGGTCTCGAACTCGCCAAGGTCCCGCACCGCGCTGGCGGCGTGATGGCAGCGATGGATGTGCTGACCGGAAAAAGCGTAGTGCCGATGACCAAGGCGGCGGTGGCTTGAGGCCAGCGAATTCCCGTCTTTGAGGCCTAACAATCTACTGGAGGCTGGAGCATAATCGCTCCAGCCTTTTCAACATGTTGCGGCGGAATGCTGCACCAGAGGACGAATCATATGAACGCGCCAACGCCCGCCGCTGAAGACCTGCTGTATTCCGTCGAGAACGGGATCGCGAAGATCACTTTCAATCGCCCGCAGGCGCGCAATGCCATGCTGTTCTCGATGTATGAGCGGATGGCGGAGATCTGTCAGGCGGCCAATGAGGACCGCTCGATCAAGGCGATCATCCTGACCGGCGCCGGCGACAAGGCTTTTGCCTCGGGCACCGACATCTCGCAATTCCGCGAATTCAAGACGGCCCAGGATGCGCTCGATTACGAAGCGAGGATCGACCGCGTGCTCACCGCGCTGGAGACCTGCCGGGTGCCGACCATCGCCGCGATCGCCGGTGCCTGCACCGGGGGCGGCGCCGGCATTGCCGCCTGCTGCGACCTGCGCATCGGTACGGCTGCCACGCGCATGGGCTTCCCGATTGCCCGCACCCTCGGCAACTGCCTGTCGATGTCCAATATCAGCCGCGTGATGGCGCTGGTCGGACCGGCCCGCACCAAGGACATGATCTTCACCGCCCGCCTCATCGAGGCTGATGAGGCGCTGGCGTTGGGTCTGATCAACGAGATCGTGCCCGATGTCGAGACGCTGCAGCGCCGTGCGCTGGAACTCGCGCAACTGGTGGCCAGCCATGCGCCGATCACCCTCGAAGTGACCAAGGAAGCCGTGCGCCGGCTGCGCCCGACCCTGACCCGCGAGGAGGGCAAGGATCTCGTGCTCAAGGCCTATATGAGCGAGGATTTCCGCGAGGGCATGGATGCCTTCCTGAACAAGCGCAAGCCGAAGTGGCAGGGGAAATAACGGGCGGGCGGCGGTCTCGGGCGATCGCCTCATTCCGCCGCCCGGCAGCTAAACAGGGTGCCGGCCCCTGACCAAAGTCGGCCTTCGCATGCGCGGGACATGCTTGAAGTCACGGTCAATACCCCGCACAATAGAACCAACGAAAAGTGGCGGGCAGCCAACGTCCGCGTCTACAGGGAAGAAACCAATGTCCAAGTCGATCAGGGCCACAGCTGCGCTTGCAGCCGTGCTCGCCAGCGCGCCCATCCTCTCATTGGCCACGTCGCCGGCCACGGCCTGGGAGCCCACGAAGCCCGTCGAAATCGTGGTTGCAGCGGGCGCCGGTGGCGCATCCGACCAGATGGCGCGCATGATGCAGGCTGCGATCCAGAAGAACAATCTGATGAAGGCGCCGGTGGTGGTGTCGCTCAAGGGTGGCGCATCCGGTGCGGAAGCGCTGATCTACATGAAGTCCAGCGAGGGCGACGCCAACAAGGTGCTGATCGCCTATTCGCTGATCTACATGCTGCCGCTGTCCGCCAAGATTCCGTTCAACTGGCGCGACCTCACACCGGTGTCCGTCGTCGCGATGGACCAGTTCGTGCTGTGGGACAATGCGGGTGGCGCCAAGACGGTGAAGGAATTCATCGCGGCGGCCAAGGCTGCATCGTCGCCGTTCAAGATGGGCGGCACCGGATCCAAGCGTGAAGACCATGTGCTGACCGTGTTCATGGAAAAGCAGACCGGCGCCAAGTTTTCCTATCTGCCCTACAAGTCGGGCGGCGAGGCGGCGACGCAGCTGGTCGGCAATCACACCGAAGCCAACGTCAATAACCCCAGCGAGAATCTCGAAGTCTGGCGCGCCGGCCAGGTGCGCGCGCTCTGCGTGTTCGACAAGGAACGCATCTCCTACAAGACCAAGGTCACCGAGACGCAGTCGTGGAACGACATCCCGACCTGCAAGGAAGAGGGCCTCGACGTGCAGTATCTGATGCTGCGCGCCATGTTCCTGCCCGGCAAGGTGACGCCCGAGCAGCAGGCTTTCTATGTCGACCTGTTCGAGAAGGTGACCAAGACGGCCGAATACAAGGACTACATGGAGAAGCAGGCGCTGAAGCCGATCTTCCTGAAGGGGCCGGAGATGCTCAAGTTCCTCGAAGAGGACGATGCGCTCAACAAGTCGCTGATGACCGAAGCGGGATTCGTGGCGAAGTAAGCCAATGACTGTCATGCCCCGCGAAAGCGGGGCATCCAGTAAACATCGACAGCGAGAAAGCCACTGACGGCTCCGCATACTGGATCACCCGCTTTCGCGGGTGATGACAAGTTTCTTTGATGTACGAGTGTGCATCCTTTCTCCATCCTCAGAAACCTTGCCCATGTCCAACACCGACCTCGAAATCATCGTCGAAGATCCGACCGCTCCGGAGGACGACTCGCCCTCCGTCGTCAGCACGCGCACCGTCGAGATCATCGTCTCGCTGGTCCTGCTGGCACTGGCCATCGTGCTTGGCTTTGACAACTGGCGCACCGGCATCGCTTGGGATTCCACCGGGCCTCAGCCCGGCTATTTCCCGTTCTATCTCTCGGTCATTCTCGGCGGCGCCAGCCTTTACGGGCTGATCACGACGTTCTTCGCCCGCAGTGGCGGTTCCGACACTTTCGTCACCCGCGCACAATTGCGGCGCGTGGCGCTGGTGTTCATTCCCACCGCACTGTTTTGTCTCGCCACGCAGTTTCTCGGCATCTATGTCGCGAGTTTCGTGCTGATCGCCGGCTTCATGCGCATGGTCGGCAAGATCGCGCTGTGGAAGTCGCTGCTCACCGCCTTCGTGTTCACCGCGATCATGTTCGTCACCTTCGATGTCGCCTTCGACGTCATCATGCCGAAGGGGCCGATCGAATCGGCTCTCGGTCGCTAGGACTACTGAAATGGAAGCGTTCGGACTGTTGATGCACGGCTTCGCCGTGCTGATGACCTGGAAGATCATCTCGCTGATGGTCGTCGGTCTCGTGCTCGGCATTTTTGTCGGCGTGCTGCCGGGCCTCGGCGGCCCCAACGGCGTCGCCATTCTGTTGCCGCTGACCTTCACCATGGATCCGACCTCGGCCATCGTGATGCTGTCCTGCATCTATTGGGGCGCGCTGTTCGGCGGCGCCATCACCTCGATCCTGTTCAATATCCCCGGCGAGGCGTGGTCGGTGGCCACGACCTTCGACGGCTATCCGATGGCGCAGCAGGGCAAGGCTGCGGAAGCACTTACGGCGGCGTTTACCTCGTCCTTCATCGGGTCGCTGGTGGCGGTGATGCTGATCACATTCCTGGCGCCGATGATCTCATCCTTCGCGCTGAAATTCGGGCCGCCGGAATTCTTTGCGGTCTATCTTCTGACCTTCTGCTCCTTCGTCGGCCTCGGCCGCGAGGCCAAGCACAAGACCGTCATCTCGATGGCGCTGGGCCTGCTGATCGCCGGCATCGGCATGGACACGGTGTCGGGCAATCTGCGCATGACCTTCGGCTCGGACAATCTCCTGCGCGGCATCAACTTCCTCGTCGCGGTGATCGGCCTGTTCGGCATCAGCGAAATCCTGCTCACCATGGAAGAGCGCCTCGCGCTGCGCGGACACGCCGCCAAGATCAGCCTGCGTACGGTGCTCAAGGTCTGGATGGATCTGCCGAAATACTGGGTGACGCTGCTGCGTTCGTCGGTGATCGGCTGCTGGCTCGGCATCACACCGGGTGGCGCTATTGCGGCGTCCTTCATGGGCTACAATCTCGCCAAGCGCTTCTCCAAGGATCCCGAAAGCTTCGGCAAGGGGCGCATCGAAGGCGTATTCGCGCCGGAGACCGCGGCGCACGCGTCGGGCACCGCAGCGCTGCTGCCGATGCTGGCGCTCGGCATTCCCGGTTCCGGCACCGCGGCGATCCTGCTCGGCGGCCTGATGGTGTGGGGGCTCAATCCCGGACCGCTGTTGTTCGTCGAGCACAAGGACTTTGTGTGGGGGCTGATTGCCTCGATGTATCTCGGTAATGTGGTCGGTCTCGTCATCGTGTTGACGACCGTTCCGGTCTTCGCCTCGATCCTGCGCGTGCCGTTTGCGGCAGTGGCTCCGATGATCGTGGTGTCCTGTGCTATCGGCGCCTATGCGATCCAGAATGCCATGTTCGACATCTGGCTGATGCTGGGCTTCGGCGTCGTCGGCTATGTGTTCAAGAAGATCGGTATTCCGCTGGCGCCATTCACGCTGGCACTGGTGCTCGGCAGCCGCGCTGAGGATGCATTCCGCCTCGCTATGATCGGCTCCGGCGGCAGCGTGGGCGTGTTCTGGTCCAATGGCCTCGTCGGCACCATCACTACGCTGGCGATTACGCTACTGTTCTGGCCACTGATCGATCGTGCCTTTATGGCCGTTGCGCGCATCTGGCGGCCGACGCCGGTGACGACGTAAGTCGTGCTCGCGCCTGGCTGGATGGAGGCCTAATCCGGCAGTGACGGCTGCGCCAGATATGCCAGCAGCTTTATCTCGCGGCGTCCGCGGGTGACAGTGTCGAGCACGAGGCCCGACGAAAATGAGAGCACGCCGACGATCATCAGGCCAGTCGAGAGCACGGCGGTGGGCAGCCGAGGCACCAACCCTGTTTCCAGATAGGTGACGGTGACGGGAATCGCGAGGCCGATCGAGACGATGCCGAAAAACAGGCCAATTGTGCCGAAGAAGCGCAGCGGCTTTTCCGAACGATAGAGCTTCATGATGGTGCCGAGGATCCGGAAACCGTCCTTCCACGTGCTGAGCTTGCTGATGGAGCCCTGCGGTCGCGCGAAATACGACGTCTCGATTTCAGCGACCGGCAGTGCGAGCTGCAGCGCATGAACGCTCAGTTCGGTCTCGATCTCGAAACCATCGGACAGCACCGGGAAGGATTTGACGAAGCGTCTCGAGAATACGCGATAGCCTGACAGCACATCTTTGAAGTTCTGACCGAACGTCATTGACAGAAAGCCGGTGAGCAGTGAGTTGCCGGTACGGTGGCCAAGGCGATAGGCGGCAACCTGCTGCTCGATGCGGCGGCCGACGACCATGTCGAGGCGATCGTTTAACAGCGCTTCGATCATGGTTGGTGCGGATGTCGCGTCGTAGGTCGCATCGCCATCGACGAGAACGTAGACATCGGCATCGACGTCACCGAACATGCGGCGGACGACATGACCCTTGCCTTGACGCGGCTCGCTGCGAACAATCGCACCCGCCTGCGAGGCTACTTCGCGCGTGTGATCTCTCGAGTTGTTGTCGTAGACATAAATCGTGGCGGCCGGCAGCGCCCTGCGGAAATCGTTCACGACCGTCGCGACTGCGACCTCTTCATTGAAGCAGGGGATCAGGATAGCCACGCGGGGCGGTGCGGTCATGGAGCCTTCCTGCGGGTTCGAGGGGCAGCACGATCTCCGATCGACTGCGCCTGGACGAAGATGTGCTCCCGATTAATGCAGCCTATGGCGTTAATTTTCACAGTATTTGACAGCTCGCCGCCTCAGACCACCTTGCCTTGTCGCAATTCGGCGATCTCTTCGGCGCCAAAGCCAAATTCGGCGAGTAGCTCCTCCGTCTGCTCGCCGACTTCTGGCGGCCGCGCGGCCATGTGGCTCGGCGTGCGTGACAGCGTGAAGGGCTGACCGACCAGCCTGATTTTGCGGTTCTGGTCGTTGGGAACGTCCTGCGCTAGGCCGAGGTGCTTGACCTGCGCATCGGCGAACATCTGGTCGACGGAGTAGATCGGACCGCAGGGCACGCCGGCGGCATTGAGGTCGTTGACCCATTCCTCTGTCGACCGCTTCTCGGTGCAGGCGCTGATCGCGGCGTTGAGTGCGTCGCGATTCTTCGAGCGGGCAGGGCCGGTGGCGTAATCGGGATGGGTGATCAGTTCGGGGGCGCCGATCGCCTGGGCGCAGCGCTCCCAGATCTTGCCGCCGGTGGTGGCGATGTTGATGTAGCCGTCGGAGGTCTTGAACACGCCGGTGGGAATGCTGGTCGGGTGGTTGTTGCCGGCCTGCTTGGGCACGTCCTGTTCCATCAGCCAGCGGGCGGCCTGGAAATCCAGCATGAAGATCTGGGCCTGCAACAGCGAGGTCTGGACCCACTGGCCCTGGCCGGAGACGTCGCGTTCCAGCAGGGCTGTAAGCACGCCCAGCGCGCAGAACAGCCCGGCGGTGAGATCAGCCACGGGAATGCCGACCCGCATCGGGCCTTCGCCGGGGGCGCCTGTGATCGACATCAACCCGCCCATGCCCTGGGCGATCTGATCGAAGCCCGGTCGCTTGTGATAGGGGCCGTCCTGGCCGAAGCCGGAGATACTGCCGTAGACGATGCCGGGATTGATCGCCTTCAGGCTCTCATAATCGATGCCGAGCCGGGCCTTAACATCCGGTCGGAAATTCTCGACCACGACATCGGCTTTCTCGACCAGGCGTTTGAACACCGCGAGACCGCGCGGGTCCTTCAGGTTCAGGGTCATGGCCCGCTTGTTGCGGTGCAGGTTCTGGAAGTCCGAGCCCTGCCGCGGGCCGCCGGGCTGTTCTCCCGCGGCGTCGTCGCTCAGCGCATCGATCTTGATGACATTGGCCCCCCAATCCGCGAACTGCCGCACCGCTGTCGGGCCCGAGCGGATCCGGGTGAGGTCGAGAACGGTAAAGCGGGAGAGGGCCTGCGAGGCACGCGGGAAGGGCATTCAGAAGGCTCCGGGATGACGTAAGGTTGGGCCGAGACATTACCTTTCGCGCAAACCGGCGGGCTTGTCATGCCCCTGCAACCGCCAGCGAGGCGTACAGCCATGCCCTCTCTGCGTAAAGTCCATGCAACCGGGATGTCACAACCGGTTGCAATTGCGCTCCGAACGCACGCAACAACTTGCCCCTCGATCTAACCGGTTGATTGCTAAGGTATTATTTGGAGTTTTGCGTATGTTTGGGTATTCTTTTGGGACTTATCGTTTTCGCGGTCGGCTACACGCTGGCGATGCGGGTCATGGCCGGCAGGGCGGACTTGCATGGCGAGTTTATTCAGACGGACGAGCGGATTGCCGTGGCCGCGCCGTCGCTTCTGGCCACGTAGCAAGCTATCTGCCGAAGGGATTATTGCCTGTAACGCGCCGGTAGTTAGGGGCCCGGCCCGACGAAAACATATGTGGTGCCTTTGGCGAAGCCGGAGCGTTGTCATGCCGGGCGCGCTGCAACGAGTGAGGGGCACCGTACGGAGAATTGTGCTCTCTTAAGATGGCATGCGCGCTGAAATAGGCTTGCGAAGTATTCTCATCATAGCCGATTGGCTGTGATGGAAGCGCTTTGATTTGGCGTGTGCCTAAAGCTCTCGGCAGCCGATAGATACCGCGCTATCGCTGTGCCTATCTTGTCAGTGAGAATGTGGCTAGGCGCACCATCGCTGTACAATAGCTTCGCTTTTATTCCGCCTCAGTCAGTGATTGGGCGCGACGGGGCGTTAACGCCTCGGCATCAATCTGGCTACGCGCAATTGCATTCGAGCCATTTATCATGCCGCTCGGTGAAACTACGATGGCGCTCCGGATCAAGGCGACAGATGGCGGGAAGAATGACAAAGAGCATAGTTCTAGGGGCGAGTGGTATCGTGGGCCACTATATCGTCGAGCGTCTTGTCGCAGATGGCCAGCGGCCCCTTGCTGTATCGCGTAAACAGCGTCGGGCGGTTGATGCCGATTGGCTAGTCGCGGATCTGGCGGTGCCGACGTCATTGGACTTGACTGAAGTCAGCACACTCTATTGCACGGCCCACGTCGGACTTTTAGCGGAATCGCTTCCTCACTTTGTGATTCCGAACCTCAAGCGGGTGGTAGCTTTCACCTCGACCAGCATAGTGACCAAGCGAAACTCTGAAATCGCTGAGGAGCGAGCACACGTCCGTCATTGGGAAGAAGCGGAGCGACGAGTAATTGAAGTTTGCGAGCGACTTGGCATTGTCTGGACGGTATTGCGGCCGACCATCATCTATGCGGAGGGGCGCGATGCCAATATCACCAGGCTTGCGCGATTGATTCAAAAGATCAGTTTCATGCCGCTTGCGGGCACGGGCGCTGGCCTGCGGCAGCCAGTGCATGCAGAAGATCTGGCCATTGGCGCCATCGCAGCTGCTCGAAGTCCGGCTGCAGAAAACAAAATCTACGCTGTGCCCGGCACCGAGATCCTCAGCTATCGCGAAATGATAGGACGTATTTTTGACGGATTGCACAAACGGCGTTGCATTGTTTCCGTCCCGCCATTCCTATGGCGCGCGGCATTTGCGTTGGCTGGCCCCTTCGTTCCCAACGCAAACGTGGCAATGGGGATGCGAATGTCCCAAGACATGATCTTCGACCCGAAGCCTGCCATCGCCGATTTTGACTGGAGTCCACGACCGTTTCGACCGGTGTTCAGGTAAGGACCGGAGTATCTAGCTTTTTGCCGCGAGGCTTGAACGCCTTGCCAGCAAGGCATCAGCATATACCAATGCCATCCTTAGCCGAAATGTCCTCTGATCGAATTCCTCGAATGCGCGCGCTTGACCCGCTGAACCCAGTCGTTGCGCAAATGCCGGATCGTCTAAAATGCGATTCAGCGCCGAGGCGAGTGCCTGTGCGTTGCGCGGTGGGACTGTTAGAGCCTCTTTGCCATGCCGAGCGACAAGGGGGACGGTGGTCGTCAGCATCGTATTAACCACCGGCAAGCCGGCCGCCATGGCTTCGACCTGAACAATTCCGAACGCTTCCGCGTCCGTAACCGAAGGGAATGCAAATACCTGTGCTGCATGAAATAGCCGGTGGATTTCGTCTCTCTCCAGTCGCCCGGCGAAACGTATTCGGTCGGCCACGCCAAGTTCAATTGCCAGTTTCTGTAGATTGGACAGTAGTGGGCCTTCTCCTATGATCGTAGCGTGTCCATCGATTTGGCGCATGGCGTGCAGGAGAACGTCGTAACCTTTGTAACCGACCAAACGTCCAAGGCAGACGATATGACGTGGCATGGCTTGCTGTTCACCGGCGATCGCCGTGTTCTCGGGAGACGCTTTCCGCCAGTATTCCAGATCCATGCCGTAGGGCATAATCACGCATTTGCCCGCATGGGGCCGAAGGAATTCGGAGCCGTCGATGATCGGTTGCCCGGAGACGACGATACGATCGGCGCGCGCGAGTACAGAGCGCAGCATTGGTGACACAAGCTTCTTGAGCAACGAGTAACCTACGATGTCGGCGTGCCAATAGACGACCAAAGCGACGTGTTTCGGCAGGCCAAGTAGGATTGCTGCATCGTTGAGCGGGAACGGGGCGTGGTGAACGACGAGGTCGGCGGTGCGCGTGTGGCCGATAAGGATCGGGATGTAAGCCGGTGCCAGGGGCATGGAGAACAATGTGCCAAGCGAGGCAACTGCTTCGACAGCAGTGCCATCAATCGTATAGCTACGCGCTGTACCTGATCGCCGTGCGCAAAGGATGGAATGTTCCTCGCCCGACCGTGCGCCAGCTGTCAGATGAGAGATGACAGCCGGTATTCCGCCTTCTATGTCTGGCCGATAGATCTTGTAGGAATGTAAGATACGCAACTGTCTGTCCCACAGCTATCCCCTCTGTGGGGAGTATCGCGTTGGCAGGTTATCGGCTGCTGGTGACCCGCAGGCGCAGCGCATCCGCTGCAACAGCAGCCAGCACCTATTCGTGATGGTTGAAAAAGCGAAAGCCGTGCTTCTTCACAAGCTCATCACGTTCGGCAAGCTTCAGATCCTCGCGCATCATTTCGCTCACCAGTTCGCGGAACGGTGTCTTCGGCGACCATCCGAGCTGTCGCTTTGCCTTGGAGGCGTCGCCCAGCAATGTCTCGACTTCAGCAGGGCGGAAATAGCGAGGGTCGATTGCCACGATGCACTGCCCTGTCTCTGCATCGTAGCCTCTTTCCTCGACGCCTTCACCGGCCCAGCGCACCTTGATGCCAACTTCCTCCGCGGCATAGCTGACGAAATCCCGGACGGAATACTGTTCGCCGGTGGCGATCACGTAGTCCTCAGCCTTTTCCTGCTGCAACATTAGCCACTGCATTTCGACATAGTCGCGGGCGTGTCCCCAGTCACGCTTGGCGTCGAGATTGCCAAGATGCACACGATCTTGCAGGCCCAACTTAATGCGCGCCAGCGCACGGGTAATCTTGCGCGTCACGAATGTCTCGCCGCGTAGTGGCGACTCGTGGTTGAATAGAATGCCATTGCATGCGTACATGCCGTAGGCTTCACGGTAATTCACCGTGATCCAATAGGCGTAAAGCTTGGCGACGGCATAGGGGGACCGCGGGTAGAATGGCGTAGTTTCCCTCTGCGGCGTTTCCTGTACGAGCCCATACAATTCGGACGTCGAGGCCTGATAGAAACGAGATTTGTTCTCCAGGCCGAGAATGCGCAGCGCTTCAAGAATGCGGAGCGTGCCGAGGGCATCGGAATTCGCTGTATATTCCGGTTCCTCGAATGACACTGCGACATGGCTCTGCGCTGCCAGATTGTAGACCTCGTCTGGCTGCACTTCCTCGACGATTCGGATCAAACTGGAAGAATCCGTCAGATCGCCGTGGTGTAGAGTGAAGTCCAGACCCTTCTCGTGAGGGTCGTGGTAGAGATGGTCGATGCGGTCGGTATTAATAAGCGACGTCCGGCGCTTGATGCCGTGAACCGAGTAACCCTTGGTCAACAGCAGCTCCGCCAGATAGGCACCGTCCTGTCCAGTAACGCCTGTGATCAATGCGGTCTTCTTTTTCATCGAACAAGCTCTCTCGATTGTGGGCCGGTCGCACGGTCACCAAAGCGTAGTAATTTACCCGGGCAAAAATGACAGGGCGGCCTCGCGCTCAACTCGACGTTTGCTCGCGATGGCCGTAGGGCAGATAGCGCGTCGCTTACAAGGTAGCAACACATACGAGAACTTGGCTTCTGGGCTGCAATTGGCATGCCGCAGCGTCCTCATCGATTTGGACTCGTGCAAATCGATGAGGAGCGGTATTGGGGCAGACAACCTCGAGTGTCGCGCATGCTCCTGAGGTCTCGGTTTCTGCGAAACCGGTTACAGAAATTGTGTGCTTTGATAGAGAGGGAGGCTCCAGTAATCGCAGCTTGGTTCGGCAAAAGTGGTCTGGGAAAAGCTGTAAGCCCCGTTGAGTTCCGTCGCGTTTGGCATGCGGGCTGGTAGACGGCCGAAAGGGTTTCGTAGGGTTATGCATAACTTACTGGCATTCGCGACGATCATGGATGTCGGCGTTTTCGCGGATTGGCTTCGTGGCTACGATGAACTGACCTTCGTAACGGGAGCAGGACTTGGTGCTGTGTTTGTTTTGGGCGCATTCCTGCCGTTCCCGCGAACGGTATTGCTGATCCTTTCTGGGGCAATTTTTGGCTTGCAGGCGCTCGCCGTGGTCATCCCGAGCGCAGCTTTGGGGGCCTCGCTTGCCTTCTTGCTGGCGCGCATTCTTTTTCGTGAACGGGTTTCTGAATTTATTCATAGGCGCCCTCGGTTTAGTGGCGTGGCATCCGCCGTTGATGCAGCCGGATGGCAAGTGGTGGCGATCATGCGTCTTGGTGTTCCGGTTCCGAGTGCCGTCCAGAACTACCTCTTTGCAGTCACAAAGATTGGTGTCACGCCGTTCATTTTATGTACGTTTTTGTTCACGATCCCCCAGATGGCACTGTTTGTCTATCTCGGCGCGTCAAGTCGGGCTGCTCTGTCAGAGGACTGCATTCCTATTCAGGGCCAGATTTCGTGGGCGTTTGGCTCACTGATGACGGTGCTTTTGATTATCGTCATCGGCCGCCAGTCGAATCTCAGATTGCACGCGCTCGCCGCCCACGCCCGAAAATCATCTTGATAAAGCCTACAGCTCGGCGCCCGCAGTTCGGATAGGCCCGTTTATGCTTCCGCTTTTCGGCTAAATGGACTACCTCGCTCGGTGAGAGCGGGGGGCCGCAGGATTGAGGTGAGGAAAAGCGATGGATTTGCTACCGTTCGAAGCCGCGCTAGCGGGGCGCAAAGTCCTCGTGACGGGCACGACGGGCTTCACCGGGGGGTGGGCGTCATTGTGGCTCGACCTCATCGGTGTACGCGTTGCGGGATTTTCGTTGCCGCCGGAAACCCGCCCAAATTTGTTTGGTGCGCTGGCGCTCGGGGCCGTTCCGACCACTTTCGGCGATATTACTGATCTGCCTGCGCTCACCGCTGCCGTTGACGAATTTCAGCCGGAATTGCTGCTGCACTTGGCAGCACAACCCTTGGTGCGAAAATCTTATCGCGAGCCTCTCCGAACGTTCGAGGTCAATGCCCAAGGTACGGGGAATGTGCTCGAGGTGGCCCGCCGATGTAAGAGTGTTCGGGGCGTGCTGTGCATCACGACCGACAAGGTTTACCGCAATCAAGAATGGTCGTGGCCGTACCGCGAAAATGATGAGCTTGGCGGTAAGGATCCCTACAGCGCCTCAAAGTCGGCAGCCGAGATTGTGATCCAGAGCTATGCCGCGTCGTTTAGTTGGAATAAGGGCGAAGGGCCTGCGATCGCAACAGCGCGAGGCGGGAACATTGTCGGCGGAGGCGACTGGTCCGAAGATCGACTTGTTCCTGATTTCGTTCGGGCCGTTATTGACAATAAGACGCTGACATTGCGCTACCCAGATGCCACCAGGCCATGGCAGCATGTTTTGGCCTTGGTGCAGGGGTATCTGATGCTACTGGCTGGTCTCGTATCGGATGATCCGGCCCGGTTCGCACGGGCATGGAATTTAGGGCCACTGGATCCACGGCAGTTCTCGGTGAGAGATGTTCTGGAGTTGATGGCCAATCACTGGCAGCGTCCGGCGATCGACTACATGGACAATCCAGTTCATGAGGCCGGCGCTTTGGCGCTCGACAGCAGCAATGCGCGTAACATCCTCGGCTGGATACCTCCGTGGAGCACGGAGAAAGTCATCGAGGAAACGGCGAAGTGGTACCGTGGCTATTACGCCGCGCCAGCATCGGCGGCGGCGATGAGTCGCGATCAGATCAATGCCTGGCGGGCCGCGCTGCGATGAACTTGGTAGTTGGTGCACGTGGTCGATTGGGTAGGAGTTTGATCTCCCATCTTCCCGTTTCTAAAACGGTTGCGCTGGATCGATCGGTTTATGCCGGTTGGACCCGTTCAAAGGCGGTGGGGGCTGTCGCCGACTTCCTCAAGGAATATTCAGGCGCTGACGATGTCATCTATATCGCTGCCGGCCTGACCGATCCAAAGCGATCGCTTGAGGATCATCTGCAGGTCAATCTGGATTTGGCGAGAAACATCATCGAGGGGGCTTCGCGGCAGGGAATACGGGTGGTGACGTTTGGCACGATCATGGAAGAGATTGTCGGCCGCGACACCCCAAATCCGTATTTTAGTAGCAAGCAGCGTCTCAATGACTACGTTGTCGCAGCATCTCGCGGGGAGAATGTGCTGCATGTCCGGCTTCATACGCTTTATGGCGGCGGGGCACCCGCGCCCCATATGTTTCTTGGTCAGTTATTTGATGCTATCCGGAAAAAGGAGATTTTCCGGATGTCTGCTGGCACGCAATTGCGAGAGTATCATCATGTCGAGGATGATGTCGTCGCTATCGAACAGCTAGTATCTACGGGCGCTACCGGGCCAGTTAATCTCAGTCATGGCGCCCCCGTTCAGCTATGCGCTTTAGCTCGCCATGTCTGCGAGCAGTTCGATTGCCTCGATCGTTTAGCAGTTGGTGCAATTCACGCGGCGGGAAGTGAAAACTTCGATCGGATATTCGAGCGCCCGGCAGATCTGGGCGATATCGTCTTCCGGGACACTTTAGCTGCTGTGGTTGAGGATCTCAAAATCGCAACTCGACAAGAAATAATGTAGTTTTGCCCCATGGATTGCTTGGAGAACTCAGGAAAACGGACGCTCGTATCGATTTCGATCCCGGTCCTCAACGAGGCCGATAACCTCGATGCGCTATATCAACGCCTGAACAGTGTTGCGGCGATCATGGCTCCGAAATGCGATCTGGAGTTTGTTTTCACCGACAACCATTCCGACGATGCGACTTGGCGAAAGTTGTCCGATTTTGCGGCGCGGGATTCGCGCGTGCGGGCGATACGTTTTTCCAAGAACGTCGGTTTTCAGCGATCGATTCTTGCGAATTATATGCATACGAGCGGCGATGCTGTGATGCAGATCGACGCAGACCTCCAGGATCCGCCAGAATTGCTCGAGGAGTTTTTCGGGCTCTGGCAAAGCGGAAATCGAGTGGTCTATGGTATCCGCCGGGGCCGCCGCGAAAACTTCTTTATCAATAAGTTTCGTCAATTCGGATATTGGTTCATCGACAGTATCAGCGAGTATCCCATTCCGCGCGACGTCGGCGACTTCAGGCTGATGGATCGAGCGGTGATTGATGCGCTCGTCAAATTCAAGTCGCCCAATCCATATTTGCGGGGCATCATTGCGGGGTTGGGATTCAGCCAGGTTGGGGTTGTCTATGATCGAGAGGCGCGCCTCGCTGGTGTCAGCAAATTTGGACTTTCTCGTCTAATCCGTCTTGGCCTGACCGCGATCTTCAATCACTCCGCCATACCGCTCCGGATCGCTTCGTTGATCGGTGGTGCTATGCTGGTCATGAGTGCGGTCGGAGCAGCCTATTTCGTGATCCTCAAGTTGCTGGATCCAGACTTGCCACAGGGTCTCGCAAGTATCCACGTGCTGGTTCTGTTCGGAATTGGGCTGCAATCATTCCTACTTGGAATTATTGGCGAGTACCTGCTCCGAATTTATCTGATTTTGCGGTCGGAGCCCGTAGCAATCGTGGATGAGGTCTTGAATTTTTCCAAGGCCGATTTGAAGCTGTGACGGCAGCCTGGGGAAGGCCGCCCCTCGCATCTTAGTTGGTGTGGGGTCCAAAATGGGGCCGATTCTAGCTTGCCGCAGTCCGCCTGCGTCAATTAAAAGCGGGGCCAGCGAGAGCGTGCAGCGAAGGAAAGCGCACCTATGAAAGCAGTTATTCTTGCCGGTGGGTTGGGCACTCGTATGAGTGAGGAAACCGACACCAAGCCGAAACCAATGGTCGAAGTCGGTGGGCGGCCGTTGATCTGGCATATCATGAAGACCTATAGCCGGCATGGCATCAACGAGTTCATCGTGTGTCTCGGCTACAAGGGTTACGTCATTAAAGAGTACTTCTTTAATTACTATCGCCACACGTCAAACCTTGAAATAGATCTTCGTGATGGTTCCGCCAAGGTACTGAGCTCGCAATCCGAAGACTGGAAGATCACGCTGGTCGACACCGGTGCCGAGACCATGACCGGCGGCCGACTGAAGAGAGTGCTGCCTTATCTCGCCAACGAGACCTTTTGCATGACCTACGGTGACGGTCTATCGGATATCGACATTACCAAAGAAATCGCCTTTCACCGATCGCGTGGGAAGCTAGCTACTGTGGCTGCGGTACAGCCTCCCGGGCGCTTTGGTGTCTTAGATATTGCTGATTCTGGGGTGGTCCGGGCATTCCGCGAGAAGCCGGCTGACGAGATCGGTTGGATCAACGGTGGATACTTTGTGCTCGAGCCGAAGGCGGTCGACTATATCGCCGGCGATGCCACGTCGTGGGAACAAGAGCCGCTTTTTGGTCTGGCGCGAGATGGGCAGCTGTCGGCATTCGAACATTCCGGCTTCTGGAAACCCTGTGACACGCTACGCGACAAGCGCGAAATGGAAGCGCTCTGGGATAGCGGCAATGCGCCCTGGCACACCTGGCCTGCGCGATGAGGCAAACGGCCAATCCAACTTTCTTAGTAAGGGTGCGCGCAGCGTTGCTTAGCCAAGTGCGTAATATCGTTGGCCTCACGATTTCTGTAGCCTGTATTGCCTTCATGGCGTGGCAGATCGACTTTCAAAGAGTTGGCGTAGCCATCGCTAATTTCAAGTGGCCCTATCTTCTGGTCGGGCTGGTTGCGCTGATATGCGACTATTCTATCCGCATCTTGCGCTGGTCGATCATGTTGGACGCTGCCGGAGCTCGTACGTCGTTTGCGCGTTGTGCAGCGCCGTTTCTCGGATCGATCGCTCTCAATAATGTGCTGCCAGCGCGGCTTGGTGACGTTATCCGTGCCTTCGTTTTTCCTTCCGCTCTCGGCATTACGAAGGTGGCCTCGACGGGAAGCCTCGTGCTTGAGCGTCTACTCGATCTGGCGACGCTGCTGTGTTTTCTGACGCTGGCGCTGCTCGCATTTCCGACTGCCACGGTGCCGGAAAGCATCAAGCTTTCTGCTTCGCTGTTGGCGGTGCTGACATTCGTAGGCTTGATCTCGGTCGTCGCATTCAGCGGGCTGTTTGCTAATCTGGCCTTGTATGGATCGAAACGGGATTTCGGCAAACTTACACCGCGGGTGCGAAATGTGCTGCTGGCGCTGCACTCCCTGCTGCTCGGATTTCGCGCGATGTCGAGGCCGCGCGCGTTGAGCATTGTAGTCGTTCTTTCGGCACTCGTCTGGACCGGCGAGGCGCTTTTTTTCTGGTCGTTCCTTGCCGGATTTGGAATTTCCACAAGCCCGGCTGCAGCCGGGTTGGCGATGACCATCGCTACCCTTGCCACCATGGTGCCGTCGTCACCTGGCTATATCGGGCCGTTTCATCTTGCTGCCTATGCTGCGACTACGATCTTGGGAAGTTCGCCAGAGATCTCCGCAAGCTTCGCGGTGCTGGCGCATGCTGGCATTTGGCTGCCAACGACGTTCGTCGGCGCCGTCGCGATTCTAAGCAATCCCAGCCTTTTCGCCGGTCGTAAGAAGATACTTTCGAACTCTGCCGCGATTGCGGTAGACCAGAACGAAACACTTGCAGCACCGCCGCAGTGAGATCGAGCCACGGAAAAGTAGCAAGCAGCGCCATGAACCTCCATGGTGAACATCATAGGATTGGTTGAATGAGTGCTGACTTACATGATGTCGTCCTTGTGGGTGCTGGTTTTACCGGGCTGGCCAGCGGCTATGTTCTGGCGAAGAAGGGCTATAAGGTGCTCCTCCTGGATGCGGACACCGCGGCTGGCGGGTTGGCCGGTACTTTCACGTTTTCGGACGGTGTGCGTCTGGAGAGATTTTATCACCACTGGTTCAACAATGATGTGTTTGTACCGGAACTGGTTGAGGAGTTGGGCCTTAAGGGCGACGTTGTCACGTTGCCAACTAATACCGGTATGTATTTCAACGGCCGACTATGGAAGCTGTCGACCCCGCTCGACCTGTTGAAATTTACAGCATTGCCGTTGATCGACCGGATCCGGCTTGGCTTGATCGTATTGCAGGTGCGCCGCATCAAGGATTGGCACAGCATTGAGCATCTCAGCATTCGCGAATGGCTGGAGTCACTTGCAGGCAAGCGGGTTTACGACGTTGTCTGGAAACCGCTCGTGGAATCGAAATTCTCGATCTATGCGGACGCCGTAAACGCTGTGTGGATGTGGAAGAAGCTGGTGCTGCGCGGCAGCACACGCAACGATAAGGGCGGTGAGGAACTAGCCTACTTCAAGGGCGGCTTTGGTCGTCTCGCAGACGCTATGGTGGAGGCGATTAGATCGCACGGCGGCGAGGTGCGTTTCAGTACGCGTGCCACAGGGGTGGTTACCGAGGGAGATAAGATCACACATCTCACCACAACCAGCGGTGACGTCGCTGGTAAACAATTTCTCTTCACGCCGGCATTTCCAATTATCGCTGACATTCTGCAGCAGGCTACAACGCCAGATTGGATCGATAGGCTGCGGCGGGTGCGTTATCTCGCCAATATGTGCCTGGTGTTGAGGCTGAAACATAGCTTGTCCAGCACCTATTGGCTTAATGTCAACGATCCTGGCTTCCCCTTCGTGGGCGTGATCGAGCATACCAATTTCGACGCGCCAGAGAACTACGCAGGCACGCACATCGCGTTTCTGTCGCGTTATTTGGCCAAGGAAGACCCCGTTTGGGGCTATGACGATGAACAGTATTGCCAGTTCGCGCTTGAACACCTGAAGCGCATGTTCCCGTCATTGGATCGTTCTTGGGTGGTTGATTACAAGGTCTGGCGCGCCGACTACGCTCAGCCCATCACCGAGCGGAACTACTCGCAATATGTTCCCGGTCGCGAAACTCCATTCAGGAACGCTTCCATTTCGACGATGGCCCAGATCTATCCGGAGGATCGTGGCACCAACTATGCTATCCGCGAAGGTCGTGATGTGGCACGTCACATCTCCGATCTTTTGGAAAGCGAGCGGGGATGACCCATCTGCCAACAGTGCCGGCGATATTCTGGATTACCCTGGCAACAACGTTTGGTCTGATCTTCTGGTCGACGATCGTCGGACGCCGATTTGGCGCTCTGCTTCCAAATAAGCTGCGCCCAATCGCAGAGTTCTACTTGGCGCCTTCCCTGGGACTCGCATTTCTCACTGTCGTGGCCAGTATTCTCGGGCGGTGCGTGCCTGTCGGCCACAATCTATTAGTGCCGCTCGTCGCGTTCGGGGGGGCCGCATGGGCGTTCTTTTGCGAACCGAGCAAAGTCAGAATGTTCCGGCATGCGAGCGGCGTCGGTCTTTTCGGTTTGGCTTGTGGATCTAGTCTGCTCGTGCCGCTTCTCTTTTACGGTGCGTTCAACGCGCACAACGACGCCTTTACCTATCTGGCTCACAGCGGTTGGCTGCAAAGCCACAGCTTCTCCGAAAAGATTGCACCGGAGGCTGTTACACCGCTGACGACGCAGGTTCTTCTCTACCAGCAACTTGGTTTTCGGATGGGCGCGTCCTTTGTGCTCAGCTTTGTCCAGGCTCTGTCCGGTCTGCAGTGGACATACGACGTCTACCCGGCCGTGATTATTACCAGCGTTTCCGCGTGCTGCCTCTCCATCGGATTTCCGATCGCCCGTCCGCTCCGCCGACTGAGCAGGCCTTTACGATTTCTGGTCTTGACCTTACCCGCGTTCGGCGCCGGTGGCCTGGTTTTTGCGGCCAATTTCGGATTTCTGCCGCAAATCCTGGGAATGGCGTTTGCTTGCGCTGCATTATTTTTGCTTGGTCCGGTCGTCGATTGGGTTTCGCGAGCGCGCAAGATCGATGGCGCTTTCGTCAAAGCAGGCTTCGTCGGCGCGCTACTCATCAGCGCTCTGACAATGGCCTATTCCGAGCTTGTGCCATTTGTTGGTCTTGCCTTGGTAATTTCTGTTATCGTTCTGGTCGTTCGAAATCGAAGCTGGTCGTCGGTGACCGTTTTCGGCTTGATAGTGGTGGGCATATCTCTGCTCATTCTCAACGGCGAAGTTCTGCGTGCATACAATGCGCTAAAATTACAGTCCGGTGCCGTTGTCGGCTCGCCCGTCGCCTGGAGCTTACTGGGGTTCGTTGCCCACGCGATGGGCGTGCACGGCGCCGCCTGGGACGGCTTTCAATGGACGGCGCCGCAAGCGAGCTGGGCGACTTACCTTGGGGGCATCGCACTCTTTGTCGCCTTCGTTGCCCTCATGAGTTCGCTGACTACCTATAGGACATGGACGATGGTCTGCGAGCCTGTGCTGTTGCCAGCCGCCGTCATTCTTTCAGTGTTCGGACTCGGCATTGTTTACTTCCGATACGGGGTAGTCTCGCCGTTCAATGTTGGTCGAGGGCAAAGCTGGAGCCAATTCAAGTTATCCGACTGGGCGCATCCCTTCGTTTCGGCCTTTGCGCTGCTCGCTTTTCTTTCGATCCTGCCGAAGAGAAAGACATTGTCGCGACGGCTCATCATCTCGCTTTTTATTTGCGGGTTTCTAGGGGCCGGCGCGATCGCGAAGGGGCGGATCAGGCCATATGTGCAAAGCTATGACGGCCTGCGCGACATCGCACGATTTTACACCAACTTTCGCGAGGCGGTGCTCGATGCATGTCGTTTGGACGCCCCTGTATATCTAGCGCTCTCCGATCGGGATGAGAAGTTTAGACGGATCGCTGCACTTTATTTGCCAGATCGCGAAGTCCAGGCTGACTGGGATCCAGATGTTGGCGCTTGGTTGCCAGAAAGCAAAAGGCACGAGAAACTCACGGCCGATCAATGTATCGTAGAGCGACGATCCGTAAATCAGGTTGTCGCAAGCGGTCGCGCTATTGGGCCATTGGTCGTGGGCCGTTTGAACGAAAATGGGCATATTCGGACGCTCGCAACCGTGGCCGCGCATGAGCCGGAGAGCGACGGCAAGGATTGGTGGCAATGGACTGACAAGTCTATCGTGCTTCAATTGCAATCGCTGCGCGTGCCCACGCAGTTGCAGCGAACTAGAATCACTTTCAGATATCAAGCCCGTAGCACGCAAACGATAACCCTGAGGCTTAGCGGCGACGAAGGCGCGATCTCTCGTTCGTTTGCGGTGACAAGTAACGAGCTTGGGACCTTCGATGAGGTGCTCGACGTCCGACCAACGAGCGTTAGCCAGCTCGATATGACAACAGACGGGAAGGCCACTCCTCTTGGCGCTTCAGATATGAGGCTAGCTGCCTGGCGGGTAATGAACCTCAGTATTGAACCATCTCCCTAACACGATTAATCGGGCGAAGTCGTCACTTACCTAAACGTGAAAATGCTTTCGCCGACTGCGCATAACCAACCAGGATCGACGGTGACTATCAGCATTGTGATTATCGGCATCCTCTTTGCCGTATTTGGCGTCGTTTTGCCCGGCTGGGGATTGAAGCAGATCCTCTCGACGCGTGGAATGCATTTTCGCAGTGACACGCTCTCCACGATCCTTTCATCCTTCGCTCTCGGCGTTCACATCAATGCCATACTATTTCTGGCGGCCTGGACTTTTGCGCCTCTGGATCACCCCATTAGCGTTGCCGCTGCCCTGATAACCTTGAATCTCGCTGTCACAATTGCCGGTTGGTTCTCCGCAAAAGATGTTCATTTATCGCGAGACCCTGCGGCGGTTGTCATGTTGGCAATGGGTTGCGTGATTGGGGTCTTCGCCGCATATCGGTTTCCAAGTACTCTGGACTCTATCCAAGTCTTGCAAGTCCAAAACCTGATATTGGGACGAGCGGGCGGGCAACTTGTGGCGGATGGCTCTACCGTCACCAAGTTATGGCACTTCTTTTTTGGCGGAATAGATGTGCCCGGCCAATCCGGCTTTGCTGGGCTTCTCTTTGTGCCGTCGCTGCTTCGCGTCGATATGCCTGTTGTCACCGTCGCCGCGGCCAACAAGGTTCTTCTGTTTGTGCTCGCGGCCTTCGTTTCACTTTATGCTGTACGCCAATTCCGCATAAAACCCGTATTGCTCGGTGCAACGCTTGTATTCGCGAATATGGCCCTAAGTAAGTTTGGACTTTATGGGCTGTTTGAGACCGGTAAAGATTCGATCTTCGCACTGTTGATGGCACTGGCATCGATGGCGGCTTCTTTAAACGCCGCTGACGAGCAGAATGAGCCAGGTCTCTACATGTCCAGTGCTATCTTGCTAGGTGCCATTTCCGTGCCCTACCTGATGATGTTCTGGGCGCTTTATTTCCTATTCTCCGGTGGAGCGATCCTCAAACGGTCATATAGGCTCGCAGCCTGGGCTATCGGAGCGCTCATGATATCCGTGGTTGGAATGCAAGCGTCTTTCGCGCGGCATGGACTTGTTCCCGCGCTTGCATTGGGCGTGTTTATTCTGTGGGGAATGAAGATTTTCGAGAGATGGACAAGGGGCAGAAGTTTCAAGATCAATACGCAAACTGGGATCGTATTGGGCTTTATCCCGCTGCTGTGCTTTTTCGGAATCTGGCTGGTTATGCCGATTGTCGGCAGGATCGTCATCGGCTTCGAGAATGGCATTCCGATTACGGAGTCCTATGCTCCTCTCGACGGCAAGATGTCCGCTGCTTACTTCTTGTTGGGGATGTACCCCATGAACAATCGATGGCTCGCTGTAGCGATCGTGTTGCTTTCGTCAATTTCGCCTATTTTATCTCCCCGGCTAAGGACGCCGTTCCTCCTGGCATTTTTCAGCTTTCTGCCGGTGACAACGCTTTTCGCCTTGCTGAATGTAAAGTTCAACATTTCGCTACTTTCGCATTTTAACCTTTGGGATATCACCCGAGACGCCGTTCAATGGTGTCTTGGCGTGTTTGGCGTCCTGCTTACGATACTTGGGCTGCAGGCGCGTTCTGATCGTTTTAGAAGTATTCCCGCTCTGCCTGTTCTCGTAGCAACGGTCATTTTTGTGATCGGAACCTCTCTAAATTACCAGGAGCACCTCCAGCTCTTGCGAGGTAAGCCGATGGTTACTCGGTCAGGTGGATTTGATAATCCGGTGAGCGCAGCTGCAATGGATTTTACTTGGCGGGAAGCGCGCAACAGTGCGGTCTATGTTTCGAAGGAGTCGCCATTCGCGCGCGACTTTTATTCGTACCAAATGTTTGGGGCCAGAAAGTTTGATTATTTTGATGCATTGGTCGTCAGCACGGAATCAGAACAGGTGTTTCTCGCAAACAATCGTGATCTGGCATTGGTTCTGCGAGTTACCGAAACCAAGAGATCGAGCGGATTCGTTCAGGCAGTTGCGGATGACGCCTACATGATTAAGGCCGTGAATGACGGAAAAGGAGAACTGGATCTAGGTGGGGTGCCTCCGACTATCGTAAGTATAGCAGGTGCTTACGATATCGAGGCGGGGACGCAGGGTAGCTTCCGTTGGGTATCCCCCCAGTCTGCGCTGACGATAACCAGACTGCGAAACCCAGGCCAAGTGTTCTGCACGAAGCTGCGATTTATCAACGCTTGGAGCAGCGTTGATCTGCGGGTCAGAATCGAGGGGGGCACAGCTAATGTTGAAGTACCGATAGCGAGGGGGGCGGACTTTGCCACGCCAGCCGAAGTCAGCATTTGCGCTGCTACGGATAGTCTCGGTCTCGCGAATCTAAGGCTGGTAAGCGATCAGCCGCACCAACATTTTCCGAATGATTCTCGCAATATTGCTTACGGGCTGATTTGGCCTGTCCAATAGAGTTCGGTGGGAGCACCTCTCCAGCATTTTTGCTTGGGCAACGGACATGACAAGGGGCAGCGCGTCTACCCGCAGGCCGGAATTCAGTGCGTAAGATTACGCTGCCCTCTTCGGCCCGCTTAGAAGGAAGCAACGCTCAGCCCTCGGGGGGTGAAATTTAGAACAATTGGCTTTATGTTAAAGCCATTTATCTTGTGCGTGAACGTTGCATCGCGAGCGTCCAGTACACGGAAGCGCCCCGATCTCTGTAACACGGGCAATCCGTCGATCATTCCAGCGTCATCTGCAAGCACATATGCGACGGGCTTGCTTAGAATCTGGGCGCGTATTGATGGTGAAGAATCGAACTCGGGAGCTTGCCAGTCTTCGGTGGATAGAAATTGTCGCTCTTTCAATACTCCGTAAATTAGGTACCGGAATGGATGAAGCTCACCTTCCAAGCTCACCAGCAGCCTTCCGTCGTTCGGTAGCTGCCGGAGAAAGTCGACCGTGCCCCGACTGAGTTCGGTCTTGTATCCACGCGGCCAAGCTTGGAGATCCTGACCGATCGCGATGGCGAGCGAGATACAAATCAATATTGGGCACGCGACGATGTAGGCAAAGCGTCTAAAAAATCTTAAGCTCGATATTATCAGTCCTCCGAGCGCGATCGTCGTCACGAACGGTGCCGTATACTGCGCCGCCTTAAAGAGATTCCAGCTAAATAGTCTCGTCCAGAGAGCATAGCTTCTAAAGTGTTCCGCGTTATATTTTAGAATGACGGCCGCAAATAACAAAATTGATGCTGCGAGGACGGCGCAGCCTATCGGTTGGCGTTCCAGGAAAACGACTGCGAAGAGTCCGAGAACCCCAAGCGCCGTCATTACAACGGAGAGAACTACAAAAACTCGCGGAACATGCTCAAGGACCACATCGACCAGGGGAAGTTGAATCGAGGCGAGTGTTGCGGAAAGAAGCGTATATACCGTCGAAACCTGTTCGCCGCCATGTGCGAAAGAACCCAGTTGTACCCAGACGCCCCGAACTGCCCAGGTGAAACTGTCCGGCGAGATTACAATTGCGAGCGCTAGCACGCTGCAAAAATATACAGTTAACCTGCCGATGTCCGTGATAACGATGGCCCGATAGCTCAAGAGAACGAATAGAGCGCACACTGCTGCCCCAAGCGGCGCACTTTCTGGGTAGATTGACCAAGTAGCAAAGGTCGACAATGCCAATGCGCCGCCGAGTACTGTCGCGTCTCGCCGGCTAAGGTTGGGCCACTGTTGGGTCACAGTAACGACCGTGCCCGTCGTTGCTAGCAGGAAAGCCATGCCGATCGTTTGTGGAAGAAAGGATGCGTAGGCCGGCCAAGTCGCTGCGGGCGAGATCGTGAACAAAACTGCGATCAGGGCACACGCCGGCGCAGGAAGTTTCTCGAATGCCGCCAGAGCGAAGAGGTAGACGCCGAGCGCTTGCAGCCCGAGCCCGAAGGCCAGAAACGGCGAGTAGATTTCGCCGATCTCGCGCGAAGCCAGTGACCCAAACAGGGAGAGCAGAAAGATCCCGCCGGGCCGCAGGAAATTTGATACGTGGTCCCAAAGGTTGAACTGGAGGGTGTTATAATCTGCGCCCAGATGTGGCGCTTCGCTGAATGGATGAGACGTGAGCCAGCTCCCAAGACCAAGATATTGATTGAAATCGCCGGCGTCGACCAAGATGAGCTGATGTGTCGTTCCGAGTAGCGGCCAAAGGTAATGGATCGCCGGGATGGCAAACACGACTGGCACCAGCGCGATCTCGATCGAGCGAGGCGATTGTGCTACAAGCGTTCCGAATACTACTATTCCGGATGCCACCGCCCATCCCGCGCTGGCGTTACTGGCTATTCCGTGGAACGATCCGTTTGCGACCACAAGCAGTGCTGCGGCAACTCCGGCCAGGACACTTAAAGGGGGGAGGATGCGCATGCTGATAAGCTTTCCTGAGAGCTGCTATGGACTCTAATGTGGCATGTATCGTGCCTTCGCTTGAAATGACACGCCAAGGTAGCCTGCACTGGGTAGCTGGCGCGGTTCAGGGCGACATGTGGGCGGGCGTGCTTGCTTGCTTGCTTTCAAACGCTAGTTGGCCCGTCCTTCGCGTTACCGGGCAGATCTGTCTCCCGAAGACTAGCCAAACAGTGACTTGAACCAGACGGCATAAGGCTGCGCCAGCCACCATTTCAGCGGGACGCTGCCGTGATGTCGTCGCACCAGGCTCATCGCCTCCTTATAGTGAAGTTGCCTGTTATTTCGCGTCTTTGTGGCTTGATGGACGCGGTTGACCGCAACAAAGTCGTCGACGAAGTGGGGGGCGCCGCCAGCTTTGTAGAGGCGCCACCAAAGGTCGTAATCCATCGTCATGTGCAGGCTGGAATCAACGCCGCCGACCTCTTCCCATGCCGCGCGGCGTATCAAGGTCGCAGGCTGCGCGATGATGCAGCGCTGTGCGAGGCGTCTTTCGCTGAACGGTTCGACCCAGACTGCTCTTTGTCCGCCGGTGCTTTCAATATGATTCCAGCACCGCCCGTAAACCATAGGCGCTTGCGGGGTGCTTTCTGCTACTTCGACAAGGCGCGATAGCGCTCCGGGCAAAAACCAGTCGTCGCTATTCAGCCAGCAGACATATTTTGCCCGGCCGTTGCGAATGCCTTCGTTGATCGCCGCTGCCTGTCCCGCATCACGATGGCTGCGATAACCAGAGAGATGGTCCTTACAGCGTGAGATGACCTCAAGCGATTGATCGGTCGAGCCTCCATCGAGGACGAACACTTCTACCGGCACGCCCTGGGAAAAAATGGAGGTGAGAGCCTGGTCGAGGAATGGCCCCTGGTTGAAAGAAGGCACGGCAACCGTGACCAGCGGCTCCGTTGCTTCAGGGCTTGGCATATCGGGACAGAAAGTCGCGATAGGCAAGCGCAATACCGTCCCGCAGGTTCGTCTTGGCCTGCCAGCCCAATCCCTGCATCCTCTCCACATCAAGAAGTTTGCGCGGGGTCCCGTCAGGCTTCGAGGCATCGAAAACAACCTTGCCTTCAAATCCGATGACTTCCATGACAGTATTTGCCAATTCACCAATGGTGACGTCGACGCCCGTTCCGACGTTGAACATGCCACCCTGGATCGCGTCATTTTCCATCAGAAACACGCAAGCTTCTGCCATGTCGTCGACGTAGAGAAATTCGCGCATCGGGCGTCCGGAGCCCCACACCTCATAAGCGCTGTCTCCCCGCTGTTTGGCTTCATGAGCTTTTCGGATCAGTGCGGGTAGAACATGGCTGTTGGCAAGGTCGTAATTGTCGTTCGGCCCGAACAGGTTTGTAGGCATGACCGACACATACTCGGTCTGATATTGTCGGTTGTAGTTCTCGCAAAGCTTGATGCCAGCGATTTTGGCGATCGCGTAGGGTTCGTTGGTCGCTTCGAGGGGGCCGGTGAGGAGATACTCTTCCTTGATGGGCTGCGGACAATCACGTGGGTAGATGCAGCTTGAGCCGAGAAAAAGCATCCGTTTAACATCTGCTTCAGCCGCGGCATGAATGACGTTTGCCTCGATAGCTAGGTTTTCGTAGATGAAGTCAGCGCGATAGGTGTTGTTGGCATGAATGCCCCCCACCTTGGCGGCAGCCATGAAGATGTAGTCTGGTTTTTCCAGATCAAGGAAATCCTCGACCGCAGTCTGTTTGGTCAGATCGAGCTCAGCGCTCGAGCGCCACAGCACGTTGGAATAACCGGCCTTCTGGAGCTGCCGCACAATAGCAGAGCCAACCATCCCGCGATGGCCTGCAACATAGATCTTTGCACTCTTGTCCATGACTTACTCTTGATGGCCGGGTCCGGCAAAGCTGCACTTTTTCACGAGCGTTGCACTTTGTTCAATTCGAGCCTTCCCGTATCATTTCGGGAGGCGGTTCTACAAACGTGATTTCTGGCTGCACGAACACGTATGAGGGGGAGTTCTAATGGTACGATAGCAACAGGAGTTCAAAAAGCCAAAATGTGAGTCTTCTATAGTTCATGGAGCAATTTCCGACCAGTTCGGCCGGCCGATGGCTGACAACTGGGGCGCCGTTTTTGTGCTCTCGAAGATGTGCAGATCCAGTCGTCCTGGGTTAGCTCGGATGCCGAGTGACCATTCATTGTCCGTCGCGACCATCGATAAGCGAACTCAGGCGCTTCACCTGCGCCTGTACCATTTGCGCTACCATCTGCTCAAAATTGAGCGTCGGGCGCCAGCCGAGCACGTCCCGTGCTTTTGAAGGATCTGATAGGATTTGTCCTGATTCAAGCGGTCTCACAAGTGCGGGATCGCTGAAAACACATTGCTGCCAATCGCAGCCCACGCTTCGATAGGCGACTTCACATAATTCGCTCAACGTGTGCAATTTACCCGTCCCGATCACGAAGTCGGCCGGTCTCTCCTGCTGCAGGATCATCCACATCGCGCGCACGAAATCTGGGGCATAACCCCAGTCTCTGGCGATGCCGAGATTTCCAAGCGCTAGCTTGCCGTCCTCGACAATGGGACGTCCTCGCTCATTACGGTCGGGCGAATTCGAAATCCCGAGCGAAGCGCAAGCTGCTCCGTATGCGACCTTCTGTGTGACGAAGTGCAATGGTCGGCGCTCACTCTCGTGGTTGAACAGAATCCCGCTTGTTATGTAGAGATTGTAGCTATCCCGGTAAATGGCCGCCATATGATGGGCATAGACTTTCGCCGCAGCGTAGGGGTTTACCGGATTGAAAGACGTGCTCTCGTTTTGACGATCAGCGAGGGATCTTCCGAACATTTCCGAGGAAGACGCATGGTATACGCGTGCTTCGGGGCGATTATGGCGCACCGCCTCGAACAGCCGGATCGCAGCGAGCCCATTGACCAAAAGAGTTTCCGGGGCGCGGGCCCATGATTCGCCCGGGCTGGACTGAGAGGCGAGATTGTAGATCTCGTCCGGGCCGACATCGCGAACGGCGTTGGCAACGTCGGCGCCCTCTGTGACATCGCCAAATAGAATTCCGACTTTCCCGGCCAAGTGGCTGGCGCAATTCGGGCTGTACCAGCTCTTTTGACGCGCAAGGCCGAAGACCTCGTAGCCTTTATCGACAAGCAGTTCCGCGAGATATGAGCCATCCTGCCCGGTAATACCTGTGATGAGCGCTCGCTTCATAATACGCCCTTCCTCATTTTAGGACTACGGATTCTCTCAACGCAGCCGCCCACGCAAGAAAGACGAGCTCGCGCGAGCTTTGCGAATAAGCCGTCCCAGATAGGGCGACCGGCGGTCGATTGTATCAAATGCGGTGCGCAAAAGCTCCATCGCCTGACGTCTATTGCTCCCAATCCGAAAGAGTTGGCTGGTAAACAGGACAGTCGCGGGCAACTTATATGTGTGAGGTGCGATAGCTCGAAGTCGGCTGCCACCCCACCAGCTCTCGTATAGCCTATAGGACCATCGTCCTAAAAAATAGTTCAAGCTGACATAGCCGCCATGCTTTCTGCAAATTTCGAATATTTCCTCGAAGATCTTGCCGCGCATCGCCAGGGTTTTCGCATCCTCGTGTAGACGAGACTGCGCCAGTTTGTCGATCGTATGATAGATGACGCCACCTGATGTCGCTATCCGAAGCCAATATTCGTAATCCATGGCAGTCTGCAGCGAAGCATCGAAAGGACCAACGCGTTCGGCGATGCGCCGTCGCCAGAACGCGGCTGGCTGACAGATGCAGCAATCGCTCATCAAGCGATCGAGCGAATAGTCGGCCGTCGCATAGGGCCCGGTGATTTTGCCGTCTACATCGATATAGTCGGCATCTCCATACACAAGGTCACATTCCGGATGATCGTTGAAATAGCCGACGACTTTTTTTATCGTATCTGGCAGCAAGATGTCGTCGGAGTTCAGATAGGCGAGCACCTCTCCACTGAGGAGCCCCATTCCTCGGTTGATCGCGTCGGTCTGGCCTTTGTCGCGCTCCGAGATCCATCGGATGCGATCGCCATACGACTTCAGGATCTCGACGGTATTGTCGGTCGAAGCGCCGTCCATCACCAATAGTTCTATATTGGCGTAATCCTGGCTCAGGACGCTATCGATGGATGCGCGGATGAAGCGACCTTGGTTGCGAGTCGGCATGACGATGCTGACCAGCGGCTCCTTTTTTGGACGGTTCGGGCGACTGGCTGAAACGCGAGCCAGCGCGGCACGCAACTCGTGCGCTGGGGATGACCAATTGTAAGTTTCAACCCGAAGCTTGGCTTTTTCGGAAAGGCTCTGTCTTAGACCTTCTTCCATCGTTATCCGCACAAGCAAGTTCGCCATCGCGGGAACGTCGGTCGGATCGCACGAAAGAACTGCATCGCCTCCTACTTCCGGCAGCGCCGTCGTATTGCTGCAGAGAACGGGAGTCCCATGGTGGAATGCTTCCAAGAGCGGCATTCCGAAGCCTTCGAAGAGCGAAAAATAGACCAACGCCGTTGCGTGGCGGAAAAGGGCAGCGACCTGTCGGTGAGGCACAAAGCCCAGATGTACGATAGGCAGGCTTTCAAAACCTTTGAGGGCCTTGTCCAAATCTTCCGGAGATCCAGACAATACAAGTCCGGTCCCAGGAGGCAACTTGGGAAGGGCGAGCTTGAATGCTTCAAAAAGACGGCGATGGTTCTTGTGCGCCCAAAGGTTGGCCGGCATGTAAAAGAAACAGTCGAAGGATGCAGCTGCTGCCGGCAAATCTGTTTGAGGTGGCGTATCTCGCAGCTCTTCGGGGAGAGCGGCAGGCATCAGAAAGACGTCATCGGTCATGAGCCAGCCGTTGCTGACCATTGTCTTGCGCGCGTGGCTGGTCATCGTGGCAATCGCAGCGCCGCAGGACAGAGCATAACCGAATGCCCGACGACGGGCTGCCAATACTGGCTTCGAGAAAAACTCCGGAAAAAACTCGTGCTGCATATCCGGAATGACAAAGATCTGTCGATTAACAGGCAGCGCCGGATGTTGCTCCTGAGGATAGGTTCGAATTATCGCGTCGATGCCCATGCTTCTGCAATGGCGCGTCATTTTTGCGTAGAACGTAGTGGGGTGCTCATCGAGCGCAACGAAGGCCACATTGGGCTCTTCAATCAGCAGCGCGGATGTGCCCGGCCGATGAAACATGACCAGCCTGTCTTCAGGATATAGCCTAGCCATTTCCCGGAGAACGCCTTGCACCCAAGGCACGATGCCGCCTGAAACCCCGGCGACCAGAGGGAAAAGATCAACTGCGATGTCCAGGTTTTTGGAGTTTATGCGGTCGCGTTTTTTCCATGGCAGTTTTCCTACACATTGTCCCGATGTTCGCAGCGGGTTACCCGCGGAATCAACGTCCAACTGCTGCATATCTTTCTGGGCTTCCCGCCAGAACGCCTGCAGGGCCGTCTCCGTATGCTGACTGAAAACGCCGGGAGACGATCGCAGAAACGATGACATGTTGTCGATCCAGTAGCATAGTGCTCCTGGTGTCATCGGATCTCCACTGTGACGTTCGGCGAGAAGGCGCAATTCCTCGGCGCGGCGGAAGCCGCCATTTGCCGTAAGCGTTTCTCCCCATTCTCGAGATGCGGCGAGGTTGGCATTGATCGCGTATGGCTCGGCAATCTCTGCGAGACGAATCCAAAGATCCCAATCGAAGCTCCAGCGAAGACCTCCATCGAGGTCCCCCCCCGTTGCTTTGAGGGCTACCGGATTAATGAATGTCGACGGCTGGAGGATATAGTCCAGACCTTCGATCAGAGCCCGATGGTCGTAAGCCACCGTCGTGCGGTTGAATATACCGGTTTCCTTGCCGTTGACGTCGGTGCGCAAGCCGTTGCCGAACCAGAAGCTGGCGTTGGGGCTGGCATGATAAGCGTCTGCTACAATCTGGAACGCGCCTGGCAGATAGAAGTCGTCAGCGTTAAGCCAGGCGACGATGTCGCCCGTGCATCTCGCTAGCCCTTTATTGATGGCATCGGCGGCTCCCTTATCGGCCTCGCTGACATAGCCAGCCAAGCTGGCTTTGTTCCGCTGGATAATGTCGAGTGTGTTGTCGGTCGAACCACCATCAATGATGAAATGCTCGACATTCGGCCAATTCTGAGCGGCTATGGAATCGATAGCATCCTGCAAGAACCGTCCCTGGTTAAGGGATGGAGTCACGATAGAGATTTTCGGCAGGATCTTTGACGACATATCCAGCTCTAGTGCTCCGCTCAGCTACGCTGCTCGTTGATCATTTTGGTCAGCTCGAGAATCTGCTCCAGTCTCGCGGCCCGATCAGAGTCAATCACCTTGATATGTTCTTCCAGCTCCTTGATCTTTCGATCCTGGTCGAGCAACCCCTGCACGAAACGACCCTTTGGAGTAAGAAGGGATCCTTCTTTTGGGTCCGTAATGGGTTCGATGGGCTGGCGACTTACTACGAAAAACATGTCGTACTGATGGAAAATAGGCTGCTCGAAACGGATGTAATCCGCGCCCAGCCGCTTAAAGAGGTTCGATACCGAGTCTTCCGTAAACAGGTAAAGGTGCTCATCGGACTTGAGCTGCGCCAGAAACGTGGCATTGGTGTTAATCAAGGTTTCATAATTCATCTCCTCTCGAAACCGAGGTGTTTGTATCAACAGTATACCATCCGGATTGAGCAAATTCAGTGCGTGCCGCATTGTCCCGATCGGATCAGGAAGATGTTCCAATACATCCATAAGGGCAACGACGTCGAAACTGCCGTTCGGAAGTTCGGTGGTTTCCACCGGACCAACGAAGACCGGAATGTCGAAAGTTTCCTTGGCAAAATTAACGACCCAAGGGCTCATTTCCATGCCTGAAGCGTCGTAACCTGCCTGTCTTAGCATGGCGACAAAGCTTCCATGCGAGCAGCCGAGCTCCAAGACCTTGGATCCTGGCAACTTGTATGCTTTGAGCGTCCTCAACCAGTGGAGATTTCGTTCAATAAGATCTTCCCGCGCCCGACCAAAAATGTCCGGGTGACCCAGGTCCTTACTCTGATGTTCGAGCCAGTATTGCTTTCCATAAAAGTCGGTGTCGTCGTTTTTAACTTGAAGGGCCTCGTCGGAAAGTCCTGCAAGCGCGACAAGCGTGCCGCATACCGAGCACCGGGCATATTCGGGGCTGAATCCACATAGGTTGTGACTACCGCACCAACAATCTCTGTCGGCCATTACTTTGCCTTTCTAACGCTAAAGACCGCTCCGGAGCAGTCGTGCCAATCTTGTTCCATCTCGAGTAGTGCATCCACAATCTTACGAAACGCGCGCGGAAACCCCGGATTTGAAGACAGAATTGGATATATCAGCTCTCCGAATTCGCCATTGTCCTTCTTCACGTGCCAAAGAGTGTCCATGAGAAGAAAGATGCTTGTATTGTAGCGCGGCAGAATAGGAATGTGGCTCTCGACAGTTAAGCCGGCCTTATTGAAACTATCCACCCACATCTCGACTTTGAGAGGATTTGCTAAGTGATGGTATTTCAGAAAGTCGGCGTGCAAATGGTCGGCGGCCTTTTGAAAGCCGGCCTGCGATATCATCGTGGGCAAAAGCGACCAATCCACGAAACGATTTGTCACGATGCTGCAGGAGAGTGTCCCTCCGGGCTTTAAGCATCGAGTAATTTCGAGCAGTACGCCGTTGAGATTGTCCATATGTTCGAGTGAGCAATTAGCAAACGCATTGTCAAAGCTAGCGTCCGGCTCGGGGATTCTGTCGGCAATTGTCGTATGGACCGTATTATATACGCCACTTTGACGGCCCCTTTCGGCAGCTTCCTTGTCCATGTCAACGCCAACGACATTGTTGGCGTGGGGCCAAATAAGTTTGAAGTAGCGGCCGTCGCCACAGCCGACGTCTAGAATGCGACCATCGATGCGATGATGTTTGTACGCCGCATACTCCCAAGCTCGCCAATGACTCAGCGGTGGGATGTATGGATAAAGGCTTGCGACTGCATCATAACCTTTGAGGATTTCCGCCGCAGGAAGAATCCTCGTTGGTACATTACTTTGCGTCAGGGGTGTCGAAGGCATATTCAAAGCTTCCCGGTAAATCGGCTATTCCATGATGAGTGAGGGGAGGGCCGTCATGCGCGGGACGCCACCCGATCGCGAGCACGCCAGCTCTAGGCATATGACAAAGGCGCTCGATGTGCGAAAAAATTCCCTCATGGTTGAGTTCGCTCACTCGGTCATACGTTGCACCGTCTATTGTTGCTAGCCCTACTTCGAAGGTGTATTCGCCCAACTCCAGCTTCAGCTCGATTGTCTGACGACATCGAATGACTGTCCCCTTGGGCAGATGGCTCGGAGCGTTGACGTAGTGCTCAAGTGCTCCTTTTCCGTGGACGTTTATTCCGCGTTCGTTTTGGAGCACGATCCCGGCAAGGGGAACAGAAATTGGCCTTTCGATGAGGAATTCATAATAGAAGACGGCTGTCTCACCTTGGCCGAAGCTTGCGCATTGATGGTTATTGACGTCGCAAACGGTATACCGCAGGCAAGTCGCCCAGCCATCACCGATCTGTGTAAGAGACGTTGCGTCAACGAAGTTATGATCGTCTGGCCAGAAATCCAAGCCTGAAACGAGTGGCGCGCCAACGGCGGATTTTGCTACCTGCGCGCCATCTGGCTCTATTTCGATTTTCAAGAGCCGTTTCTGATGAAGATGGTAATATTTCTTCGAAGCTTCGGTCGCGTCTCCGATAAAGCTGGTCTTCCCGTGATCCAGAAGAATGGCGCGGTCGCAAAATTGTTCAATGTCTGTCATCGCGTGGGACACGAGCAGGACCGCCGCGCCGGAGGCGCGAATTTCCTCGAGGCGCGCATAGCACTTCTGGCGAAAAAACACGTCGCCGACTGCAAGTGCTTCATCGATGATGACGATGGATGCGTCGATATGCGCCTGCACCGCGAACGCCAGCCGCACGAACATTCCGCTGGAATAGGTCTTGACTGGCTGATCGATGAAATCGCCAATATCCGCGAACGCAGCGATCTGATCATAGCGAGCTTCGATCTGGTCGCGATTTAGTCCGAGGATTCTGGCGTTCAAAAGGACGTTCTCGCGGCCGCTGAATTCGGGATTGAAGCCGCTTCCTAGTTCGAGCAGTGCCGCGACCCGTCCCGTAACGTTCACCTCGCCGGCGGTCGGCGACAATGTGCCCGCGATAATCTGCAACAGGGTGCTCTTGCCGCTGCCGTTACGGCCGATGATGCCAAGTGTCTCGCCGGGGCGGACCTCGAACGAAATTCCCTGCAACGCCCAGAACGCGCGGTGATAGACCGGCGCCTCGTCCCTTTTCTTCAGTCCGGCATATGAGGCCATCTTCGACAGGCGTGGGATGACCAACTGCTTCAGTCGATCACGGGGATTCTCGTAGATGTCGTAGCGCTTGGCCAAATCGCGAACTTGAATGACGGCTTTGTCAGAGGACATCGGCGAATCCCGTTCGGGTCTTCTGAAACCAGGCAAAGCCGAGATAGAAAATTGCGAGACCCGCGATGAAGCTAATCCCCCAGGCGAACCAGTCGATTGTGTTCCCCCACAGCAACGAGTCCCGGAGCTGAATCACTGGCAGGGTGATGGGGTTGAAGTTGAGAAGAGTCTGGTAGACCTTCGGGAGAGCAGTGATCGGATAGAAGACCGGCGCTAAAAACAACGCGACGGTAGTCAGCATGCCAATGATTTGCGCAAAATCGCGCAGATAGACCCCTAGAGAAGCGAGAAGCCAGCTAAAGCCGAGGATCATCAACAACATCGGTAATAGCAGGATCGGCACCAACAATCCTGTCGCGTGCAATGACGTTCCCGATAGCAAGCAGAAAACGGTCAGCACGGCAAAGCTGATGAGGAAATTTCCAAGTGCCGAACCAATCGTCATGAGTGGAAGAATTTCAAGCGGGAACACGACCTTCTTGACGTAATTCGCGTTGACCACAATGAGCGTGGGGGCCCGGATCAGACACTCGGCGAACAACGCATGTACGATCAGTCCGGAAAAAAGCACGATGGCAAAATCGACCCGGCTTTCGTCCTGTGCGCCCCAGCGAGCTTTGAATGCGACGCTGAAGACAAAGGTGTAGATGGCCAGCATCAGAAGTGGGTTAAACAGCGACCAGGCGATGCCAAAAATCGACCCCTTATAGCGCCCGATGAAGTCCCGTTTCATCAGTTCCCACAAAAGCCCGCCATTCGCGTAAAAGGACCGCGCCGCTGGAGCCAGACCGATCGGATAATTTTTCATTTCAGCACTAAGTTCCGACGCCTTGGTCTAGTCCGCCATACTCAAGCATTCGCCCGATGTGTGAAACGAGCAGATCAATTTCGATGTGGTTATGAACGAGCTTATCCCTAGCCGAACGGCCGGTTGCTCAGGGCACCGCCGTCATTAGGCCGGGTCGTATACCGATGCCGGCGACATTAGGTATTGACCAAGCTGCGGTTACACAGATCGCCGGTGATTTGCCCTCAGACGTGTTAATAGCGCTGTCGGTGATGATGCTATTAACAATGACGTTCATAGCAGAACTTCAATAGAACGGACAACTCTCGTTCTGCCTCCAGCGGCAGCCGTAGCGCACATCACGAATTTTTTTATTGTTCAAATAAATCAATTGCTTATGTTTATTTTCTGTCTCCCCGCCAAGGTTGCTTTATGCGCAGGATAGCGGTTTCGACAGTTGAGGTTCGGAGAGCTTGGAATTCGCACCGGAAAATCTGCCGATCCAGGGTTGAGTTGGCCATCAGCTAAATATAGGGGTTGTTCTGTTGGACGAGCGCTGGCAGCGGAGGTGCCCAATGAGCAGGCGGGAAATGGTGCTTCCACGCCGGTTGCGGCCGCTCGATTCGGACCTGCTCGTTATAGTTCGATCTCCAACGCTTTTGCCTCTGGGTGCTTTGCGTCCTTAAAGCTCAGTGGAATTGCTTGAAAACGGAGCCAGCGTTGATCGCGGCTTTGCCGGGCAGCGCTGGTCGCGCGGATGGCGTTCGCCTCCTTGTCGGTTGACTGGTATTGCAGTCATATCGACGTAGCTCGCGGCTGTGCGAGTGGAGTCTGTAAACGTAAGAGGCGCCGCACATGAATGAATTGCCCAATCACTCAAATGGCAAGAAACCGGACATCGTTGCGCTTCTTAAATCCAAATTGATCACTGACGCCCTGCCGCTTTGGTCAGGCAAGGGCTGGGATTTACAGTCAGGCGGCTTCATTGAGCGTCTTGATTGTGATGGTAAGGCCGATCTCGCTGCCCCCCGTCGTGTCCGTGTGCAGGCTCGCCAGATCTATTGTTTCGCCAAGGCCGCGCAGCTTGGCTGGTATCCGCAGGGCGCCGAGATTGCCCGCAAGGGTCTCGATTACACGTTGGCCAAGGCGAAGGCGCCGGATGGCAAGCCGGGCTTCGTGCATATTCTCGCGCCAGATGGCTCGGTGCTGAATCCGCTGCGCGACACCTATGACCACGCTTTCGTCCTGCTGGCACTGGCGACGGTCTATCAGCTGGATCGCGATGCAAAGATGCGCGCCGAGATCGACGAATTGATGCAGTTCATCGATACTCAACTGCGCTCGCCCGACGGCGGTTATCTCGAGGGCGTGCCGGCTTCGATGCCGCGGCGCCAGAATCCGCAGATGCATCTGCTGGAGGCCTTCATCGCGGGTTTTGACGCGACCCATGATCTGGCGTTCCAGGCGCGGGCCGGTAATCTGTTCGGTCTGTTCACGTCGAACCTGTTCGATGCGAAGAAAGACGTGCTCGGCGAATATTTCGAACAGGATTGGTCGCGGATCGAGCCGGTCAGCGTTGAGCCCGGCCATCAGGCGGAATGGGTCTGGCTGCTCAAGGGCTTTGAGCGCATCACCGGCTGTCCGACCGGCAAGCAGCGTGCCGCGTTACTTGAATCCGCGCTGCGCTATCGCGATGCCACCGGCTGTCTGGTGGACGAAGGCGACGCCCAGGGCAATATCGTGAAGGCAACACGGCGCTGCTGGCCGCAGACCGAGATCATCAAGGCCTTCGTCGCGCAGGCGGAGTCAGGCGTCGAGGGCGCGGCCGACGAGGCACGGGCGGCGCTGATGCGGCTGGACAAATATTATCTGCAGTATCCCGTCAAAGGCGGCTGGTACGATCAGTTTGACGGTGAGGGACGCTCGCTGGTCGATACGATCCCGGCGTCATCCTTCTATCACATTCTATGCGCGGTCGCCGAAGCCGAACGGGTGCTCGGCGCCTGACTATCTGTGCGATCTAGCGGATGACTTCGTTCGGATCCGTCGGCTTGGTCCGAAACACTACGAAATGCGACATCGTGAAATTCACGATGAAGCTGACCAAAATGGCCAGAAGCTTGGCGGCATAGACCGGCATGAAGTGCGACAGCACCACGAGCGTGGTGGTGGTCGCGATCACGCCTAATACACCCGAGGCGACGAAGCTGAGATAATCCTTCCGTCGCAACACGCGGCCGGATTCGGCGCGGAACGTGATCATGGTGTTCATCACGTAGGAACACGATACGGCCACCAGCCAGGCTATGACATTGGCGGGCACCAGCGGCAGCTTCAGCACCTGATAGGCGAGGGTGAAGATGGCCAGATCGATGAGGGCGTTGCCGAGGCCAATCACGCCGAAGCTGATGATCTTCGACACCGTGGGGCGCGACAGCCAGGTCTCGACAATTTGTGGTAAAATCAGTCTCACGGCAGCAGGCATCCTCGATCTGGGCGGCTGCATAGCAGGATCGCCCAGGGAAGTCCGGCTTTTTATGATGCGCCGCGGCAGTCCTGCGCGGTCAGTTCCCGCGCTCGTCCGCGATGATCTTGCCGTCATTGGGCAGCGAGGCCGGCGCCACCAGCTCCACGGCGCCACCGAGCTTGCTGACGGCCCTGAGCGTGGCTGTGACGGCCTCCTGCAGGCTAGGCTTGTCCTGGACCGCCGCTTCGGCTTTCAGCACCATGGCATCATTTTCACCGTCTCTGGACACGACCAGCCGTAGCCGGCCGAGTTCCGGGTGCCGCTTGCCGATTTCGGCGACCTGTTCGGGGCGCACGAACATGCCCTTGACCTTGGTGGCCTGATCGGCGCGGCCCATCCAGCCCCGGATGCGCATATTGCTGCGGCCGCAGGCGCTGGGGCCGGGCAGGGCGGCCGTCAGGTCGCCCAGAGCCAGCCGGATCCAGGGGTGGTGGGGGTCCAGTGAGGTCACCACGATTTCGCCGACATCGCCCTCGGCCACGGGTTCGCCGGTCCCGGGGGTCACGATTTCCAGGATCAGGTCCTCGTTGACGATCAGGCCATCGCGGGCGGTGCTCTCATAGGCGATGAAGCCCAGATCGGCTGTGGCGAAGGCCTGATAGGCCTCGACACCGCGCGATGCGATCTCGGCCTGCAGCGAGGGCGGGAAGGCTGCGCCAGACACCATGGCGCGCTTGATGGACGAGACGTCGCGATTGGCCGCCTTCGCGGCATCGAGCAGGATCTTCAGAAAATCCGACGTGCCGCTATAGGCTGATGGACGATAGGCCTCGATCAGTTCGAGTTGTTGTTCGGTATTGCCGGGACCGGCGGGAATCACAGCGCAGCCGAGCGCCCGCGCGGCGCCGTCGAAGATGAAGCCGCCGGGGGTCAGGTGATAGCTGAAAGTATTCAGCACCACGTCGCCCGCGCGGAAACCGGCGGCATAGAGCGCCCGCGCGCCGCGCCAGGGATCGGCCTGTTTCGACTCCGGCTCGAAAATGGGCCCCGGCGAGGTGAACAACCGGCCGAACGAGCCGGTCGCGCCTGACACGAAGCCGCCGAACGGTGGGCTGGCCTTGTGCAGGGCCGGCAGGTCGGATTTGCGCAGCACCGGCAATTGCGCCAGCGCGGCGCGGCTGACGATCGCAGCGGGATCGATGCCCTTGAGATGCTCCGCATAAGCGGGCGCCTGCATCGCGTGGCGCAGCACATCCGGCAGGCGCGAAAACAGATTGGCCTGGCGCTGCGACGGATCGCAATTTTCGAGTGTGTCGAAGTGGCGCATCTGGGTGTGTCCTGGTGGTTTGGCGTCGTCGCGGTTATTCCGGTAGCCTGTGGCGCCGTGCTAGTGGGAAATCATGTTGTCAGAACGTATCGTCCAATGGCTCGACAGCTTCGGCCAGCTTGATTTTCCTGCTGCCGTCGTGCTGGCCGCATTGGTGGTTGCCTCTTCGTTTTTGCCGGTCCCGCGAACATTCATCGTGTTCGGTGCCGGTGCTGCGTTCGGCTTGCGCTCTCTCGTCGTCATTGTTCCAGTCGCCGCGGCTGCATCCGCTCTGGCCTTCATGCTGGCGCGCTCCATCCTGCGCGGTTGGGTGGAACGGCAGACCGAAAAACGCGCGGCCTGGCGCCTCATTGCCCAGGCCGTCGATGACGAGGGCTGGCGCATCGTCGCACTGATGCGGTTCGGCGGACCATTGCCCAATTCGGTGCAAAATTATCTGTTCGGTTTGACAAATATCGGACTGCTCCCGTTTGCCCTGGTCACTTTCGTGTTCACGCTGCCGCAGATCGTGCTTTACGTGTATCTCGGTGCGTCCGGACGGGCGTTGTTGCTCGATGATGGACCAATGCCGCTCAACCGCGTGCTGATTGCCATGGCCCTGGTCATTGTGCTTGTCATCCTGTTGCTGGTGTCGCGCCGCATTCGCGCGATCCTTGCGCGCAAGACCGGCATCGCGACCTGCGGGACCGTGAGCAGCTAAAGCCATCGCTTCCTGCGCTTGAAGCTCTTCAGATTCTTGAAGCTCTTGCGCTGGTCGCCGGCGCCGCCGAGATAGAATTCCTTCACGTCCTCATTGTCGCGCAGCTCATCGGCGGTGCCGTCGAGCACCACCTTGCCCTGTTCCATGATGTAGCCGTGGCTGGCGACGGAGAGTGCCGCGCGCGCGTTCTGTTCGACCAGCAGAATGGTAACGCCGAGATCGCGGTTGATCTTCTTGATGATCGCGAACACCTCTTTCACAAGCAGTGGCGACAGGCCCATGGAGGGTTCGTCCATCAGGATCATCTTCGGCCGCGCCATCAGCGCTCGGCCGATCGCCAGCATCTGCTGCTCGCCGCCCGAGAGATAGCCGGCCAAGCCTGTTCTTTCCTTCAGCCGCGGGAAGTAATCGTAGACCATGTCGATATCGGCGGAGACCTCGTTGTCCCTGCGCGTGAAGGCGCCGAGCCGTAGGTTTTCCAGTGACGTCATGTCGGACACGATGCGGCGGCCTTCCATCACCTGGAAGATGCCGCGGCGGACGATCTTGTCGGGATCGATGCCGTCGATCCGTTCATTGTCGAACAGGATTTCGCCGCGCGTGACTTCGCCATCTTCCGTTTTCAGGAGGCCGGAGATCGCCTTCAATGTGGTCGACTTGCCGGCACCATTGGCGCCGAGCAGCGCGACGATGGCGCCCTTCGGCACCTCCATGCTCAAGCCGCGCAGCACAAGGATCACGTCGTCATAGACGACCTCGATGTTGCGGATGTCGAGCAGGGGGGCGGTGGCCTGTGTCGCTGTCGGGCGGGTGCTGGTATCGATGGTTGGCTGCACAGGATGAACTCCGAATTCCGGTTCTAGCCGACCTCTCCCCGCTTGCGGGGAGAGGTCGGATCGCGAGCGATAGCGAGCAATCCGGGTGAGGGGGACTCTCCGCTAGCTCAGAGCCTGCTGAGGCTCCCCCTCATCCGACGCGGACTAGGTCCGCGCCACCTTCTCCCCGCCTAGCGAAGCTCCGCTTCGCCGGGCGGGGAGAAGGGAGGACTACCACCCATGCCATTCCGGCTTGCGCGGCAGTTCCACGGTCTTGACCTTCTCGAGCTTGATCGTGCCCTTGGCCATCAGGTCGTTCAGATCGCCATCGGTCGCGCCGGAGACCTTCGAGCGATACAGATCGACCTTGGTGGTCGGGCGGTGATCCTTGTCGGTCCAGGTCGAGGGATTGCAGACACCTTCCATGCCGGCCGGCACCCAATCCTTCTTCTGATAGAAGCCCTTGGCGACGTTCTCGCCGGTGGCGCCGCCGTTCTTCGCGGCCCAGTCCAGCGCTTCCTTCATGTAGAGCGAGGTGCAGACCGCCGCGATGTAGTGCACCGGGCGATAGATCTTGCCCGAAGGATCGGAGATCTTGGAAATCTCCTGCACCGTCTTCATGCCCGGCGCGTTGCCGCCCCAGCTCACCGCCGTGCGCAGCGGGAAGATCACGCCGTCGGCAGCATCGCCTGCGGCCTTTGCGGCGTTCTCGTCCATGCCCCACACATTGCTCATGAACTGCACGTCGACGCCGGCGGCCTTGCAGGCCTTCATCACCGAGATGTTCGAAGCTGCGGTGTTGCCGAGATAAGCGTAGTTGGCGCCGGCGCTCTTCAGGCTGAGGCACTGCGCGCTGTAGTCACCGGGCGCGAGTGCGAAGACCAATGGCGGCAGGACTTCAAAGCCGAGTTCGGCAGCAAGCGCTTCACCCGCGGCCTTCGGCGCGTTGGGGTAGGGATGATTGGCGCCCATATGGACATATTTCGGCTTGCCCGACTTGCCCTTGGACTTCCAGTCCTCTGCGGCCCAGGTCAGTTCGGCGCGCAGCGCGTCCGAATAGGACGGGCCGTAGAAGAAGTTATACGGCGCAGGCTTCGCCTTGCCGCCGGCGCCGGTCGGGTCGGTCAGCGCGGCCGAATAGGAGCCCGAGATATCCGGGATCTTGTCCTGGGCGAGGAAGCCGGTGAGCGCTTCGGTATCTGCCGTGCCCCAGCCCATGATCGCCGCGACCTTGTCGGCGCCCGACCACTTCTTGTACAGCGCGATGGCGCGTGGCACCTGATAGCCATAGTCGTTGCTATCGAGATTGACCTGCTTGCCGCCGACGCCGCCATTCTTGTTGATCCAGGCATAGGTATCGACCACGCCCTGGCCGTAGGGCGTACCGACGTCGGAGGTGCCGCCGGAATAATCGGCGAGGTGGCCGACGGCGATCTGCGCCTGCGCACTGGCGGACGCGCCCGCGATGAGAAGGGCAATGGATGCGGACGTTAGAAATGTTTTCATCGTCATGAGCATTCTCCCGTTGGATTTTATATTTTGTCGTTTCGTCCAGTCCGTCCCGTTCTCAATGCGAGAACGGGTAGAGTTTCCAGTAGGTCTTGATCTGCCGCCAGCGATGCGCGAGTCCGTCGGGTTCGAACACCAGAAACGCGATGATGATGAGGCCGATGGCGATCTCGCGCAGAAAGGTCAGGTTGTTGTTGAGCGCCAGCGCCTTGTCGATGACGCCGCCCTTCAACTCCATGCTGATCCATTCCATCGCTTCGGGCACCAGCACCACGAAGGCCGTGCCCATCAGCGTGCCCATGATCGAGCCGGTACCGCCGATGATGACCATTGCCAGGAACAGGATCGAGCGCTCGATGCCGAAACCCTCGTTGGAGACCACGAGCTGGTTATGCGCGTACAGCGCGCCGGCGATGCCGGCGAAGAACGCCGCGAGGCCGAAGGACAGCGTGCGATATTTGGTGAGATTGATGCCCATGATCTCGGCCGAGAGATAGTGATCACGCACAGCCACCAGCGCGCGGCCGTCGCGCGAGCGCATCAGGTTGGTAACGAGCAGATAGCTCGCCACCACATAGGCCAGCACCACATAGAAATACTGCCGGTCGCCGCGCAGCATATAGTCGAAGATCGAGAACGCTTTGGCCGTCGCCGGCACCGAGCCGCCGCTGAACCAGTCGGCGCGGGAGAAGAAGTCGAGCAGAATGTATTGCGCGGCCAGCGTGGCGATAACGAGGTACAGCCCCTTCAACCGCGCCGCCGGCAGGCCGAAAATGAGTCCCACAATGGCCGTTACCACGCCGGCGATGGGAATCGAGAAAAACACCGGGATCGGATAGTTGTTGGAGATATAGGCCGAGGTGAAAGCGCCGAACAGGAAGAAGGCGGCGTGGCCGATGGAGATCTGTCCGGTAAAACCGACCAGGATATTGAGCCCGAGCGCCGCGATGCCGTAGATGCCGATCATGATCAGCTGGCTGAGCCAGTATTCGCTGAGCAGTTGCGGCGCGAAGCAGATCAGCACCACGCCGAGGATCGCCGCGTTGCGGCTGGTGGTGGTCGGAAAGATTGTGGTGTCGACCGCATAGCTGGTGCGGAAGTCGCCGGCCGGGATGAGGGAGGGGCTGGCCATGTGTTACACCCGCTCGATGTCTTTGGTGCCGAACAGGCCGTAAGGCTTGATCATCAGGATGATGATGAGCACGTAGAACGGCGCGACCTCATAGAGATTGCCCCAGTGCAGATATTCGCTGTCGATGAATTGCGCGAAGTTCTCTAGCAGCCCGATGATGATGCCGCCGACCACCGCGCCGCCGATACTGTCGAGACCGCCGAGGATGACCGCCGGAAACACCTTGATGCCGTAGATCGACAAGCCGGATGACACGCCGTTGACGACGGCGACGACGACGCCGGCGACCGCGGAGACCATGGCCGAGATCGCCCAGGCCATCGCGAATACGGTTTTGACGGAAATGCCCAGCGATTGCGCCACCTGCTGGTTGAACGCAGTGGCGCGCATCGCCAGACCCCACTTGGACACTTTGAAGAACCACGCCATGCCGATCATCATCGCGACGGAGACAACCAGGCTCATCACGTAGACGGTCTGGATCTGTAGGCTACCGATCGTCACCGACTGGCTGGTGAAGACACGCGGGAATGGCTGCGGGTTGACGCCATAGATCCATTTCAGTGCCGCCTGAAACACGGCGGACAGCGCGATGGTCACCATGATCACCGAGATGACCGGCTCGCCGACCAGCGGCCGCAGGATCACGACCTGGATCAGGATGCCGAAGGCGAACATGAACACCAGCGTCATCGGCATGCCCAGCCAGAACGGCACCTGGTATTTGGTCAGCAGCGTCCAGCACACCCACGCACCGATCAGTAGTAACTCGCCCTGCGCGAAGTTTACGACCTGGGTGGCTTTGTAGATCAGCACGAACGACATCGCGACCACGCCATAAAGCGTGCCGACCACGAGGCCGTTGACGAGAAGCTGGAGGAGGAACTGCGTGTTCATGCGATGGCCGGAGTGCTAACCTCTCCCCGCTTGCGGGGAGAGGTCGGCGCGCAGCGCCGGGTGAGGGGAGCTTCCACATGCGCAAGGCCAATGCGGTCAGAACCACACGTGCCAGAAGGCTGCGGCGAGATTCGACCGATGCCGAGAATGCGCTTTGGTATCGCCTTCGCGCACGTTCCTTGGACGGGCACAAATTTGTGCGACAAGAGTCGATCGGCAACTACATCGTCGATCTGATCTGCCGGGAGCGGCGCCTGATCGTTGAGGTGGATGGTGGGCAACACGCTGACAATGTGCGCGATGTTGCCCGTGACCAGTGGCTGGTCGAGCATCATTACCGGGTGCTCAGATTCTGGAACCATGATGTCTTGGACAATATCGAGGGTGTTCTCGAAGTCATTGCGACGGCGCTTGCGGAAGCTCCCCCTCACCCGGATCGCAAGAGCGATCCGACCTCTCCCCGCAAGCGGGGAGAGGATAGCTAGAACCGAGACGCCGCAGTTTCTTAACCTCCCCCCGCTTGCGGGGAGAGGTCGGCAGGCGCGCGTTAGCGCGCGTGCCGAGTGAGGGGGGCTATCGGTAAAGCTCAGGTTCTTCATTCCGCCGCCTGCATGCGCGCGCCATCCCGCGCCATGTCCACCACGACCAATCTCGTGCGGATGCGCTGGGAGGTGCCGTCCTGGAAGCGGATGGTGGTGTCGACGGGGATATCCCGGGCGCCGCCATAGATGCCGTCGATGATATCGGCGTATTTCTCGTTGATGACGCTGCGGCGGACTTTTCGCGTGCGGGTCAGCTCGCCGTCGTCGGCGTCGAGCTCCTTGTACAGCAGCAGGAATTTGGCGATCCGCTGCGCGGGCGGCAGCGTGGCATTGACCGTCTCGACTTCCTTGCGGATCATCTCATAGACCTCGGGGCGTGACGACAGGTCCGTATAGGTCGTGAACGAGATGCGGTTCTTCTCGGCCCATTTCGAGATGATCGAGAAGCGGATGCAGATCATCGCCGCAAGCGCGTCGCGGTTGTCGCCCAGCACCACCGTCTCGGCGATATAGGGCGAGAATTTCAGTTTGTTCTCGATATATTGCGGGGAGAAGCGCTCGCCGCGCGCGGTCTGCGCCAGATCCTTGATGCGGTCGATGACCACGAGTTGCTTGTTGTCATTGAAATAGCCGGCATCGCCGGAATGCATCCAGCCATCGCGCAGATCGGCGGCGGAGGCCTCGGGCGATTTGTAATAGCCGAGGAACATGTTGGGGTGCCTGACAACGATCTCGCCGACGCCCTGCACATCGGGATCGCGGACTTCGATCTCGATGCCGCTGCCCATCGCGATGCCGGTGGTGTCGGGATCGACGGCATCCGGCGGATGCAGTGTGAAGGCGCCGAGCGTCTCGGTCTGGCCATAGAGCGTGCGCAGCGGCACGCCCATAGCGCGGAAGAATTTGAATGTGTCCGGGCCCAGCGCGGCGCCGCCGGTGGCGGCCGAGCGCAGCCGTGTGAAGCCGAGACGATCACGCAGGGCACGGAACAGCAGCGTATCGGCGACGGCCGAGCGCTTGCCTTGCGCGAGTGCGGATAGCCCGGATTTCATGCCGAGTTCATACAGGCTCTGCTTCAGCGGCGATGAATCCATCACCCGTGCGCGCACGTCCGCTGCGATGCCTTCCCAGACCCGCGGCGCGAACAGCACGAAGGTCGGCGCGATCTCGCGAAAATCGTTCATCATGGTGTCGGCCTGCTCGACGAAGTTGACCTTCATCCGGCTCAGGAGACCTTTGCCGAGTGCGTAGACCTGTTCCATGATCCAGGGCAGCGGCAGTACCGAAACATATTCGTCGTCCGGTCCCTTCGGATCGAACGACAGATACACCGCGCAGTGGCCGAGCACGCGGCCTGCGGCGAGCATCGCGAGCTTTGGGTTCGATGTCGTGCCTGACGTGGTGCAGAGGATCGCGACATCCTCGCCCTGCGTCGCATCGACCAGTTGATCGTAGAGGCCCGGCTCGCGCGCCGCACGGTCGCGGCCCATCTGGGCGAGCCTGTCGGCTTCCAGCAGACGTGGATCATCGTATTTTCGCATGCCGCGCGGATCGCTGTAGACGATGTGCTTCAGCGCAGGGACTCGCTCGGCGAGGGTGAGCAGCTTGTCGACCTGTTCTTCATCCTCGGCGAACACGATCTTGGCTTCGCCGTAGTTCAGCAGATAGGCGGCTTCCTCATCGAGCACGTCGCGATAGAGACCGAGGCTCATGCCACCGATGGCATGCGCGGCGATCTCGGCAGCGACCCAGTCCGGCCGGTTATCGCCGATAATGCCGATGACATCACCACGCGCGATGCCGAGCTCGACCATGCCGAGCGTGAAATCCTTCACCCGGGCATGGTAATCGTTCCAGGTGAACTCCCGCCACAGGCCGAAATCCTTCTCGCGCAGCGCGATCTCTTGGCCATGTTCTTTGGCGTTGAGGCGCAGCAGCTTCGGATAGGTATCTGCCTGTTTGACGCGTCCGGCATAGTCCATCATGCGGCACTCTCCGCAGCGATAGGCGCATGGTCGGGATCGACGAGGGCTTCGTCTTCTTCACCGAGATAGGCGCGCTTGACGTGTGGATCGGCGAGCACGGCAGCCGGATCGCCCTCGGCGATCTTGCGGCCGAAATCCAGCACCATCACGCGATGGGAGATGTCCATCACGACGCCCATGTCGTGCTCGATCATCATCACCGTCATCCCGTATTCTTCATTGAGATCGACGATATAACGCGCCATGTCTTCCTTCTCCTCGAAGTTCATGCCGGCCATCGGCTCGTCGAGGAGGATAAGGTTCGGCTCCAGCGCCATCGCGCGGGCGAGTTCGACGCGTTTGCGGAGACCATAGGGAAGGGTTCCGGCGGTCGCCTTGCGCACGCTCTGCAGATCGAGGAAGTCGATGATCTCCTCCACCTTGCGGCGATGCTCGAGCTCTTCCTTGCGCGCGCCGGTCAGCCAGTACAGCGAGCCGGTGAGGAAGTTGTTCTTCAGGAGGTGATGGCGGCCGACCATGATGTTGTCGAGCACGCTCATATGATGAAACAGCGCGAGGTTCTGAAAGGTGCGGCCGATGCCGAGGCCGGGACGGGCGTTGGGGTTGAGCCCGGTGATATCCTTGCCGTGATAGAACAGCTGGCCTTCGGTGGGGCGATAGCGGCCGGAGATGCAGTTGACGATGGAGGTCTTGCCGGCGCCGTTCGGCCCGATGATCGAGAACAGCTCGCCGTCATTGACAGCGAAGCTCACATCGGTGAGCGCGCGAACGCCACCAAAGCGCAGTGACACCCCGCGCACGTCCAGAGCAATCGCCACTCAAATCCTCCCAGATACGGCGCTTGTCGCGCTCTTTATCCACGTTCCTCGGATGGTCCCGAGCCTATATCGCCCGGTGACGCTAAGCCATTCTACTAATGACCTTTCGCGGTGGTCTTCCCTACGTCAAATCGGTATCCTGAAATGTCTCGCGGCGGACAATCTGCCTGCCAATTTGTCGCGCGAGCGTTCTTTTGCGCTGCAACATTCGAAGTGAAGCGGACCCTATGATTGCTGCAGATCATCTCAAGCGCATCGCGGCCTGGGCGCGGGACCTGAACGAGAAGGAGATCGAGGTCGCGCGCGCCGGCATCGTCGAGAAGTCGTTCAAGGCGAATGAATTCGTCTGCATGCGCGGTGACCAGTTTGAATACTGGACCGGCGTTGTCAGCGGTCTGGCGAAGATCGGCACCATCTCGCGCAGCGGCAAGGAAGTCAGCATCACCGGCCTGACGGCGGGCGCGTGGTTCGGCGAGGGCAGCGTGCTGAAGAACGAACCGCGACGTTACGACATTGTGCCGCTACGCGACTCCAAGCTGGCGTTCATGGAGCGTCCGGCATTCATGTGGCTGTTCGAGAACAGTGTCGGCTTTAACCGCTTCCTGGTCTCGCTGTTGAACGAACGGCTCGGTCAGTTCATCGCACTGACGGAATATGGCCGCAGGCTCGATTCTACCGGGCGGCTCGCGCGCTGCATTGCCTCGCTGTTCAACCCGATCCTCTATCGCGACGCGACCAGGCATCTGGACATCACCCAGGAAGAGCTCGGTGCAATCAGCGGCATTTCGCGGCAGAGGGCGAACCAGTGCCTGCAGACGCTGGAGAAGGAGGGTCTGCTGCGGCTCGAATATGGCGGCGTGACAGTGGTCGATCTAGAGAAGCTGGGTAGCTACGGCGATTAGGGATTCCCTCGCCCCGCTTGCGGGGAGAGGGTGGCGTGGACGAAGTCCGCGACGGGTGAGGGGGAGCCAGCGAGTGAAACACTGGCTCCCCCTCACCCGAAGCCTCGCTGACGCTCGGCTCCGACCTCTCCCCGCAAGCGGGGCGAGGTAAGGAAGTCGGCGCTTACACTTCCAACCATTCCCTGCGCACGGCGTCATTGGCCTTGAGTTCGGCCGGCGTTCCCTCGAACACGATGCGGCCGTGCCCCATCACATAGACCCGATGCGAGATGCGCAGCGCGATGGAGAGCTTCTGCTCGACCAGCAGGATCGCCACGCCGCGGCGCGCGATCTCGGCGATGAGGTCGCCGACCTGCTGGACGATGATCGGTGCGAGGCCTTCGGTGGGCTCGTCGATCATCACCAGTTCAGGATCGCCCATCAGCGTCCGGCAGATCGTCAGCATCTGCTTCTCGCCGCCCGACATTACGCCCGCGGCGGTATCGGCGCGGGCTGCGAGGTTCGGAAACATGTCCAGCATATCGTCGAGTTTCCACTGGCCCGGCTTGCGCGGATCCTTGATGCCCAGCATCAGGTTCTGCCGCACTGTCAGGCCCGGGAAGATGTCGCGATGCTCCGGCACATAGCCGAGGCCAAGATGCGCGATCTTGAAGCTCGGCAGGCCGGCGATGTCCTTGCCCTTGAACTTGATAGAGCCATGCGGCGGTACTTCGCCCATGATCGCCTTGACGGTGGTCGAGCGGCCGACGCCGTTGCGGCCGAGCAGAGACACCACTTCGCCGGCATCGATATGCAGGTCGACGCCCTGCAGGATGTGGCTCTTGCCGTAATAGGCGTGCAGATCCGTGACTTCCAGCATCAGGCAGCCTCCTCGCCGAGATAGGCTTCCTTGACCTTGGGATTGCCGCGGATCTCCTCCGGCGTGCCCGAGGCGATGATCTGGCCATAGACCAGAACCGAGATGCGGTCGGCGAGGCCGAACACCACGCTCATGTCGTGTTCGACGATCAGGAGCGTGCGGCCCTCGGTGAGCCGCCGGATCAGTGCCACCGCGCGTTCGGTCTCGGCGTGGCTCATGCCGGCGGTAGGCTCGTCCAGCAGGATGACATCGGCGCCGCCTGCAATGGTGATGCCGATTTCGAGCGCGCGCTGTTCGGCATAGGTCAAGAGACCCGCGGGCACGTCGCGGCGCGACACGAGGTTGATATCCTGCAGGATCTGCGCGGTGCGGTCGCGCACCTCGGGCAGGTTGTCGACATTCTTCCAGAACGCGTAACGATGGCCGGTGGCCCAGAGTACGGCGCAGCGCAGGTTTTCCCACACGCTCATCTTGGCGAACACGTTGGTGACCTGGAACGAGCGCGACAATCCGCGCCGGTTGATCTGGAACGGCGGCAGGCCGGAGATCACCTGATCGCGCAGCAGGATGCTGCCGACTGATGGCTTCATATAGCCTGATATCAGATTGAACAGCGTCGACTTGCCGGCGCCGTTGGGGCCGATCAGCGCGTGGCGTTCGCCTTGCGCGACCGTCAGGTTGACGTTGCGGATCACGGAGGTGATGCCGAAGGTCTTCTCGACGCCGCGCAATTCAATGGCGGTGCTCATGCGGCCACTCCCTTCTCGCGCGCGGCGGTCAGGGCATCGTCCCAACTGCYGGCGACGCGGGCCCAGGTCTTGCGCGCGATGATGAAGCCGCCGATCAGCAGCACGGCGGCAACGGCCCAGATCGCGGGGTTCGCTGCATCGAATGGAATCCCGAAGGCTTTGATATGCGAATCCTCGCCGGGATTGACGGTGAAGTGGACCGTGGTCTCGATCGCCAGCATCAGGCCGGTGATCATCGCCAGCGTCGGTACGAAGGCGACGAGATAGCTTGGCAGCACGCGGCTGAGCGTGCCGCCTTTCAGCAGCGGCCGGTGCATCATCAGCAGGCCTGTAATGCCGCCGGGCGCGAACATCACCACGGCGATGAAAATCAGGCCGAAATAGAGCTGCCAGACCTGCGTGAGATCGGAGAGGCCGAGCGACAGCAGCGTGACGAAGATCGCGCCGACGATCGGACCGATGAAGAAGCCGACGCCGCCGATATAGGTGGCGAACAACACGGTGCCCGATTGCACGGCGCCGAGATAGGCCGAATTGGCGATCTCGAAATTGATCGCGGCCAGCGCGCCAGCAATACCTGCGAACAGGCCGGAGAAGCAGAAGGCGATATAGCGGATGATGTGCGGATCGTAGCCGACGAACTGCACGCGTTCGGGATTGTCGCGTACGGCGTTGCACATGCGCCCGAGCGGCGTGCGGGTGAGGGCATACATCGCGATGACGGCGATCAGCGTCCAGGCCGCGACCAGATAATAGATCTGGATCTGCGGACCGAAGCTCCAGTCGAACAGGCGCAGGACTTTGGTGCGATTAGCGGAGACGCCGGCTTCACCGCCGAAGAAGGTGCGCAGGATCAGCGCCGACGACGCCACCAGTTCTGCGACACCGAGCGAGATCATCGCAAAGGCCGTACCGGAGCGCCGCGTCGACACCCAGCCGAGCAGCATGGCGAAGACGAGGCCGGCCGCGCCGCCGACCAAAGGCACCAGCGGCAGCGGGATCGCGAACTTGTTCCTGGCGATGATGTTGATGGCGTGGATCGCTAGAAAGCCGCCGAGGCCGTAATAGACGGCATGGCCGAACGACAGCATGCCGGTCTGGCCGAGCAGGATATTGTAGGACAGCGAGAAGATGATCGAGATGCCGATTAGGCTGAAGGTGGTCAGCGATCCGCCCGACGAGAACAGTTTCGGCAGCACCAGCAGCGCCAGCGCGGCGGCGATCCAGATGCCGTAGAACTTCAGCCGGTCGGAGGCGGCGGGGCGGGGCGGCGCGATGGTTGCCGGAATCTTGGCTAAGGCGTCGCTCATGTGTCGCGTGTTCCCAGCAGGCCCATCGGGCGGAAGATCAGGATCAGCACCAGCAGCAGATAGGGCATGATCGGCGCGATCTGGGCGACGGTGACGTTCCAGATGTCGGACAGCCAGGTGGCGGCGTAGTCAGGGCTGAGCGGGCCGAAGGCGCCGGCCAGCGAGCCGTTCATCGATACAGCGAAGGTCTGCACGAGGCCGATCAGCAATGAGGCGATGAAGGCACCAGGCAGCGAGCCGAGGCCGCCGACGACCACGACCACGAACAGGATCGGACCCAGCAGACCGGCCATGTTGGATTGCGTGACAAGTGCCGGGCCTGCGATCACGCCAGCAACGGCAGCCAGCGCGGTGCCGACGCCGAATACCAGCATGAAGATGCGCCCGACATTGTGTCCGAGATGGCCGACCATATGCGGATGCGTCAGCGCCGCCTGTACGATCAGGCCGATACGCGTGCGCTTCAGCACCACCAGCAATCCGATGAAGATCACGATGGAGACGACCAGCATGAAGATCTTGAAGGCCGGGTAGTTGGTGGAGAACAGCGTGAAGGCCGGGAAGTCGAGCAGCGGCGGTACGCGGAAATCAACCGGGCTCTTGCCCCAGATAATCTGCACGATCTCCTCAATGGCGAACGCAAGCCCGAAGGTGAACAGCAGCTCGGCGACGTGGCCGTTCTTGTGGACGTGACGCAGGCCATAGCGTTCGACGGCGGCGCCGAGCGCGCCGGCCAGCAGCGGCGCAAGGATCAGCGCCGGCCAGAAGCCGAACCAGCGGCTGATCTGAAAGCCGAAGAACGCGCCGAGCATATAGAAACTGGCATGGGCGAAGTTCAGCACGCCGAGCATGCTGAAGATCACCGTCAGGCCTGAGGCCATCAGGAATAGCAGCATGCCGTAGAGGACGCCGTTGAGCGTGGAGATGACGATCAGTTCAAGCACGAAGTATCTGCCTCTCGGGTGAGGAGTGTGCCGGAGTGCGGCGGCGTCTTAACCTCTCCCCGCTTGCGGGGAGAGGTCGGATTGCGCAGCAATCCGGGTGAGGGGGAGGCAGTGAGTGAAACTGAGAGTCCCCCTCATCCGTCCCGAACTTGCTCTGCAAGTTCGGTCCACCTTCTCCCCGCAGGCGGGGAGAAGGCAGGGCTTACGGCCGTTCCATCTTGCAGGTTGTCGGCAGCACCGTCTGCGGCGTGTCGATCTTGGCGGCCAGCTTCCAGCCCCAGCCGGTCTTTTCCTCGTCGAACGGCTCCTTGTCGGTGCGCTCGCCGAACGAGGCGATATACATCGGCTGGAAGAACTGATGGTCGTCCTTGCGCATGTTGCCCTTGCCGCCGTCGAACACCTCGAACTCCATGCCTTCGAGCGCTGCAGCCACCTTCACCGGATCGAGCGACTTCGCTTTCTCGGCGGCCGCGGCGAACATGCGCATCTCGTTCACAGCGCGCGGATAGAACAGGCTGAAGTCATATTTCGCGCGCAGTGCCTTTTCGAACACGTCGGCCGAGGCGTGGCCGAGATTCGGGATGCCTTCGGCGATCTGGAATACCTGATGATTCAGGCCGGCCTGTTTGATGGCGGTCGGGCCACCGGTGCCGCCGGCATAATAGGTGAACCAGCTCACCTTCAGGCCTGCGTCAGCCGCAGCCTTCAGCAAGAGGGCAAAATCCTGACCCCAGTTGCCGGTGATGACGCTGTCGGCACCAGATGCCTTGATCTTCGCGATATAGGGCGCGAAGTCGGTGATCTTCAGCAGCGGATGCAGCTCGTCGCCGACGATCTTCACGTCGGGCCGCTTGGCGCCGAGCATGGCGCGCGCCTGGCTGCGCACCGACTGACCGAACGAGTAATCCTGATTGATCAGGTAGACGTTCTTCACCGCAGGCACGGTCTTGATGTAGTTGGTGAGCGCTTCCATCTTGATGTCTGAATTGGCATCCCAGCGGAAATGCCAGAAGCTGCATTTCTCGTTGGTCAACACCGGATCGACGGCGGCATAGTTGAAGTACAGCACTTCCTTGCCAGGATTGCGGTCATTGAACTTGGTGACGAAATCCGACAGCGCACCGGCGACCGACGAGCCGTTGCCCTGGGTGATGTAGCGAATGCCGCCATCGATCGCCTTCTGTGCCTGGATCAGGCTCTCTTGCGGATTGGTCTTGTTGTCGAGCGGGACGATCTCGACCTTCTTGCCGAGAATGCCGCCCTTGGCGTTCAGCTCGTCGGCGAGAAACTGGAAGGTCTTGAGGCCGACTTCGCCGACGCTGGCGCCGCCGCCGGACAGTGGATCGATATAACCGATCTTCACGGTCTCCTGCGCCATCGCCGAGCCGCCGAGCATCGGCAGCGCAATGGACGCAATGAGGGCTAGTTTGCGCATGGTGTTTCTCCCTGGAAGCATTTGTGCTGGCCGTTTTCGCGACGCCGAATCTTTTGATCCATCCGTCGCTGGCCTTATGCCGGGAGTGTGAGCCATGGCCGCCGAAGCTGCAAGCCTCACTTGCTGCCTCACTTGGTCGTAGGCGCGGCCTTCGCTTTCTTGGATATCGCAGCGTCGCCAATGATTTCCGCGGCGCGCAATTCGTCGATGTCCGCTGCGCTGAGGCCCAGGAGATCGCGCAGGACTTCCTCATTGTGCTGGCCGAGCGTCGGCGCCAGCCGGGTGATCGGGTAGGGCAGTTTCGCACTGCCTTCGCGATAGGCAACGGAGGGCAGCAGATGCGGGCCCATAAATACCTTGGTCACAGGCTGCCAATGTCCGACTGCGAGCAGGTGCGGATCCCCGGCCAGATCCAGCGGCAGTCGCGCGGTACCCGCGGGCACGCCGGCGTCCTGCAGCGTCACCATGGCCAGATCCGGTCGCACCGTCGTCGTCCAGTGCCGGACCGCGACCTCAATACGGTCCTCCTCGGCGCGGCGGCCCTCGGTGGTGGCAAGTGCAGCATCTTCAGCCAGGTCGTTGCGATGCATGACCTTGCACAGCGCTCGCCATTCGTCGTCGCTGCGCACGGCAATGGTGATCCACTGATCTTCGCCGAGACAGGGAAAGCAACCGTTCGGCACGAAGCGCGGATGCCGGTTGCCGATGCGCGGGCCGGATTTGCCGGTGGCTGATTGCTCGATGACCGAGGGTGCGACAAGAGGCAGCAGGGCTTCCGTCGCACTGAGATCGATGTGCTGGCCGAGGCCGGTATTCTTCTGATGCATGAAGCCGAGCATCAATGCTGCTGCGGCGCTGACGCCGCCGAAGGGATCGCCGAGCGCGGCATGCAGCATGGTCGGCGGATCGCCTTCGCGGCCGGTGACAGATGGCAGGCCTGAGGCCTGCTCCAGCGTCGAACCATAGGCGCGCACGCCGCTCCATGGACCGGTCATGCCGAAGGCGGGCATCGTCACGACGACGAGGCGTGGATTGATCTTGTGCATCGCTGCGGCGTCGAGACCCATGCGTGGCAGCACGTCGGCGGCATAATTGTCGATCACCGCGTCGGCGCCGGCGAGCAGTTGTTTCAGCAGCTCCTTGCCGCGGGGATTGGTGAGATCCAGCGTGATGCCGCGCTTGTTGCGGTTCATCTGCTGAAACCAGTAGATTTTCTCGTAGGTGCGTTCCGGAAAATACGGGCCGCGCGGATCGGTGCCGCGAAACCAGTCCGGATACTGGCAGGACTCGACCTTGATGACGTCGGCGCCGAGATCGCCCATCTGCCGCGTTGCCGATGGTCCGGCCCAGCCCATGGTGAGATCGATAATGCGCAGGCCTTTCAACGGCTGCGGATCGTCCGGTGTTGCCTGCCGCGTCGCTACGCGCTGATGCGTGGGCAGGGCGTCGATCGTGTCATCGCCGGCAAATGGCACGCGGCCATTCGGCTTCGGCCGCGAACCGGTGAGTGTCTGCGGCAGCACCGGCGCATCGAATGATGCCGTTCCAATCTCGACTTTCGCGAAGGCGCCGCGATCGCGGTAGTATTGCTGCTTCAGCAGCGTCTCCATGTCCGGCACGACAGCGAGCGGAAGACGCAGCTTGATGCCCATCTCGAACCATTCGTTGGCGCTCTTGTGCATCAGGATGGGCTGGAAGATATCGAACAGCGCTTTGGAATTGTTGGTGCGCGCGAGACCGTCGTTGAACTGCGGCTCTGTCTCCAGTTCGGGAAGGCCGAGCATCACGCAGAACGCAGCCCATTGCGCCGGCGTCACGACCGTGATGCCGAGCCAGCCGTCCTTGGTTGGGAAATTGCCGACGGGATAGCCGCGGCCGAACCGGTTGATGGCCATGCGTGGCCGCGTGAAGCCGACTTCCAGTGCGAGTCCTGTGTCGAATTCGCTGATCTGCAACATCGCCTCATGCGCGCTGACCGCAAAGCGCCGCGCGCCGGTGTTGCGACCATACATGCCGGCCAGTGTCGGAATGAACGCGGTGAGGCCGGCCATGACGGCGATCTGGCCGTCGCGCGGCAGCACCGGCGGGCCTTCCTGCGCACCGACCAGCTTCACGCTGCCCGCGAGACTGCGACAGACGGAGTCCGTCGTCTGATAATTGCTGTAGAGGCCGTGTTCGCCGAACCACGAGATCGCGGTGATCGCGAGGCCGGGTTGCTCGTTGCGCAGATCATCATGCGTCAGGAGTGAGTTCGGAATCTCCGAAGGCGCGCGCGCGTCGATCAGCAGGTCGCATGTCGCAAGCAACGCGCGGATACGCGCGACATCGTCGGACTTGTTGAGATCGGCAATGACACTGCGTTTGTTGGTATTCAGCCAGGCGAAATATCCGCTCTCGCGGCGGCCATCGCCGGCATCGACGAGCGGCGGGTATTGCCGCGCATGATCGCCGCCCGGCGGTTCGATCTTGATGACCTCGGCGCCGAAATCGGAAAACAGTTTGCCGCAGTAATCCAGCGTATCGCCGGATCCGATTTCCGCGACACGCAAATCCGATAGTGGCAAGTTTGGCATTTCCGCCCGATCATTTTTTTATGTGTCGGGGCATCATGTCGAGATGTGTGCGGGCGTCAAGTCATTCGGCGCGCGCTGCAGCCTTGTCGAGCGCGATCGACATCGCCGAGATCAGCGGCTTCATGAAGAACGCATCATTGGCTGGATAGATGTCGGCCTCGAGGCCGTACAATTTCAATTCATCAGACACGACGGGACCAACCGATGCGATCGGTGTCTTTGCAAGTGCACTGCGCAATTGATCCTCGCGGCCGTGCGCCTTCGCTGCATCGACGAGACGGCGCACCTGACCCGAACTCGTCAGCGCGATGGCATCGACGCGGCCGGCTTCCATTTCGTCGATGGCCGAGAGGATGTTCGTTTCAGCGGCCTTGGAGTCGTAGACGTAAGGCAGCACGGGATCGACCTCGGCGCCGCAGGCGGTGATCGCTGATATCAGAACGCTGTGCTCCTTCTCGGGATAGAGCTGCAGGCCGAGGCGATGGCCTTTGAGATCGAGCCGCGACAGCATTTCGGCGACGCCTTCGGAGGTCGGCTTCTCGGTGGTGATGTCAGCCTCGAGGCCGATCTCGCGCAAGGCGCGCCCGGGCTTCGGACCGCGTGCGAATTTGCGGGATTTGCCGACCGCCGCCACGAACTCTTTTTCGATGCCGCGGTGGCGCACGATTTTCATCATCCGGCGAAGCCCTTCGCCGGTCATTAAAACGAGGTCGTCGAACGGGTTAGCGATGAATCGGCCAATCCAGGCCTCGACCGGGGCGGAATCCGGCGCATCCTCGATGGTGAACATCGGACATTGCAGCACATTGGCGCCCTGTTCGGTCAGCAGGCGGGAGAATTGCGCTTCCTCGCGGGTCTCCAGGATCAGGATGCGGTAACCGTTGAGCTTGTCAGCCATCTCTGTTTTCTGCCTGTTTTCGCACGTTAATTCGCTGGCAATAACGTCCATATTGCAGCGCGCAATTGGATTGGCGCAAGGCCGCCGCGGATGATAGAGCAGGGCCTCAATTCCAGTTCACTTGAAGCAGATCAGCCCGTCCCATGTCCCATCAATTCGTCCTGACCCTGTCCTGTCCAGACCGCCCTGGCATTGTGTCCGCTGTATCGACCTTCCTGGCCCAAAATGGCCAGAACATTCTCGATGCCCAGCAGTTCAACGATGTCGAGACCGGCCACTTCTTCATGCGCGTCGTGTTCAACGCCGCGGATGTGAATGTCGAGCTGGCGGCGTTGAAGACCGGCTTCGGCGCCATCGCCGAGCGCTTCAAGATGGACTGGCAGATGCGCGACCGGGCGACCCGTCGCCGCGTCATGCTGCTGGTGTCGAAGTCCGATCACTGCCTCGTCGATATTCTGTATCGCTGGCGCACGGGCGATCTCGACATGATCCCGACCGCGATCGTCTCGAACCATCCGCGCGAGGCCTTCAAGGATCTCGATTTCGGCGACATCCCGTTCCACCACATGCCGATCACCAAGGAGACCAAGCGCGAGCAGGAGCAGGCGATCTGGGATCTGGTCGGCACGACCGAGACCGAGCTCGTGGTGCTGGCGCGTTACATGCAGATCCTCTCCGACGAGATGTCGGCGAAACTCTCCGGCAAGTGCATCAACATCCACCACTCGTTCCTGCCGGGCTTCAAGGGCGCGCGACCCTATCACCAGGCACATGCGCGCGGCGTCAAGCTGATCGGCGCCACCGCGCATTACGTGACCAGCGATCTCGACGAAGGTCCGATCATCGATCAGGACGTCGAGCGCATCAGCCATCGCGACACGCCGGAAGAACTCGTCGCCAAGGGCCGCGACATCGAGCGCCGCGTGCTGGCGCGCGCCATGCGCTATCACCTTGAGGATCGCGTGATCCTCAACGGTATGAAGACCGTTGTTTTCATGAACTGAGCGACGCCGTCGCGGCGCCGCACGATAGCGCGATCAGCGAACGGCTTCTGCAGAGGGCGATGTGGCGGGGTCGGGCCCGGTCATGGCGCCGGATTGCTGCTGCTCGTGCCGCTTCGCATAGGCTTCGTATTCCGGGCTGCCCGGACGCGGCGGCGCATCGGCGGGCAGGCCGCCAGCCCATGCCGGGATCAGGTCGGCCATGCCGCCGGCCATGAATGAACTGATCGAGCCACAACCGCCAAGACTGCAGGACAGCAGTACAAGACAGACAAAAGCGGGGACGCGGCGGGCTACTGGCATGGCGGCAACATCATTTGAGGCGGTCTGCGGAATATAGCAGATCTGCGACGTGCTTGCCGAGAATTGAAGGCAAATCAACGGTCGAATATTACCGAGCGTGGCTGGGCGGCCTCAGTGTTCCGGCAATCTCGCTGCCAAAAAGCCGGCCAGCTCGTCCAGTCGCTTGCGGTGAGAAATAATGAGGCGACGACGCGGTAGCATCATGCCATATTGGATTCGAGTGCATGAACTCACCGCGCTCTCTGCGTTAAATTGCAACGGGTGGCGGGTAGGATGCGGGTTTTGAATCAACGAGTGGCGCGCTGCTGGCTCGCCCGCCTTGTCACCGCAACGGCGCTGGTCCTGACGACGCTGCCGGTGGCAGCGCAGGACGCCACATGGCTGAACGCCCCCGGCAGCGGCGACTTCAACACGGTAGCGAACTGGGCCCCGGCCGCGGTGCCGACCGGCACCGCGTTCTTCGGCACGTCCGGCGTCGCCGCGCTGTCATTTTCGGCCTCTACGACCCTCGGCGGCTGGACCTTCAATGCCGGTGCTTCGGCTTACAGCTTCACCGTCGGCAGCAGTCTCTTTTTCGTCGGCGCCGGCATCGTCGTCAACGGCGGCTCAGTCGACATCACCAACAACAGCGTCATGACTTTCGCCAACTCCAGCACGGCCGGCAGTGCCACCATCGCCAACAACTTCCAACTGCAATTCATTAACACCAGCACGGCCGGCAACGCGGCTATCACCAATGGCGCGGCGGGTACCACGGATTTCGGCGGATCGACCGGCCCCCTTGGCGACAACAAGCTCAGCGCCGGCTCGATCAACGGCGGCGGCACTTTCAGACTGGGCCAAAACGAACTGACGGTCGGTGGCAACAACTTCTCCACCAACGTCACCGGCGTCATCGCCGACGGCGGCACCGGCGGCTCGCTGGTGAAGACCGGCGCCGGCACCATGATCCTGTCCGGGATCAACACCTACACCGGCGGCACGACCTTTGCCGGCGGCACTATCAGTGTCGCGCAGGATGCCAGCCTCGGCGCTGGCGCGGGTGCGCTGACCTTCAATGGCGGCACGCTGCAGACGACTGCCGGCTTTTCATCCGCGCGCAGCATTGCTTTGGGCACTGGCGGCGGCACCCTGCAGGTCGATACCGGCACTCTCGAACTGTCCGGCAATATCGCGGACAGCGGCGGGACGCCTGGCGCATTGACCAAGACCGGCGCCGGTACACTGTCGCTCACCGGCAACAGCATTTATACGGGCGCCACCAATATTCTTGCCGGCACGCTGCTCGCGAGCGGCTCGCTCAGCCCGGACAGCGCCTATGCGATCGCGGCCGGCGCCACGCTGGCCCTCGACAGCCCGTTCCAGTTCATCGGCTCGCTGGCCGGCGCCGGCAACGTAACCAATGCCAACGCCGCCGATGCGGTTCTGGTCGTCGGCCTCAACAACAGCAGCACGACCTTTGCCGGTGTGATCAAGGATGGCGCGGCGGCGAAGATGTCGCTGTGGATCGACGGCACCGGCGTCACGACACTGACCGGCGCCAACACCTATACCGGCGGCACCGCGATCTGCTTCTGCTCGACGCTGCAGATCGGCAATGGCGGCACCACCGGTTCGATCGTCGGCGATGTCGCCAACGGCGGCACGCTGATCTTCAATCGCTCGAACTTCTACAGCTTCGACGGAGTCATTTCCGACAGCGGCGCCGACCAGGGCAAACTGGTGAAGACCGGTGCGGGCAACACCGTGCTGAGCGGGATCAACACCTATACCGGGACGACGACGGTCGACGCCGGCACGCTCAGCGTCAACGGTTCAATCGCGTCGTCGTCGCTGACCACGGTGAATTCAGGCGGCACGCTCGGCGGCAACGGTTTTGTCGGCGACACGCTGATCAATGGCGGCACGCTGGCGCCCGGCAACTCGATCGGCACGCTCAATGTCACTGGCAGCCTGACGATGACGGCGGCATCGACCTATCTGGTGCAGATCTCCGGAGCATCATCGGACAAGACCATCGTCACCGGCACCGCGACGCTGGCCGGCAAACTCGCAGTCGATCCGCTGGCGCGCATCGCCGCGACGACGACCTATACGATCCTCAATGCCGGCACGATCAGCGGCAGCTTCGACACGATAACCGTGATCAACAGCTTCGCGCGCAATGCGCGGCTGAGCTATGTGGGCAACGATGTGTTCCTGACCGTCGATCCCGGCCTGCTCAGCCCGAACCTGCCGGACAGTGCCGGCCGTAATCAGAAAGGCGTCGCAACCGCCATCGACAATGCGCTCATGAGCGGCGGCACGATGCCGGACCAGTTCAACGCGCTGTTTGCGCTCATCGGCGATGCACTGCGCAACGCGCTGACCCAGACCTCGGGCGAGACGGCGACGGGATCGCAGCAGACGACGTTCAACGCCATGACGCAGTTCATGGGCTTGATGACCGATCCGTTCAGCGCGGGCAGGGGCTTTGATACGCCGGGCGCTATGGGCTACGCGGATGCGCGCAAGCCGCGTGATGCCTTCGCGATGTTGACCAAGGCGCCGCCGCGCGCGCCGTCCTTCGAGACACGCTGGAGCGTCTGGGCGTCGGGCTTCGGCGGATCGCAGACCACCGACGGCAATGCGGCGACGGGATCGAACACCGCGCGCAGCAGCATCGGCGGCACCGCTGTCGGCGCCGATGTGCTGTTGTCGCCGAACACGGTGGCCGGATTCTCGCTGGCGGGCGCCGGCACCAATTTCTCCGTGGCCAATGGCGGCAGCGGTCATTCGGACATGTTCCAGGCCGGTGCCTTCGTGCGCCACAGCGTGTCGTCTGCCTATATCACCGCCGCGGCCGCCTATGGCTGGCAGGACATCACCACCGATCGCATCGTGACCGTCGCTGGTCTTGATCGCCTGCATGCGCAATTCAATGCGAATTCCTATTCGGCGCGGGTCGAAGGCGGTAACCGCACTGTGAGTTCATGGCTCGGCGGCGTCGGCGTGACGCCCTATGTCGCCGCGCAGGTGATCGCATTCGACCTGCCGTCCTATGCGGAAACCGTCAATGGCGGCGCCAGCACCTTTGCGCTGAACTACGCGGGCAAGACAGTGACATCGACCCGCAGCGAACTCGGCCTGCGCACCGACAAGTCCTTCGCCGTCAACGATGCGATCCTGACGCTGCGTGGCCGCGCCGCGTGGGCGCATGACTTCAACAGCGATCGCAGCGTGGCCGCTACGTTCCAGTCGCTGCCAGGCGCATCGTTCACGGTGTCCGGCGCAGCGCCGGCACGCGATGCGGCGCTGACCACCGCCTCGGCCGAGATGGCATGGAGTAACGGCCTGTCGTTCGCGGCGACGTTCGAGGGCGAGTTCTCGGATGTCACGCGCAGCTATGCCGGCAAGGGTGTTGCGCGCTATACGTGGTAACAGGTGCCGAGGGCGCGGTGCGCTGCGCGCATTCGTTCGGCAGGAATTTGAAAATAATCCTTGACGTCATTCCAATGCAGATTATATTCCCTTGCATCCCGCTCCACTTGAGGGAGCGTTACCGGGACGCCGACTGGCGCGGGGCGGGATGTGGCGCCTGCGGGCGGGAGGAAGACGTTTCCTCACGCACTCGGGAGGCCTTGGGTCACCGTCCGGCCCCACTACGGGGGTCTGCCACTCATGCTGGCTGGACGTGGCATTGGTGAACGGCGGGAAACCGTCGGGATAAGCGGACTGCGGAGGTCTGCGCCTTTGCCCGGAAGAACGGTCCCGGGGACAGAAATCGCCACGATGGAGCGTCGAAAGGCGTTTCCGCGGCCTCTGCTGTCCGGCGATCCGGACACTACGCTGCGGCACTGTACCCAAGTCGCGCCTTTCGGCGCTTCATCTCCCTCATTCTTGAGGGAGGCCACCGGGACCGCCACGCACGCGCACAGGCGCGGGCAAGGACGGCGCGTGGCCGCACTCAGCCATGTCGTCTCACGCCGTGGTCTTGCGCTTCGATGCAGCGGGTTTGCGAACCTGTACCGCGTTGACCGCCGGTGCCTGTGCCAGCAGGCGGCCCAGCATGTCGATCAGCTTTTCGACTTCCTTCTCATCGAGGCAATCCAGCAGGACCCGTTCGCGGTCCAGCGCCAGCTCGATGATCCGGTCATGCAGCGCGCGGCCGGATTTGGTCAGGATGACGACGCGCCTGTTGTCGCCGGCCAGATCGGTCACTGTCACGCTGCCGTTATCGACCAGAGATTTAAGGGTGCGACTGACGAGACCCTTGTCGAGATCGAAATACTGGCAAATCTGTTGTGCGGTGCACGCGTCTTCGCTGGCGAGCTTCGAGAGGATTCGCCATTCCGTGACGCCGACGCCGAATTCGCGCCGATAGGCACTCGAGGCACCCGCGGCGAGCTTGTTGCCCAGGAAATTGATGAGCGCCGGTACATATCGTCCATGGTTGATCACCGGCTTTGTCATCTGGATACGATCTGCAATCTGAAATGAACGGAAATCGAGCGGCCCGTGAATGCTTGGCTAGACTTTAGCAGCATGCCACGATGCGTCAGCATTACGCAGTTCAACAGACCGCGTTGTGTTGTCAACCCAGGCGTTGACAGGTCAACATGGCTCCGTTATCGCGGGCGATCATCATCGCGGGCGACAGCGTATGGGGACTATGACTTCACGGCCTTGAAGAGCCGGCATCACCTACAGAGGAGGAATTAATGCTGAGGAATTTGATTTCCGCGACCGTGACCGCTGTCAGCGTGCTGTCCATCGGCGGGCTCGCGCAGGCGCAGGAGACCGTCAAGATCGGCCTGATCGTGCCCATGACTGGCGGCCAGGCTTCGACCGGCCAGCAGATCAACAATGCCATCAAGCTCTATCAGCAGAAAAACGGCGACACTGTTGCCGGCAAGAAGGTCGAAATCATCCTCAAGGATGACGCGGCGCTGCCTGACAACACCAAGCGCCTCGCGCAGGAACTGATCGTCAACGAGAAGGTCAACATCATCGCCGGCTTCGGCGTGACACCGGCTGCGTTGGCCGCTGCGCCGCTCGCGACCCAGGCGAAGGTGCCGGAAATCGTGATGGCTGCCGGCACCTCGATCATCACCGAGCGTTCGCCCTATATCGTGCGCACCTCGTTCACGCTGGCGCAGTCCTCCACCATCATCGGCGACTGGGCCGCCAAGAACGGCATCAAGAAGGTCGCGACGCTGACCTCCGACTACGCACCGGGCAACGACGCACTGCAGTTCTTCAAGGAGCACTTCACCGCCGGTGGCGGCGAGATCGTCGAAGAGGTCAAGGTGCCGCTGGCCAATCCCGATTTCGCGCCGTTCCTGCAGCGCATGAAGGACAGCAAGCCCGACGCGGTGTTCGTGTTCGTGCCCGCCGGGCAGGGCGGCAACTTCATGAAGCAGTATGCCGAGCGTGGCCTCGACAAGTCCGGCATCAAGGTGATCGGACCCGGCGACGTGATGGACGACGACCTGCTGAACAACATGGGCGATGCAGCCTTGGGCGCCGTGACTGCGCATCTGTATTCGGCAGCGCATCCCTCGGCGATGAACAAGGAGTTCGTTGCGGCCTACAAGAAGGCCTACAACACCCGTCCGGGCTTCATGGCCGTCGGCGGCTGGGACGGCATCCATCTCGTCTACGAGGCACTGAAGAAGACCGGCGGCAAGGCCGACGGCGACAGTCTGATCGCGGCGATGAAGGGCATGAAGTGGGAGAGCCCCCGCGGCCCGATCTCGATCGATCCGGAGACCCGCGACATCGTGCAGAACATCTATATCCGCAAGGTCGAGAAGGTGGACGGCGAACTCTACAACATCGAATTCGCGACCTTCGAGGCGGTGAAGGATCCCGGCAAGACGAAGAAATAAGTATCAAGCTTGACGTGACGCGACGTCGCTAATGGTCTCCCTCCCCCCGCGCGAAGCAAAGCTTCGCTAGACGGGGAGGGTCGGCCGAGCGAAGCGGAGGCCGGGGTGGGAGTGCCCCGAGCTCTGCAGAGTATGCGCCACCCCCACCCGACCGGCCTTGCGGCCGGCCACCCTCCCCGCAAGGGGGAGGGACAAGAAAGTGCGAAGACTGCATGACCCTTCTCACCATTCTGTTCGACGGCGTCGCCTACGGCATGTTGCTGTTCGTGCTGGCGTGCGGGCTGGCGGTGACGCTGGGTCTGATGAACTTCGTCAACCTCGCGCATGGCGCCTTCGCCATGGCAGGCGGCTATGCCTGCGCGATCCTGGTCAATCGCGCCGGCCTGCCATTCTTCGCGGCTTTGCCGATTGCTTTCGTGGTGAGCGCTGCGATCGGCGCCGTGCTGGAGCGATCGCTATATCGCCACCTCTATACGCGCAGCCATCTGGATCAGGTGCTGTTCACCATCGGCCTCGTCTTCATGTCCGTGACGGCGATGGACTACTTCATGGGCTCGGCGCAGACCTTTATCCATCTCCCGGATTATCTGCAGGGTCAGATCAATCTGTTCGGCCTTGGCGTCGGTCGCTATCGCCTGATGATCATCGTGATCTGCGGATTGCTCACCATCGCATTGCAGATGATCCTGTCGAAGACGCGCTTCGGTAGCCGGCTGCGCGCCGCGGTCGACGATCCGCGGGCTGCGTCAGGTTTGGGCATCAACGTCCCGCAGGTCTTCGCGCTGACCTTCGCGTTCGGCTGCGGATTGGCTGGCATGGGCGGCGCACTTGGCGCGGAAATCCTCGGCCTCGATCCGTATTTCCCGCTGAAGTTCATGATCTACTTCCTGATCGTGGTGACGGTCGGCGGCTCGTCTAGCATCACCGGGCCATTCCTGGCTTCGCTGCTGCTGGGCATCGGCGACGTCGCCGGCAAATATTACGTGCCGAAGCTCGGCGCCTTCGTGATCTACACCATGATGATCGTGATCCTGATCTGGCGCCCCAACGGCCTGTTCGGCCGCACCGCGGCGCGGTGAGGGGATCATGACAGCGAATAGCACCACCCATCCGGAAGTCGGCACCTTCGCCATGGCGCGCGCGCAATGGCGCTGGCCCGAAGTCGTGTTCTGGCTGCTCGCTGCCGGTTGCATCCTGCTGTTCCCGAACCGCTACCTGATCCTCACCGAGATCGCCTGGCTCGCGCTGTTTGCGCTGTCGCTGGATTTGATCCTCGGCTATGCCGGCATCGTCTCGCTTGGCCATGCGGCCTTCTTCGGCTTCGGCGGCTATGCGGCGGGGCTGCTCGCATTGCATGGCATCGTCACCGAACCGGTGATTGCATTGGTAGTTGCTGGTCTTGCCGCGATGGCGCTTGGCTTCGTGACGAGCTTCCTCGTCATGCGCGGGTCAGATCTGACGCGGCTGATGGTGACGCTCGGTATTGCGCTGTTGCTGCGCGAGCTCGCCAACCGCTTTTCAAATATCACCGGCGGATCCGATGGCCTTCAGGGCATCGAGATGGCGCCGATTCTCGGCCAGTTCTCGTTCGACATCTTCGGCAAGGTCGGCTTCATCTATTGTCTCTGCGTGCTGTTCGTCTTGTTCCTGCTGGCGCGACGCATCGTGCATTCGCCGTTCGGCCTGTCGCTGCGAGCGATCCGCAACAATCCGCTGCGCGCCTCGGCGATTGGCATTCCCGTCAATCGCCGGCTGATCGCGATCTACACCATCGCCGCCTTCTATGCGGGCGTTGCCGGTGCACTCTCGACGCAGACGACGGCGCTCGCCTCGCTCGACGGTTTTGCCTTCGATCGCTCGGCTGACCTGATGCTGGTCCTGATCATCGGCGGCACCGGCTATCTCTATGGCGGCTTGATCGGTGCGGTGATCTTCAAACTGCTGCAGGAGCTGTTCTCGACGTTGACGCCGCAATACTGGCAGTTCTGGATCGGCGCCGTGCTGGTGGTCATCGTGCTGATCGGCCGCGACCGCATGCATCGCTGGGCGATGTTCCTGCCGCGCCTGATCGCAAGCAAGTTCAGCCGCGCCAAGACGCCGGTCGTTGCGCCGGAAGGTGAGGCGCCATGACCATCGCGCTGGAAACCGTCAATCTCGAAAAATCTTTCGGTGGCCTCCGCGTCACCCGCGATCTGTCGCTGAAGATCGAGGCCGGCGCGCGTCACGCGCTGATCGGCCCGAACGGTGCCGGCAAGACAACCGTGATCAATCTTCTGACGGGCGTGCTCAAGCCCAATTCCGGCCGCATCTTGCTCGAGGGCAACGACATCACCGGGCTGCCGGTGCATAAGCGCGTGTTGCGCGGGCTGTCCCGGACATTCCAGATCAATCAGCTCTATCCCGACATGACTCCGCTGGAGACGGTCGGTCTTGCTGCGTCCGAACATCTCGGCCATGGCAGCGACTGGTGGCGTCGCATGGGCACCCGCAGTGACGTCAATGACGCGATCGCGGAAAACCTCGCGCGCTTTCATCTGCTCGACGTCATGAATGAACCGACGGCGACATTGCCCTATGGCAAGCAGCGCCTGCTCGAGATCGCCGTCGCCATTGCCACCAAGCCGCGCGTGCTGCTGCTCGACGAGCCGGCTGCGGGTGTGCCGGAAAGCGAGCGCCACGATATTCTCTCGGCCGTCGCCAGCCTGCCGCGCGACGTCACCGTGTTGCTGATCGAGCACGACATGGATCTGGTATTCTCCTTTGCCGATCGCATCTCTGTGCTGGTCGCGGGCGCCATGCTGGTGGAAGGCCCGCCGGACGAAGTGGCGCGCGATCCGCGCGTCAAGGCCGTGTATCTGGGCGAGGGCGCCGATGTCTGACCTTCTCGACATCAATGACCTGCGCGCGGGCTATGGCGAAGCCGTCGTCATTCCGAAGATGACGCTGCAACTCGGCGAAAGCCAGGTGCTGGCACTGCTCGGACGCAACGGCACCGGCAAGACTACGCTGATCAATTCCATTGTCGGCGTCACCCGCCGCTTCAGCGGCACGCTGAAGCTCGGCGGAAAAGACATCACGTCGCTGCGGCCGGACCAGCGCGCCCGCGCCGGCATCGGCTGGGTGCCGCAGGAGCGCAATATCTTCCGCTCGCTCACCGTGGAAGAAAACATGACCGCCGTGGCGCAGCCTGGGCCATGGGACGTCAAGAAGATCTACGAGATGTTTCCGCGGCTCGAAGAGCGCAAGAACAATTTCGGCAATCAGCTGTCCGGCGGTGAACAGCAGATGCTGGCGATCGGCCGGGCACTGACGCTCAATCCGCAGGTGCTGCTGCTGGATGAACCGACCGAAGGCCTTGCACCGATCATCGTCGATGAGTTGCTGGCAGCGCTGGGCAAGATCACCCGTGCCGGCGGCATCTGCTCCATCATCGTGGAACAGAATGCACAAAAAATACTCGGGCTCGCCGATCGTGTCGTGATATTGGAACGCGGCACCATCGTGCATGATGCGACGAGTGCAGCGTTGAAATCCGATCCTGCGGTGCTGGAGCATTTCCTCGGCGTCGCCGGCGCTGCCGGCAGCAAGAACAAACACACGGCCGGCACACCCGGCTGATCTGCAAACCGAGCATTCTGGAGTAACGACTATGCAGAGAACCAAAGCCCCGTTCCGTGCCGACGAAGTCGGCAGCCTGTTGCGGCCCGCATCGATCAAGGAAGCGCGCGCCAAGCTGGAGAAGGGCGAGATTTCGGCCGACGATCTGCGCAAGGTCGAAGACATCGAGATCGAGAAGGTCGTGCATCGCCAGGCCTCGACCGGCCTCAAGCTCGCCACCGACGGCGAGTTCCGTCGTTCGTGGTGGCACTTCGATTTCCTCGCCAAGCTGACCGGCTGCGAACTCTATCATCCCGACACCGGCATCCAGTTCACCGGCGTCGAGACCCGTCATGACTCGGTGCGCGTGATCGGCAAGGTCGATTTCCCCGACGATCATCCGATGCTGGCGCACTTCAAGTTTCTGAAGAAGCATTGCGACACCGCGGGCGTCACCGCGAAAATGACCATCCCGTCGCCGGCAGTTCTGCATTTCCGCGGCGGTCGCAAGGCGATCTCGAAGGAGGTCTATCCGGATATCGAAGTGTTCTTCGAGGATCTCGCCAAGGCCTATCGCAAGGCGGTGAAGGCGTTCTACGACGCCGGCTGCCGCTACCTGCAGTTCGACGACACGGTCTGGGCCTATCTCTGCTCGGAAGATGAACTGAACAAGGTCCGCGCGCGCGGCGAGGATGCCGACAATCTGCAGCAGATCTATTCGCGCATCATCAATTACGCGATCGCCGAGCGTCCTGCGGATATGGTGATCACCACGCATGTCTGCCGCGGCAACTTCCGCTCCACCTGGATTTCGTCGGGCGGCTACGAGCCAGTGGCTGAAACGCTGCTCGCTGGTACCAATTACGACGGCTACTTCCTCGAATACGATTCGGACCGTGCCGGCGGCTTCGAACCGCTGCGCTTCCTGCCCAAGGGCAACAAGGTCGTCGTGGTCGGTGTCATCACCTCGAAGTTCGGTGAGCTCGAGAAGAAGGAAGACATCAAGGCGCGCCTGCAAGAGGCTTCGAAGTTCGCGCCGCTCGAGCAGCTGGCCGTGTCGCCGCAATGCGGCTTCGCCTCCACCGAGGAAGGCAACATCCTCAGCGAGGATGAGCAGTGGGCGAAGCTCAAGCTCGCGGTCGATGTCGCGAACGAGTTGTGGGGCAAGTAAGCCCGCTGTCGCCTGACCGGCGGCTCGCCAACAAAAATGCCCGGCTTTTGCCGGGCATTTGCATTTAGTCTCCTGACGATGAGCTCTCAGGACTTGCCGCGGCCCACGCTTTCATAGGTGAAGCCGGCCTTCTCCATCTCCTCGGGACGGTAGATGTTGCGCAGGTCCACGATGACCGGCTGCTTCATCTTCTGCTTCACTTGCGCGAGGTCGAGTGCGCGGAACTGTTCCCATTCGGTCACAATCACCAGCGCGTCGGCGCCAGTCGCGCATGCATAGGCATCGTCGCAATAGGTGATATCCGGCAGTTCGTGCCTGGCCTGTTCCATGCCGACGGGATCGTAGGCCTGCACGGTCGCGCCGAGATCCTGAAGCGCGGTGATCAAGGGGATCGACGGCGCCTCGCGCATGTCGTCGGTATTGGGCTTGAATGTCAGTCCGAGCACGCCGACGGTCTTGCCGCGCAGATTGCCGCCAAGCGCGGCAGACACCTTCCGGGCCATGGCGCGCTTGCGGTTATCGTTGACGGTGAGGACGGCCTCGACGATCCGCAACGGCGCGTCGTAGTCCTGACCGGTCTTCACCAGTGCGCGGGTATCCTTCGGAAAACACGAGCCACCGAAGCCGGGACCTGCATGCAGGAACTTCGCGCCAATGCGGTTATCGAGACCGATGCCACGCGCGACGTCCTGGACATCCGCGCCGGTCCGCTCCGCCAGGTCAGCGATTTCATTGATGAAGGTGATCTTGGTCGCGAGGAACGCGTTGGCGGCGTATTTGATCAGCTCGGCCGTGCGCCGACCCGTATACATGATGGGCGCCTGATTGAGATAAAGCGGGCGATAGATCTCCGAGATCACCGTGCGCGCGCGCTCGTCGTCGGTCCCGACAACGATGCGGTCGGGATGCTTGAAGTCGCGGATCGCGGCGCCCTCGCGCAGGAATTCCGGGTTTGACGCCACGGCGACGTCGGCGTCGGGATTGGTTTCCCTGATGATACGTTCCACATCGTCGCCGGTGCCGACCGGCACGGTCGACTTGGTGATCACCACGGTAAAATCGCGCAGGTTGGCGGCGATCTCGCGCGCGGCGGCATGCACGTAGCTGAGATCGGCGTGGCCATCACCACGGCGGGACGGGGTTCCAACCGCGATGAACACGGCATCCGCCATCTTCACGGCTTCACTGAGGTCGAGACTGAAGCCGAGCCGGCCGCTTTTCACATTGCTGGCGACCAGCGCGTCCAGGCCGGGCTCGAAGATCGGGATCTCGCCACGGAGCAGGGCGTCGATCTTGCTGCTGTCCTTGTCCACGCAGATCACGTTATGGCCGAAATCGGCGAAGCAGGCGCCGGACACAAGGCCGACGTAACCGGTGCCGATCATCGCAATGCGCATGGAGAAAGCCCGTTTTGAGTGATCGAGAGGCGAGAATTTGAACTTGGCACATCCTAGCAGAAGCGCGCGACTTTCACACGACGGCAGGCGGATCGAAGGGGGCATTTCATCTGTGGGCAGACTGTGCTAAAGAGTGGGCCAAGCATAATTCTGCCCACTTCCGGTCACATCCCCGCACATGAAGAACGATCAGATCCTCGGAATCATCTCGGATTTCTGCCGACAGGCGGAGATGGCGGAGTCGACCTTCGGTCGCCGGGCCGTCAACGACGGCAAGCTGGTGAATCGCCTGCGTGAGGGAAAACGCATCACCATCGATACGCTGGAGCGGATTCAGGCCTTCATCGCCCAGTCGATGCCGGAGGGCGTGCCGCCGCCACGCGGGCTCGAGCCGCCGATCGAACGGCGTGATCCGCGCAGCAATTTCCGCTTCTTCGAGAACCGTCAGAAATACCTGCTGTTTGTCCATACCTGCTCGGAAAAGCGGGTGATTGCCGATCGCGTCGGGCTCGAATTGGCCAGCATCCATCCGCGCCCGCCAGCGCTGCGGGTGTTCGATGCGGGCGTCGGTGACGGTACGGTGCTGGCGCGGGTGATGCGCTCGATGCACGGCCGTTTCCCGCATATGCCATTCTATATCGCCGGCAAGGAGCTCAGTCTCGAGGACGTCCGGCTGACCCTGGATAAGGTGCCCGATCGGCTGTTCGAACATCCAGCCACGGTCTTCGTGCTGACCAACATGCACTATGCCGAGGCGCCCACACTGACCCCGGCATCGCCGGCCGCCGCAGCCGCCATGATCTGGCACGAAGTTCCGCTGCGGGGGGCTTCGTCCGGCGAATTCGCCGACCAGATCGCCGGACTTGGAGCTTTTCTTGAGGACAACTGGCGGGCCAGCATCAACCCCCGATCAGGCATGCCGACCTATGAACGGCCCGTGGCGCTGGTGGTTTATCGCGAGGATCACCGGTTCCTGCTGGATTCTATTATCCCCCGCGCAGGGCGCACGGAGGCCAATTTTGACCTGATTATCGCCTCCCAGCCCTATCGGGCGAAGTCTTCGGTGCAATTTCGGGCCAAACGGATTATGGCGCCGCTGGCCCGGGCCCTGCGGGCAGGTGGGCGACTGATCGGTATCCACTCGCATGGGCAGGACCCCGGTATGGAGATCGTCCAAGCCGTCTGGCCCAAAGAAAACCCTTTCGCCGTGAGCCGTCATGAGCTATTGCGCGCAGTGAAATACGAGCTGGGCTCAGCCGGCCGCGATCTGAACTTCAATGCCTATTCCGACCAGCGGTCGATCTTTCGCTACGCCATGGAGGCGCTGCCGAACGAGGTGACCGGATCAATCGGAACTTCGACGGCTTTTGCAGCGTGGAACGCGGCGGTTTACGTGGCTCAAATCGAGGATGACCGTTTGACGGAAGTGACGGAGAGCGGCCGTTACCTGGATGCCACCCGAGAAGTTTTGCGCAAGCACAACGGTCTCTGGTTCTACGACGAATCCTACGTCATCTCGCGGCGTCGCGACTGACATTTCTGGAACAATGTGACAAAGGCTGCCGGGCTCCGGCGCAACCTAGAGGACCAGTTGATGCGCGCGTCTTATCTCTTCACCAGTGAATCGGTTTCCGAAGGCCATCCCGACAAGGTCTGCGACCGTATCTCCGACGAGATCGTCGATCTGTTCTTCCGCGAAGGCCCGAAGGCGGGCATTGATCCTTGGGATATTCGCGCTGCCTGCGAAACCCTCGCCACCACCAACAAGGTTGTGATCGCCGGCGAGACCCGCGGTCCATCCACCGTCACCAACGACCACATCGAAGCCGTCGTTCGCGCTGCCATCAAGGACATCGGCTACGAGCAGGACGGTTTCCACTGGAAGACCGCCGACGTCGAGATTCTGCTGCATCCGCAGTCGGCCGATATCGCACAGGGCGTCGATGCCAAGCAGCCGACCAATGCCGAAGAAGGCGCTGGCGACCAGGGCATCATGTTCGGTTACGCTACCAACGAAACGCCCGAGCTGATGCCGGCACCGATCTTCTACGCGCACAAGATCCTGCGCCTGATCTCGGAAGCCCGTCATGCCGGTACCGAAAAGGTGCTCGGTCCGGACTCCAAGAGCCAGGTCACCGTGCAGTACGAAAACGGTAAGCCGGTTGGCGTGCGCGAAATCGTCGTCTCGCATCAGCATCTCGTCGAGGACATGACCTCGAACCAGGTGCGCGAACGCGTCGAGCCCTATGTCCGCAAGGCGCTGCCGGATGGCTGGATCAGCGACAAGACGATCTGGCACATCAACCCAACCGGCAAGTTCTTCATCGGCGGTCCCGATGGCGACGCAGGTCTCACCGGCCGCAAGATCATCGTCGACACCTACGGCGGCGCAGCCCCGCATGGTGGCGGTGCATTCTCGGGTAAGGACTCCACCAAGGTGGACCGTTCGGCCGCTTACGCTGCGCGTTACGTCGCCAAGAACATCGTCGCCGCAGGCCTCGCCGACAAGGCGACGCTGCAGCTCGCTTACGCCATCGGCGTAGCGCGCCCGCTGTCGATCTATGTCGATACCCACGGCACCGGCAAGGTCGCTGACGATGCCATCGAGAAGGCCGTTGCTGCCGCGATGGATCTGACGCCGCGCGGCATCCGCAAGCATCTCGACCTTAACAAGCCGATCTACGCCCGCACGTCGGCCTACGGTCATTTCGGTCGCACGCCGGATGCCGACGGCGGCTTCTCCTGGGAGAAGACCGACCTCGTCGATGCGCTGAAGCGCAACGTCTGATCTTACTTTCCCTCTCCCCCGGCGAAGCTTTGCGCAGCGGGAGAGGGTGCCTTCGCGAAGCGAAGGCGGGAGAGGGCCCACGACCAGCCCCCTCTCCGAACCGAGTATGTCGTGACCGTCTGTGCAGCCCTCTCCCGCGAGGGGAGAGGGCGCAATTATGAGCGTCCGCGAGAACCTCTCGCACTATAGGAACAAGGATTCAAATATGACCGCCCCCAACGGTTTCACCGACTACATCGTCAAAGACATCAACCTAGCCGCCTTCGGCCGCAAGGAGCTCTCGATCGCCGAGACCGAGATGCCCGGCTTGATGGCCACCCGCGAGGAATACGGCCCGAAGCAGGTGCTGAAGGGCGCCCGCATCGCCGGCTCGCTGCACATGACCATCCAGACCGGCGTGCTGATCGAGACGCTGAAGGCACTCGGCGCCGACATCCGCTGGGTCTCGTGCAATATCTATTCGACCCAGGATCACGCCGCAGCCGCGATCGCCGCTGCCGGCATTCCGGTGTTCGCCATCAAGGGTGAAACCCTGACCGAATACTGGGACTACACCGCAAAACTGTTCGACTGGCATGGCGGCGGTCACCCCAACATGATCCTCGATGACGGCGGCGACGCCACCATGTATGTCCATCTCGGCCTCAAGGCAGAGAACGGCGACACGGCGTTCCTGGACAAGCCCGCTTCGGAAGAAGAGGAAGTGTTCTTCGCGCTGCTCAAGAAGCAGCTCAAGGAAAAGCCGAAGGGCTATTTCAAGGCGATTGCCGAGAGCATCAAGGGCGTCTCGGAAGAGACGACCACGGGCGTGCATCGCCTGTACGACATGCAGAAGGCTGGCACGCTGCTGTGGCCCGCGATCAACGTCAACGACTCCGTCACCAAGTCGAAGTTCGACAACCTCTATGGCTGCCGTGAATCGCTGGTCGACGGCATTCGCCGCGGCACCGACGTGATGATGTCGGGTAAGGTCGCGATGGTCGCCGGCTTCGGCGACGTCGGCAAGGGCTCGGCCGCTTCGCTGCGCCAGGCTGGCTGCCGCGTGATGGTCTCCGAAGTCGATCCGATCTGCGCGCTGCAGGCGGCGATGGAAGGCTACCAGGTCGTTACGATGGAAGATGCCGCGCCCCAGGCCGACATCTTCGTCACCGCGACCGGCAACAAGGACATCATCACCATCGAGCATATGCGCGCGATGAAGGATCGTGCCATCGTCTGTAACATCGGTCACTTCGATAACGAGATCCAGATCGCGTCGCTGAAGAACCTGAAGTGGGACAACATCAAGCCGCAGGTCGACGAAATCACGTTCCCCGACGGTCACCGCATCATCATGCTGTCGGAAGGCCGCCTCGTGAACCTCGGCAATGCCATGGGTCACCCGTCCTTCGTGATGTCGGCATCCTTCACCAACCAGACGCTGGCGCAGATCGAACTCTATGCCAACAACAAGGACGGCAAGTACAAGAAGGAAGTCTATGTGCTGCCGAAGTCGCTCGACGAGAAGGTGGCGATGCTGCATCTCGCCAAGATCGGCGTGAACCTGACCAAGCTGCGCAAGGACCAGGCCGACTATATCGGCGTGAAGCAGGAAGGCCCGTTCAAGTCGGATCACTACCGCTACTGAGTTCGGCGTGACGAACTGAATAAGAAAAGCCCCGGAGCGATCCGGGGCTTTTTGTTGATGTTCGATACAAGCTTGGGCCCTCATCCTGAGGAGCGGTCGTCTTGGACCGCGTCTCGAAGGATGGAGACAAACGCATCATGGACGCGTGCGAAGAGCGCGCTCCTCACAATGAGGACGGAGTTATCTTGCACCGGATGTCGCTGCGCTCATCCGGCTACGCACTTCCTTCGTTTGCAGGTTCCGACAGTCAGTAGTTCGCTGCGATCGCTGGTGATTTATAGAAGCTGTAGCCAAAGCCGGCCTTCAGGGTCCAGTTAGACGTCCGGCTATCTGGTTCCAGCGAGCCGTCGAGTGCCACGGCCGACGCGCCATATCGAAAGCTCAGAAAGTCGACGCCGGCGTTGGCATGCCATTCTCGCGTGATGGCGTAGTCCGCTGAGAGCCCAGCCATGTAGACGGCCGAACTGCCGAGGTCATAGGTCAACGGATCGATCAGCGCGCCACCGTTGAACGAAGTCGCCATTTTCGGGGCGAGTGTCGTCCCGACCAAACCGGAGGCAGACAGAACTATCCGATCGGTCGCAGCCCACTGAACCAGCAAGCCTCCGCCGACATAGCCGTGCTCGTAAAGTTCGCTATATCCGAATGGTCCAGATCTGTTGCTAAGGTCGCGGTCCCAGCTGCGATAGCCTGCTCCGAGATAGGGGGTGACCGTCCAATTGGCTGCGACGTCGAAGCCCTTTCCGAGTCGAATGTCCAAAGTCCTGATATCGGCGCCGCTGCGATCCGCGATCACGGGACCGCCCGATGCCCCGTACTCGGTCCGTCCTTGGATCCATGTAAACGCGCCCATGACGTAGATGTTTGTCACATCGCCCATCGACCCCATGGCAGACAGCCCAAGTTGAAGACCGGGTAGCCAGCCATGTTCACTGCTAAATCGCGGAATTGTCGGCGTGGTCTCGTAATAGTCAACGCGATGTCCCACGATCCCCAAGCCGACCTGCGTATTGGCGATCAGGATCGGATTGATCCACACGCTGGCATACAGAGGGGTCTTGACCAGCATATCGGCGGCGGAAGCATTGCCGCCGATCGCCATCAGTACTGCACAGCACAAGGCACATTTCAACTTGGAGCCCATCGGGCGCCTCCTTGACTACACAATGCCTAAAAACTTAAGGTTGAATATAATTGTAGTACACGTTCTTCGTTTTGGCAACACGACAGCCGTAGCCCGCCTGAGTTGTAGCCAGCATGAGCCAAACGATATGCGGGGCTGTCGAGATCTCTGAAACGCCGACCCCGGATGTCGCTTCGCTGATCCGACTGCGAGCTCGCTATTAGCACTAACCCATCAACCGTCATTGTGCCGCGGCATTCCAGTTCTTCGTTTCCACAAACGAAAGAAGACTGGATTGCATCGTCGCAGGGGCTCCTCGCAATGACGGCTGAGGAGACCCCGTTTCACCTCAGCCCAACATCTCCCGCACCATTGGAATAACCTCGCGTCCATACAGCTGGATGCATGTCATCAGCTTTTCGTGCGGTAGCGGGCCGGCGCTGTATTTCAGGTCGAAGCGCGAGATGCCGAGGGCTTTCGCTGTCTTCGCGATCTTCTTCGCGACTGTCTCTGGGGATCCGACATAGAGCGAGCCGTGTTCGGCTTCCTGATCGAATTCGCGGCGCTGCATCGGTGGCCAGCCGCGCTCCTTGCCGATGCGATCGCGCATTGCTTTGTAGTCGGACCACAGTTCTTCGCGCGCCTGCTCGTCGCTGGCGGCGACATAGCCCGGCGAATGCACGCCGATCGGCTTCACCGGTCGATCAATCTGTGCGTAGGCGCGATGATAGAGATCGACATAGGGTTTGAACCGCTCCGGCTCGCCGCCGATGATCGCCAGCATCAGAGGCATGTCATAGCGCACCGCGCGAACGACTGACTCAGGACTGCCGCCGACGCCAATCCAGGTCTTGAGCGTGCCGGTCTCGACGGGCGGATAGACGCGCTGATTGGTGAGCGGCGGGCGGGTCGTGCCGCTCCAGGTCACTTCCGACTCGGACGCCAGCGCTGCGAACAGATCGAGCTTGTCCTCGAACAGCGTCTCGTACTGGTCGAGCTTGAAGCCGAACAGCGGGAAGGATTCGGTGAACGAGCCGCGGCCGAGGATGACCTCGGCGCGGCCGTTCGATGCGGCATCCACGGTGGCAAAGCGCTGGAAAACGCGGATCGGATCGTCGGAGCTCAGCACGGTCACGGCGGATCCGAGGCGAATACGCTTGGTGCGTGCGGCGATGGCCGCGAGCACGACTTCGGGCGCGGATACGGCGAAGTCGGCGCGGTGATGCTCGCCGACACCGAAGAAATCGACACCAAGCTGGTCGGCCAGCACCGCTTCATCGATGACGTTACGGATCACCTGTGCGTGCGACAGCATCTCGCCGTCCGCACCGCGTGTGACGTCGCCAAATGTATCGAGACCGAGTTCGAGAGGCATGAGCGGTTTCCCTGACGAGCGCTGAAACGAAAAAGGCCGCGCGTGACGCGCGGCCTTTCGCAGTAAAGGCGTGCCTGACTTACTTGGGTTTGGTGATTTCGAACTTCAAGGTGCCGATGCCATCGACGCCGCATTCGACCTTGTCGCCCGGCTGAAGCGCCGCCACGCCGGCAGGGGTGCCGGTCAGGATGACGTCGCCGGCGCCGAGTTCGACCTGCAGCGAGAGCTTGGAAATGATCTCGGCGATGTTCCAGATCATCTCGGACAGGTCGCCCTTCTGGCGTTCGGTACCGTTCACCGAGAGCCAGATCTTACCCTTGGAGGGGTGGCCGACCTTCGAAGCGGGGACGAGCGCGCCTGACGGCGCCGACATGTCGAACGACTTGCCGATTTCCCAGGGCTGCTCTTTCTTGCGCGAGATGGTCTGGAGGTCGCGGCGGGTGAGATCGACGCTGACGCCATAGCCCCAGACGTGATCGAGTGCCTTTTCCGGCGAGATGTTGAGGCCGCCGCTCTTCAGCGCGACAACGAGTTCGACCTCGTGCTGCATGTCCTTGGTCAGTGTCGGGTAGGGGATCTCGCTGCCATCCGGTACGATCATATCGGCGTGCTTGGCGAAGAAGAAGGGAGGGTTGCGTTCATCATTGCCGAGTTCGCGGATGTGCTCGAGATAGTTGCGTCCCACGCACCAGACACGGCGCACCGGGAATTTCGAAGTCTCGCCCTGAACGGCGATGGCGGCCTGCGGCGGAGGGGCGATAACGAACGATGCGGTCATGGACGGCTCTCGGGCTGGTTGTGAAGGCTGGGATCAAAACGGATGCCGCGCTTGCGCGGCAGAAAACAGAAGCAAGTCTTACGCGGACGCATGAAGCGGTGCCAGCGGCGAAGCATCACGATGTTGCAAGCGGAAGAACGACGCGTAGCGTCCGCCACGGCGCAGCAGGTCGTCGTGGCGGCCGCGCTCGACGATCTCGCCACCCTCGACCACAAGAATGGCGTCGGCATGCATGATGGTGTGCAGGCGATGCGCAATGACGATCGTGGTACGATTCTGGCAGAGATGCTCGATGGCTTCCTGCACCGATTTTTCGGATTCGGAATCCAGCGCTGCGGTAGCTTCATCCAGCAGGATGACCGGCGCGTTCTTCACCAGCGCGCGCGCAATGGCGATGCGTTGGCGCTGGCCGCCGGAGAGTTGTGCGCCATGCTCGCCGACCGGCGTCTCGTATCCGAGCGGGAAGCCCATGATGAAATCATGCGCGCAGGCGGCCTTGGCTGCCGCGACGATCTCGTCTTCCGTGGCGCCCGGTTTGCCGAAGGCGATGTTCTCGCGGATCGTGCCGCGGAACAGATAGACGTCCTGGCCGACATAGGCCGTCTGGCCACGCAGCGAGCGCCGTGACACCTGGCCGATCGACTGGCCGTCGATGGTGATGTCGCCTTCGCTGACTTCGTAGAGTCGCAGTAGCAGTGCCAGCACCGTGGACTTGCCGCCGCCGGACGGACCGACTAGCGCGGTAACCTTGCCGGGCTCGGCGACGAAGCTCATGCGGTTGAGCACGACCTCGTTGGGGCGATAGCGGAACGTCACGTCATGCAGCTCGACGCGCGCATCGGTCAGTTTGAGCGCCGGCTTGTGGTCGTCATTCGGCTCGGAAGCCGGACTGTCCACGATCTCCAGCAGTGTATGCGCGCCAATGATCTGACTGTTGAGATCGATGTTCAGCCGCGCCAGCCGCTTCGCCGGCTCATAGGCCAGCAGGAAGGCGGTGACAAAGGAAAAGAATTGCCCGGGTGTCGCGCCCATCGCCACCACGCGATAACCGCCATACATCAGCGACGCCGCGATGGCGAAGCCGCCGAGGGTTTCCATCAGTGGGCTGGAGCGGCTGGAAACACGCGCCATCTTGTTGGCGTTCTGCTCGACGGCCGTGATGCTCGCTTCCATGCGTTGCTGCATGGTCTGTTCGAGCGTGAAGGCCTTCACCGTGCGGATGCCCTGCAGCGATTCCTGCATCACTTCCAGAATCTCGGTGGTGCCGGTGAACTGGTTGCGGGCGAGCCCCTTGATGCGGCGGACCAGCTTGCGCAGCACCAGCATCGCGGGCGGCGCGACCAGGAAACCGAACAGCGCCATATAGGGATCCTGCATCACCATCACGCCGACTAGCGCGATCAGCGACAGCAGATCGCGGCCGACGGCGTTGATCAGCAGGCTGAGCACCTGGGTCACCGAATTGGCGCCGGCGGTGAGCCGCTGCAGGAATTCCGACGAATGTCGCTCCGAGAAAAAACCGATACTCTCGTTCATCAGCTTGGCAAAAAGCCGGCGCTGATTGTTCGCGACGATGGCGTTGGAGATCTTCGAGAGAATGACGGTATGGCCGTAGGTCGAGGCGCCCTTGATCAGAAAGATCACCACCACGAAACCCGAGAACAGCGCGATCCGCTCGATGCTCTTGTCCACATAGGCCTGGTTGATGACCTCGCCGAGCATGTAGGCGGCGCCCGCGGTGGTGGCGGCGGAGACGGCCATCAGCAGGAAGGCTAAGAGGTAGCGCCGCCAATAGGTGACCGCCTGTTCGGCGACCAAGCGGCGGATCAGCGCCCAGGCGCCGTAAGGATCGTCAGTGACTTTGCGAGTAATCTTGGCCATCCGCGGTCCAGCGACGGCGCCGGGCAGGGATTTGCCGAGGCGTCAGGGTCAGCTTGCGAAACAGCCGCCTGATTGCCCGTTAAATCGCGGTTTTTCAAGCCAAAATCGGGCTTGCCAAGACTTTGTTAACCCGTTGGCCCGGCGGCATCTGCCGCCGGATTCGGGTTGATTTTGTCCCGGAATCTCTCGAAAAGCACGGCACGCGACGGGTACGCGCCGTGCTTCCGGTTGGCGGGGTGTAACCCGATCAGAACCGGTAATTCACACCCGCTTTCATGGTGTGGAACCTGGTATCGACCGCGATGCTGGAGTTGGAGGAGAAACCATTGGCGACGTCGTTGACGGCGGTGGAGAACAGCGTGCTCCGGCCGAGATCCACATAGAGATATTCGGTCTTGAACGACCACTGCGGGGCGAATGCGTATTCGAGGCCCGCGCCGGCGGTCCAGCCCCACTGTGTCTGGCCGGCTGACACCGCCGCAACCTGGCCGAGCACACCATTCGGGCCGGTCAGAGTAAAGTTCCCGTTGGTGTTGACCCGGCCATAGGCGCCGCCGCCGGTGCCGTACAGGAACACGCGGTCCCATGCATAGCCGAGCCGGCCGCGAATCGTGCCGAACCATTCGACTTCGGAGCCGGTGCCGAATGCTGCGGACGTGGTCACGCCGTTATTGTTCAGCGTCTGATTGCCCTCGAAGCGGCCCTTGATGCCGGACCACTGGAAGTCAGTCTCGATGCCGACGACGAAGCCGCCGTTGTATTGATAGTTGTAGCCAGCCTGTCCACCGCCGAAGAAACCGCTCGAGGTCAGGCTGAAATTGCCGTTGGTGCTGGCAACGAGCGCGGCTGCCTCGGCCTGCAACTGCCGCTGTGTAGCCTGGAACGGATAGTCGAACTTGTCGCCGCCGAAACCGACATTGGCGCCGACATAGAAGCCGGTCCAGGAGAACACCTGGACGGGCGCGACTGGCGCCTTCACCGGATAGGGCATGTCGGCCGCAACGGCAGGAACGGCTGCACCGATAAGCAGTGCTGCGCCAGCGAATACTCTCTTCATGATCAGGCCCCTCAGTTTCTTGCGCGCGGCAAGTGATTTCCGATGCATCGCCGTCATCGGCGATCGCATGTGAAGTGTCGTCGAGCCAAGGCATCTGCGAATGATGCCGGGACTCGCGGCTTCCACGTGCACAATGACAGGGCTGGCGGAGAGGTCTTGTTCATGCGCGTAGCAGATTTTAGTTCTCGCGCACTGCCACTAAACTTCGCGTCGATGTGGCGTTGTCGCAACAGCACATATGCGCACTACACCAATACGGTCGCAGGATTCCGTTTTGCATTGACGAGCATTCGTGCGTGATGAGATCGTCTGGTGCTGCTACACTAATGGTCGGAAGCGAGTTGGACGTATGCATCAAGCCAGTTTCGTCTCAGATGGGTTTGGTCCGGAATTACCGGATCACCAGAAATTCGCGCTGTGGTGCGAAAACATGGAAGCGCTCACCTGCTGCGTGGACATCACACGTGCTGAAGATCGGCCGTTCTCGGCGTTCGTGCACTGGGCAGATTATTCGAATGTGCGGGTCACCCGGTTCGGCGGCACGTTCAGTCGAATCCGGCGATCCAGAACGGCAATCTCGCGCGGACCGGACGATGATTTCTGTTTGATGTTTCATCGAGGCGAGGGGACGCTGGTTGTCGATCAGGTGGGGCGCGAGACGGCCTTGTCGTCTGACCGCGCATTTATTGGTACAAACGGACGTCCGGCCGATTTGCGGTCGGATGCGAATTTTTCGTCGACGACGCTGACTGTCAGTAGGGAGCGCCTGTTGCCCCTCATTGGCAATGTCGACGATCTCCTGATCCAGCCGCTCGACGAACGGCGCGCAGTCGTGGCCCATTTGCGGCGCTACATCGAAATCTCTGTCGATCTCTTGCGCGAGCCGCATGATTCGGAGCTCGACAGCCATATCAGCACGACCCTCCTGGATCTGACTGCGCTGGCGCTTGGCGCGCGCGGTGACGCCGCGCAACTCGCTTCGATGCGCGGTCTGCGCGCGTCACGAACGCAGGAGATTATTGCTGAGATCGACCGCCATTTCGCCGATCCGGATTTTTCAGTGGGGCAGGTCGCGCGTCGGTTGGATTTGTCGCCGCGCTATCTCCAGGACCTTCTGCAAGATACCGGATCGAGTTTCACCGAACGCCTTCTGGAGCGCCGTCTGCAACATGCAATGCGTTTGCTGACGAGCGAGCAGGGTGATCGGCTGAAGATCAGTGAAATCGCGCTAGCCAGTGGCTTCAACGAGATCTCATACTTCAATCAGCGATTTCGTCGGCGTTTCGGCGAGACGCCGACGCAGTGCCGGCGCTGATCTAACTACTCAGGCCGATTTCGCCATCAGTTCGATGCCATGGCGCTCGCGGGCGAGCTTCTCTTCCCAGGCCAGCGCGTGGCGGGCGATGGTTTCGAGATCGTCGTATTGGGGCGTCCAGTCGAGCGTCGCGCGGATTCGGGTGGTATCGGCGATCATGGTCATGATGTCGCCGTCGCGGCGCGGGGCGTATTGAACCGCGAAATTTCGGCCCGATGCACGGCGCACGGCTTCGATGGTTTCCAGCACCGAATAGCCGCGGCCATAGCCGCAATTGAGGGTTGTGGATGCGCCGCCTTCGCGCAGGTAGCTCAATGCGGCGCGGTGGGCCTGGACGAGATCGCTCACGTGGATGAAGTCGCGGATGCAGCTTCCGTCGGGCGTCGGATAATCGGTTCCGAATACGTCGATCTTGCTGCGCTGACCGGTGGCGGCCTCGACGGCGATCTTGAGCAGATGCGTCGCGCCCATGGTGGCGAGGCCTGTGCGGCCCTGCGGATCGGCGCCGGCGACGTTGAAGTAACGCAGCGCGACAAACTCCATGCCATAGGCCGGTGCGATGTCGTGCAGCATGATCTCGGTCATCAGCTTCGATGATCCGTAAGGCGACAGCGGACGCGTTGGGGCATCTTCTGCCACCGGCGTGAAATCGGGATTGCCGTAGACGGCAGCGGTCGATGAGAAGATAAATTTTTTGACGCCGCATTTCACTGCCGCGCTGAGCAGGTTGCGTGTCGTCATCGTGTTGTTGCGATAGTAGGCAAGCGGGTCGCGCATCGATTCCGGCACGACGACAGAGCCCGCAAAATGGATGATGGCGTCGATGCCATGGGCAGCAATGACGCCCTCGACAAGGTTCTCATCAGCGACATCGCCGATAAACAGCGGAACGCCCTCGGGGAGATATGTTGAGAAGCCCGTCGACAAATTGTCGATCACGACCACGCTCTCGCCGGCTTCCACCAGCGCATGGACCATGTGACTTCCGATATAACCGGCGCCGCCGGTGACAAGGACGGTCATTGGATTTACTCACTCTCCCGTTTTGGGAACGCTATCGCGCCCGGGATGAAGAGTGGGTTTCGACGGCCGGCAACTGGCCACTATGCTTAATGTTGCGTATAGGAAATCGGGCGAAATGGAGTCACCTGTGCCGATTGCGGGCAAAACGGCCGATAAACTGCAGCTGATCGTCACGAATCTGCACTGGCGCTACTCCGGTGTGACGGCGACCAATCGCATGGTGGCGCCGAAACTCGCAGACATGTTCGATGCGGCTTGGCTTGGATCCGACGCGCCCGCCGGCATTGCGCGCATGGATATCGGTGACCTCATGAAATTGTGGCTGCGCCGCAAGCCTGTGATCTGGCACGCGCGGCGCAACAACGAGATGATTGTCGGCGTTCTGCTCAAGGCGCTCGGGTGGCCGCTGAAACTGCTCTTCACCTCGGCAGCGCAACGCCATCATACCTGGATCACACGCTGGCTGATCAGCCGGATGGACGCCATCATCGCGACGAGCGATATTTCCGCGTCATATCTGAAACGGTCTGCGACGGTGGTGACGCATGGTGTGGATACCGACCGCTACGCGCCGCCCATCGATCGCCGAGCGGCGTTTGCCGAGGCGAAGCTACCGGGGCGCTATGCAATCGGCTGCTTCGGCCGCGTGCGCGCGCAGAAGGGCACCGATCTGTTTGTCGAGACGATGTGCGAGTTGTTGCCGCGCTATCCCGATTTCATCGCCGTCATCGTCGGCGCAATCACGCCGGACCAGATCGGCTTTGCCAATGACCTCAAGAAGAAGATCGCCGATGCCGGTCTGCAGTCGCGCATCGTTATCACCGGCGAGTTGCCGATCGAAGAGGTCGAGCGATGGTATCAACGCCTGACGATCTACGCTTTCACTTCGCGCAATGAAGGCTTCGGTCTGACGCTGATCGAGGCGATGTCGGCGGGGGCCGCGCTGGTCGCAACGCGTGCGGGCGCCGCGGAGATCGTGGTCGAGGAGGGCGTGACCGGCAAGCTCGTGCCGACCGGCGATGCAGTGGCACTCATGCTGGCATTGGAGCCGCTGATGCGCGATCCCGATGCCCCTGCAGCCATGGGTGAACGTGCACGCCAGCGTGTGCTCGACAAATTCAGTCTCGATGCAGAAGCGCGCGGAATCGCGGAAGTTTATCGCAGGCTGCTCTGACCCTGCAGGATATCCGCAACGAACGCGTCCAAGTCACCGCCGGCAAACAGGAAGCCGGGTAGATGCGCGGCCTTGGCCGCTTCGATATCCGTATCGCGGTCGCCGATGGCAAAACTGCCTTTGCGTTGCACAGGCCAGTGCTGCATCAGATCGAGGATCATGCCCGGGCTCGGCTTGCGCCAGTGATGATCTTCCAGATAGCCCGCAACTGATCCGGCCGGATGGTGCGGGCAATAGCGGACGTCATCGATGCGGGCGCCTTGTGCGGCGAGTTCGGAGCGCATCCACTTAAACAGCGTATTGAGTTCGTCTTCGGTGAAATAACCGCGTGCGACGCCGGACTGGTTGGAAAACAGGAAGACGAAATAGCCGGCATCGTTGAGCCGGCGAATGGCCTTGGCCGCGTTCGGCATCCAGCGGATGCGATCGGCCGTGCCCATATAGCCGTCGTCGTAATTGATAACGCCGTCGCGATCCAGAAACGCTGCGGGCTTTGTTTGCGTGGTCGTCATATCTGCGCGCTTCTATTGGATGCCTCGGCCATCACGCCTTGAATGATCCCGGCAACGTCTTCGGCCGGAATGTCGCGCATGCAGGCGTGGTTGTTCATGGTGCAGACCGGCCTGTGGCAGGGTTGGCACGGGACAATGGTCTTGGTCTGCACGGTGGCCGCCAGCGGATTGAGGGGACCCCATAGCTGCGGGCTGGTCGGTCCGAAAATGCCGATGGTCGGCGTGCCGACAGCCGCAGCAATATGCATCAGGCCGGAATCATTGGCCACGGCGACATTGGCGGCGGCCATGCCGATCACGCCATTGCGCAGGTCGCCCGTGGTGAGGTCGCGAGCGCGGGGACCGGCGGCGGCAATGATTTCGTTGGCGAGGTCCTTCTCGCCCGGGCCGCCGATGACCCAGACGTCCAGCCCGCGCGCGACCAGCAGTTTTGCGGCCTCGGCATAATAGGTCCAGCGCTTGGAGGAACCGACCGAGCCGGGACCGAGCGCGACCGCCGGACCGGTTCCCAGCCCATTGGTCTGCCGCCAGCGCGCGATCTCGTCGGCGGGCACGCGGAACTGGGGCACCGGCCATTCCGGCGGCAGTGGCGTGCCGTCCGGCAGCGCTAGCGCGCATTTCTTGTCGATCATGCGCGGCAGTTTCTTTTCGCCCCAGCGCCACTGGTTGATCAGGCCGAAGCGCGCCTCGCCGACAAAGCCGATGCGCTCCGGGATGCCCGCCAGAGCGGGTGCCACAGCCGATTTCCAGGTCCGCGGCATCACCAGCGCGGTGCCATAGTTCCGTGCGCGCAGGGTGGCCGCCAGTTCCCATTGCTTGGCGAGCGCGAGCTGGCTGCGAGGCAGGTCCCAGACGATGCCTGCGCGCACGCCCGGCATGTAGTCGACCAGCGGGGCGACCAGTCTGGTCACCAGTAAATCGACCGGCCGGTTCGGCCAGCGCTCTTTCAAGACCCGGACGACCGTATGACCCCGGACGAAATCACCGATCCACATATAGGGCACGATCAGGATCGGCCGGGTATCGTCCGGATCGACCATCACGCCCTGGTATGGGGAATTTACGTTCATTCTTTCAAGGACTTCGCTGTTCTGCCGCGGGCTATATCCGGCTCACGTCGGTACCCGCTCCATTCGGACAGGTAAAGCCATTTGGGATGTTTCCAACCATGTCCCCATGGCGGCGACGAACATCCCATTGCCCAAGTTGCCTGTGGGGCAGGGTTGAGGCAAAGGTGGGTCAATCATGAGATCGGGGACTTCATGCTGCTTGTGACCGGGGGAGCCGGTTTTATCGGATCGAATGTGGTGGCCGCGTTGAATGACGCCGGCCGCGCGGACGTGGCCGTCTGCGATGTGCTCGGCCATGATGGAAAATGGCGTAATCTTGCCAAGCGGCAACTTGCAGATGTAGTGCCGCCAGCCGAGCTGATGGACTGGCTGAAGGGCCGCAAGCTCGATGCGGTCATTCATCTCGGCGCGATTTCGGAAACCACCGCGACCGACGGTGATCTGGTCATCGAGACGAATTTCCGCCTCTCGATGCGCCTGCTGGACTGGTGCACGGCCAATGCGACGCCGCTGATTTATGCATCGTCCGCTTCGACCTATGGCGATGGTGCGCAGGGCTTTCGCGACGAGCAGACCGTTCCCGAACTCAAAAAACTACGGCCGATGAACCTCTACGGCTGGAGCAAGCACCTGTTCGACCTCGCGGTGGCCGAGCGCGTCGCCAAGGGCGAAAAGATGCCGCCGCAATGGGCCGGCCTGAAGTTCTTCAACGTGTTCGGGCCGAACGAGTACCACAAGGGCTCGATGATGAGCGTGCTGGCGCGGCGCTTCGACGACATCAAGGCCGGCCGCGGCATCCAGCTGTTCAAGTCGCATCGCGAAGGTATTGCCGATGGCGATCAGCGCCGCGACTTCATCTATGTCGAGGACGTCGTCCGCGTGATGATGTGGCTGCTGGCGTCGCCCAGTGTCAGTGGCATCTTCAATGTCGGCACCGGAACCGCACGCAGCTTCAAGGAACTGATGCTGGCTGCCTATACTGCACTCGGCACCAGGCCGAACATCGACTATATCGACATGCCCGAGCAGATTCGCGGCAGCTATCAGTACTTTACGCAGAGCGAAGTCGATCGGTTGCGCGGCGCCGGCTATAACGGCGGTTTTACAACATTGGAAGATGCGGTCTCGCATTATGTGAAGGGCTTCCTCGACCAGCCCGATCGCTTCCGTTGACGGCACAACAGGTACCGGTGTGATGTTTGATTTCGACGCCCTGTCGCACGCGATTGCCGACCAGACAGTGCTATGCGTCGGCGATCTGATGCTCGACGAATTCGTCTATGGCGAGGTGTCGCGGATTTCGCCGGAAGCGCCTGCGCCGGTCATCGCGGTCCAGCGCAGCGAGATCAATATTGGCGGCGCCGGCAATGTCGCACGTAATATTGCAGCCCTCGGCGCGAAATGCATCTTTGTCGGTCTGGTCGGTGAGGACGATGCCGGTGCAACGCTCAAGAATGCGCTCGCGCAGGAGTCTCTGATCGAAACATTGCTGGTCGCGGATTCATCGCGCCCGACGACACGCAAGGTGCGCTTCGTGTCCGAGCATTTCTCAACACATATGCTGCGCGCCGACTGGGAACTGGCTACACCGGCGTCTGCGGTCATCGAGAAGCAATTGATCGATACGATTCTGCCGCAGCTCGCGCGTGTCGACATCGTACTGCTGTCCGACTACGCCAAGGGCGTGCTGACCGCGCGGGTGATCCGCAACGTCATCGACGCGGCGAAGAAGCTCGGCAAGCGCGTCATCGTCGATCCCAAGAGCGCAAATTTTGCGATCTATCGCGGCGCGACCTTGCTGACGCCGAACCGCAAGGAATTCGCCGAGGCAACGCGCAGCCGTGCAGACAGCGACATCAACATCGCGACCGCCGCGCAGGAAGCGATGATTCTGGCGGACTGCGCCGCGATGCTGGTGACCCAGAGCGAGCATGGCATGACGCTGGTGCCGCGCGATGGCGAGCCCATCCATGTGCCGGCGCTGCCGGTCAAGGTGCGCGACGTCTCGGGTGCCGGCGACACGGTGGCGGCGATGCTGGCTGTAGCGCTGGCGGCCGGGGCAGACTGGGAAGCGGCATTGCGCGCGGCAACCGCCGCGGCAGCGGTCGCTGTCAGCAAGAAGGGGACGGCGGTGGTCACACCGTCCGAACTGCGTCGCCGGATTTTGCCGCATGCATTTCTGGCCGCTGAAGAGAAAATCGTGGCATCGACTGAGCTCGATGCGCAACTGGCCGACTGGCGCAAGCAGCAGTTGCGGATCGGTTTCACCAATGGCTGTTTCGATATCCTGCATCCCGGTCATGTAAAGGTTCTGACGGCAGCGCGCGCGACTTGCGATCGCCTGATCGTCGGCCTCAACAGCGACGCGTCGGTGAAGCGTCTGAAGGGCGAGGGGCGCCCGGTGCAGGACGAACGCGCCCGCGCAGAAGTGCTTGCGGCGCTGGAAGCGGTCGATCTGGTCGTGATTTTCGAAGAGGATACCCCACTGAACCTGATTACGCAGATCGCGCCGGCGACGCTGGTCAAAGGCGGCGATTACACGCGAGAGCAGGTGGTCGGCCATGAGGTTGTCGCCGCCAACGGCGGAGAGGTGATCCTGATCGATATCCTGCAAGGCCACAGCACGACGTCGCTGGTCGAGCGCGCGCGCAGCGGACAGTCATGACACGCATCACACAGTTTTCTGCCCGCAACTGGCTGATTGCGACGCATGACGCCATCGTCACGGCGGCCGCGGTCGTTCTCAGCTTCGTGCTGCGTTTCGATGGCGAAAATCTGTGGGATCGGCTGCCGCTGCTCCTGAAGATCCTGCCGTATTTCGTCGTCTTCAGCTTTTTCGTCTGTTACCTGTTCAATCTGACGACGACGAAGTGGCGCTTCATTTCGCTGCCCGACCTGCTGAATATCATCAAGGCATCCACGGTGCTGACGGGCGCACTTCTGGTGCTCGACTACATCTTCCTGGCGCCGAACGTGTACGGCACGTTCTTCCTCGGCAAGACAACGATCATTATCTACTGGTTCATCCAGATCTTCTTTCTGAGCGGATCGCGACTGGCCTATCGCTATTTCCGTTATACGCGTACGCGCAATCAGGCGCGCGCGATGGATGCGTCGCCGGCACTGCTGATTGGTCGTGCGGCCGATGCCGAGGTGTTCTTGCGCGGTATTGAGAGTGGTGCCGTCAAGCGCATGTGGCCGGTCGGCATCTTGTCGCCGGCGATGTCCGATCGTGGACAGGCGATCCGAGGTGTGCCGGTCCTGGGTGGCATCGATGATCTCGGTAATGTCGTTGATGACTTCAGCACGCGGCAACGCCCGATCGAACGGATCGTGATGACGCCGTCGGCGTTTGAAGCAGAGGCGTTACCTGAGTCGGTATTGATGCGTGCGCGCAAGCTCGGGCTGACGGTTAGCCGGATTCCGTCGCTCGAGGAAAGCCGCGATACGCCGCAATTGGCGCCGGTGGCAGTCGAGGATCTGTTGCTGCGGCCGAGCGTCAAGATCGACTATGCCCGACTGGAGAATTTCGTGCGCGGCAAGGCGATCGTCGTGACCGGCGGTGGCGGCTCGATCGGCTACGAGATCTGCGACCGCGTCATCACGTTCGGCGCGGCACGGCTGCTCATTATCGAGAATTCAGAACCGGCGCTTCATGCGGCTATGGAAAAGCTGGCGGCCAAAGTCACCAGCGCAGCGATCGAGGGCCGCATCGCCGATGTCAGGGACCGCGAGCGCATTCATCAATTGATGATCGCCTTCAAGCCGGATGCGGTGTTTCACGCAGCCGCGCTGAAACATGTGCCGATCCTGGAGCGTGACTGGGGCGAGGGTGTCAAGACCAACATCTTCGGTTCTGTGAATGTCGCCGATGCGGCGCTCGCATCGGGCGCTGATGCGATGGTGATGATCTCGACCGACAAGGCAATCGAGCCGGTGTCGATGCTCGGCCTCACCAAGCGTTTTGCCGAGATGTATTGCCAGGCGCTCGATGGCGACGCCATCAGCGGCAGTGACGCCAAATCACCCATGCGGCTAATCTCGGTGCGGTTCGGTAATGTTCTGGCGTCGAATGGGTCCGTCGTGCCGAAGTTCAAGGCGCAGATCGAAGCCGGTGGGCCGGTGACGGTGACGCACCCCGATATGGTGCGCTACTTCATGACCATCCGCGAGGCCTGCGATCTGGTCGTCACCGCGGCAACCCATGCGATGAACGCGCAGCATGCGGATGCATCGGTCTATGTGCTCAGCATGGGACAGCCGGTGAAGATCGTCGATCTCGCCGACCGCATGATCCGGCTGTCCGGCCTTCAGCCCGGCTACGACATCGATATCGTGTTCACCGGTGTTCGACCGGGCGAGCGGCTCAACGAGATATTGTTCGCCGAGCAGGAGCCAACCAGCGAGATCGGTATCGCCGGCATCGTCGCTGCCCGCCCGAATGAACTGCCGCTGGAGACGCTGAACAGCTGGCTCGCGATCTTGCGGAAAGCCATTGAGGCGGATCAACACGAGGTCGCTGTGGCGACGCTGAAGGATGCGGTGCCGGAATATCGGGCGGCGGCACAGTGAGTCTGCGTCAGCGGCGCGGCGTCGAGAATGCCCGCAATGCCGTGGCGACGGCGATGCTGCCAAGGACAAGCAGAGCTGTGTCGGCGACGCCTGAGCGGAAATAGATCGACAGTCCGGCCAGGGCCGCCAGGCCGATATTGAGCACGAACACCGTTCGCACCACCTCGATCACGGCGAAGCCATTGTCCGTCGCGCGCTGATAGAAGTGCGAACGATGGGCCAGCCACACCGGTTCGCGTTTTGCCAACCGCCGCAGCAGGGTGATGGTCGCATCGGCAAGGTAATACAGCGGCAGCAGGATGGCGGCAGCCAGATGGTGCGCATAGGCGAGTTGCAGGAAGCACCAGGCCAGCAACAGCCCGATGGGGAGGCTGCCGACGTCGCCCAGAAACATCTTCGCAACGGGCCGATTGAACGGCGCGAAGCCGAGTGTGGCGCCGCAAAGCGCAGCGGCAATGAGCGCCGTCGATAACGGCAGTTGCCCGGAGAAGCCGATCAGCACCAGCGCCGTGGTGATCGGAATCACTTCGGCCACTGTGATCCAGTCGAGTCCATCCATGAAATTCACGAGATTGACGAACCAGAGTGCGGCCAGCAGCAGCAAGCCGCGTTCGATCCAGAGAGGCAGGTCCGGTGTAATCTGCAGTGTCGGGGGCAGAGCAAACAGGATCGCGGCAATACTGACGGCTTGCAGCAGCAGTCGCGGCGTCACGGAAATGGGACGCAGATCATCAATCGCGCCGATGGTCGCGATCAGGATCGTTGCCCCGAACAGTACCCACAGCGCCGGTGTCGCTGAAACGGAAAGACTTGCAATCGAGCACCCGGCAACCAGCAGCGCGACTGATATCACCGCGATGCCGGCGCCTTGCGGTGTCGGCACTTTGTGGGACGATCGGGCATTCGGTCGCGCCATTGCATAGCGGATGAGCAGCGGATGAATAGCGTTGATGCAAACCGCGGACAGAACGGCGGCTACAACCAGAGCGACGAAGGTTGTAATCAATTCGAATGACGACATCGGGATGACATTGATCGCAGGAAAGACATGCGTTGCGGGGAAGATTTGGGTCGCAATGAGACAAATAGTTCGGAGTTATGCACGGCGGCTCTTCTTACCCTGTTTTCATGGCATAGCTAGCGGCGAAGGCCGCGCTTCTGACGCAATCGGATGCTGCGATGCCGAAGTGTTGCAACATCATCGCCTGGATGGCTAATGGAATGCGACACGGATCGTCATGCAACATGGCGGTTTCTGGCGAATGTCTGGGGACACGATGTCTGAACAACCCATCCTTGTCACCGGTGCTGCCGGCTTCATCGGTTTCCACGTGACGCGGCAGTTGCTGGCCGAAGGCCGAACGGTCGTTGGTCTCGATAGCGTCAACAGCTATTACGATCCGGCGCTGAAGGAGGCGCGGCTGAAGCTGCTGGAGGGCCAGCCTCGCTTTACCTTTGTGAGAGCGAATCTGGCAGATCGTCCCGCGATCTCGGCGCTGTTTGGCGAATACAAATTCCCTGTTGTCATTCATCTCGCTGCGCAGGCGGGTGTGCGCTATTCCATCGATCAGCCGCACGCCTATGCCGATGCCAATCTCGAGGGTTTTCTCAATATCCTCGAAGGATGCCGGCACAATGGCTGTGAACATCTGCTTTATGCGTCGTCATCGTCGGTCTATGGCGCTAACAAGAAGAAACCGTTTTCCGTCAGCGACAGGGTAGACAATCCGATCAGCCTTTATGCCGCGACGAAGAAGGCCAACGAGTTGATGGCGCATTCCTACAGCCATCTCTATCGCCTGCCGACCACCGGGCTGCGTTTCTTCACCGTCTATGGTCCCTGGGGTCGGCCGGATATGGCGATCTTCCTGTTTACCAAGGCGATTCTCGACAAGCAGCCGATCAAGCTCTTCAATCACGGCAACATGCGACGCGACTTCACCTATGTCGACGACGTTGTCGGTGCTATCGGGCGGCTGATTGATCATGTGCCGACGGGTAGCGAGGACGAGGCGCCAGCGCGAATCTACAACGTCGGTAACCACAAGCCAGAGGATCTTTTGCATGTGGTCTCGGTTCTTGAGAAGGAACTAGGGCTTGAGGCGATCAAGACGATGCTGCCGATGCAGCCGGGCGATGTGCCTGAGACTTTTGCCGATGTGGACGATCTGATGCGTGACGTCGGCTTCAAACCGGATACCTCGATCGAGGAGGGGATTCGGCAATTCGTGACGTGGTATCGCAGCCACTACGGTAATCTGAACGCGAAGGGTTGAGAGCGACTGATGAGCAAGCGCATTATTCCCCTGATCATGTGTGGCGGTGCCGGTACGCGCCTGTGGCCGTCGTCGCGTGAGGGGCGCCCGAAGCAATTTCTGCCATTGTTCGGACCGCGCTCGACCTTTCAGGACACCGTGATTCGTGTATCCGATACTGGCTTGTTCGATCGTCCCATTGTCATCACGAGTGCCGCCTATCGGTTCATGGTGCGCGAACAACTCGCCGAGATCGGGCTCGATGCAGACATTTTGCTCGAGCCGGCGCGGCGCGATTCAGGCCCGGCCATTGCCGCCGGTGCCGCGTTCGCCCAAACCCGCGATGAGGACGCGGTCGTGCTTGCGCTTGCCGCTGATCACGTGGTGCGCGACGTCCCGGCTTTCGTGGCGGCGTGCCGGGCTGGGCTGGTGGTTGCCGATGCCGGCCACATTGTGACGTTCGGCGTTCAGCCGGAGCGTCCAGCCACCGAATACGGCTATATTTCACCAGGCCAGTCGCTTTCTGACAAGGTGAAGAGCGTCGCCAAATTCGTCGAGAAGCCGGACCTGCAGACGGCAACCGGTTATATTGAGGCCGGCTATCTCTGGAACAGCGGCAACTTCATGTTTCGGGCGGGGATGCTGCTCGATGAATATCGTGGTGTCGACGCCGATAGTGTCGAGACCATCATCAGCGCTGTGGCGAAGGCCGGCCGCGATCTCGGCTTCTTTACGCTCGATGCGGACGCTTTCGGGAAGGCAAAATCGATCTCTGTCGACTATGCCGTGATGGAGAAGACGAGGAAGGCGGCCGTGGTGCCGGTGTCCTGCGGCTGGTCGGATGTCGGCTCGTGGCTCGCAGTGTGGGAGCTGTCCGACAAGGATGCGCAGGGCAATGCCGCGCAGGGTGTGGCGGTGTTCGAGGACTCGCGCAACTGCAACGTGGCCAGCGATGGTCCGGTGGTGGCGCTGGAGGGCGTTGACGATCTCGTGGTGGTGGCGACGCACGACGCCGTGCTGGTCTCCCGCCAGAAGGATGCCAACGGCTTGAAACGGCTTGTGGCGAAGCTGAAGGTCACGGCGCCGCAGGTCACCGAGGATCATCTCAAGGTGCATCGCCCATGGGGATCTGTGCAGGCTCTTGAGGATGGCGAGCGCTATCAGGTGAAACGTCTCGTGGTGAAAGCCGGCGAGCGGCTGTCACTCCAGATGCACCACCATCGCTCCGAGCACTGGATCGTGGTGCGTGGCAGCGCGAAGGTGACGATCAACGATCTGATCAAGACCGTCCACGAGAACGAATCGATCTACATCCCGCTCGGTGCCACGCATCGTCTGGAAAACCCCGGCAAGATTCCGCTCGAGCTGATCGAGGTGCAGACGGGCAGCTATCTCGGCGAGGACGACATCGTTCGCATCGAGGATGACTACAAGCGGAACTAGCGGCCGTCGGGCGATACTCGCCCGAATCGATGCACCCACAGCGTGCATTCGCCTGAATTGGTGCCGGTGAGGGGTTACCGCGATCCCTTCATGCCGTATCTTTTTCCATTTTACGAAATAGCGATGGTTGCCACAATTGGGCGCGCTCTGGCCCGCCCAGCGCGCATTCATCGTCCTAGGGGCAGTTCTGCCACTCACGAAATCGTGTTAACCTGTTGTTAGGTATTGATAAATACCTGAAATCAGGGACGAAAATGACAGTGCCGTGACGGATAAGCGGACCGTGCCGCCTCCGGACGAGGTAATGCATTCTTGCAACAATGAGTCAGTTTTCGATCCAAAATGTGGCTTTCGGATTGCGGCAAGTTCCGTTTCTTGTTAGCGCTCAATCCATGAAGCAGATCGCAAAGATTTTCCTTGTAGTTGTATTGCTGGGATCGAGCGGCAAGTTCGCTCATGCAGCCGAGCCATTTTTCATTCTTGACGCCATCAATCAGGCGGTAAAGACGAACCCAGGTGTCGGCGAGGCGTCTGCCAATCGCCGCGCCACCGAAGCCGAACTTCGCCAGAGCCAAGGTACTTTGCTGCCTCAGATCAGGCTGCAGGCGAATACCGGCCCCGAGATGTTGAACCGGGCGATCGTTCCTGCGCCGGCCGGCAATGGCTCTTATGTCAACGGCAGCGAGGCGTCGGTAACGGTGCGCCAGCTGGTGTTCGACGGCTTTGCGTCAATCAACGACATCTGGCGTCAGGCTGCGCGCGTCGATGCTGCGGCGTTCCGGGTGCTTGAACGGACCGAACTGATCGCGCTCGATGCGGCCGAAGCCTATGTCGATGTGACGCGCTATTTGCGTCTGGTCGCTTTGGCCGAACAAAATCTCAAGGTTCATCTCGAATTGCGCGCCAATGTCCGTGCGCGTTTCGCTGGCGGTCGCGCCGGTGAGGGCGATACCCAGCAGGCGGAAGAGCGGGTGGCTGCAGCAGAGGCCGTGTTGTCGGATTTCCGCCTCAGCCTCGATTTTGCGCGCGCCAAGTATCGCAAGACCGTCGGTCTTGAGCCGTTCAATGTGCGTTTTCCCGGTCGCTTGCCGGATATGCCGGCAACCAAGAACGAGTCGCTTGACGTCGCCTTCAAGTACAATCCGACGATCCGCGCCGCTGGTGCAGATGTCGATGCGGCCAAGCGCGCTTTCGACTCGACCGCCGGCGCATTCGTTCCGAACGTCGCCCTGGAAGGCCGCGCGCTGCGCGGCAAGGACTCGATCACCTATCCGGGCAACCGCGACGAAGTCAGCGGCAAGGTTGTTGTGAGCTGGGATATCTTCCGCGGCGGTCAGGATGCGTGGAAGCGCGCCGAAGCTGGCGAACGCATGATCGAGCAGCAACAGCGCCATGCACGCCTGCAGCGTGATGCGCTGGAGTCGCTCGACAAGGCATGGGCTGCGCGGACGATCACGACGGAGCGTGCAGCAGCGCTGGTGCGTGAAGTTGAAGCCGCTCGCCGTACTTTCGTGGCCTACAACAAGGAATATGAGCTCGGCCAGCGCACGCTGATCGATCTGCTCAACTCGCAGAACCAGTACTTCAACGCCAACGTCTCGCTGGTGTCTGCACGCGGCGTCACCGTGTTCGCCGACTATCAGTTGCTGGCGGCCATGGGACAGCTGCTGTCCTATCTGAAGACCGGCAAGCCGCCGGAGTCTGAGCCGATCGAGAGCCGTGCATCCGGTCTTATCCCGTATCGCCTGCCGCCGATCCTGCTGACGGCGCCGGAGCCGGGATCCGAACCGCTTAATACGGTTCTGCCCTTCCAGACCTGGAATTCGCCTTTCGCACCGGCGCTGGAACCGAAAGCCGTGCTGTTCGGTGATCGCTGGGCCTCGCAAGATCTGTCGAACGCCAACGCATTGTTCGTGACATCGGGCCAGGTCCGGCAGGGCAGCGTGTCGGCCGATGCTTCTGCGGGGCGCCGTTAACCAGTTAAGTACGCAGATTCATAATCCGCGGTCGGGTTTACCGTAAGTTCAGCAATTCGTCTGAACCGCGAAATAGTACAGGCGCTCCGCAAGGATCGCCTGTAAAGCTGGCAAGTCATATTTTGTAAGGCCAGTAGATCCGCGCACGGGTCATACAAGGCGCCTGGAATTTCCGAGGCTGCATTGAACATTCGCTCACCCCAGTTCGATATTGCAATGGACCTGCCGACTGCGCCCGTAGCGGAGGTCGAGCATCAGCATGCCGATCCCTTAACGGACAGCCTGCTTTATCTCGCCGCTCACCACGGCAGAGCTGTCAGCCGCAGTGCACTCCTTGCCGGTCTCCCGGTCGAGCGCGGCGTGCTGACAACGGCACTGTATGAGCGTGCCGCGCAGCGGGCGGGCCTCGAGGCCGAACTGAACGAGCGACCGCTCAAGGATATCCCTGCGCTGGTCCTGCCTGCTGTGCTTCTGTTTCACGATGGTTCTACGCGGATTCTGCGCGGCATCGATCTGGCGAGTGGCCGTCTGACATTGGCACCCCCCGTCGGCGACGGTGCGATCGCCATGGAGCGGATCGAAGCCGTCGAAGAGAAATATGCCGGCTTCGTCTATTTCGTCCGTCCGGCGTCCGTCAGCGATCCGCGCGCTGTCGCCGCCGGCGATCTGCCGAAGGCTCACTGGTTCTGGTCCGTCGTCAGCCGGTTCGGCTCCAACTACAGCCATGTCGCCATTGCAGCTTTCATCGTCAACATGCTGGCGCTCGCCGCGCCGCTGTTTACCATGAGCGTGTATGACCGCGTCATCCCGAATGGCGCGATCCCGTCGCTAGTCGCACTTGGTGTCGGCCTGTCGCTGGCGATTGCTTTCGACTTCCTGCTCAAGGTGGTTCGCAGCCGCATCATCGACATGACCGGCAAGAAGATCGACGTGGTGCTGGCGTCGAACATCTTCGAACATGTGATGGCGCTGAAGATGGACAAGCGTCCGCCCTCGGTCGGCATTCTCGCCAATCAGATGCGCGACTTCGACTCGGTGCGGGAATTCTTCACGTCGGGCACGGTCGTGTCAGCGACCGATATGATATTCGCGATCATCTTCATCGCAGTGCTGTTCGTGATTGCCGGGCCGCTGGCCTGGATCCCGCTGGCGATGCTGCCTGTGATGATCCTCGTCGGTCTCTTGATCCAGCGGCCGCTCGATCGTGCGATGAAGCGCCTGCAGGCAGAATCGGCCGCGCGCCACGGCATTCTTATCGAATCGCTGAACGGCATCGAGACCGTTCGCGCAGTTGCTGGCGAGAGCCGGGTGCAGACAGTGTGGGAACGTTCCGTCGCCGCGACGGCGCGTTCAAGCGAAGGCGTGCAGTTCTGGTCGTCGCTGGCAATGACCAGTGCGAGCGTGGCGACGCAGCTGTGCAGCCTGTTGCTGGTCGTGGTCGGCGTGTTCCTCATTCTCGATGGCAAGCTGTCGGTCGGTGCGCTGGTTGCGGCCAATATGTTGTCGGGCCGCATTCTCGGTCCCATCGCGGGCATCGCGGCTGTGATGACGCGCGCGACGCAGACCATGTCGGCCCTGCGGTCGATCGATCGCCTGATGGCGACGGAGCGCGAGCGGCCGCCGGAAAAGATCTTCGTGGCCCGCGAGATCACCAAGGGCAGCATCGAATTCCGCAATGTCAGCTTTTCCTATCCGAACAGCCCGGCCAAAGCGCTCGACGGCATCTCTTTCCACGTGAAGCCTGGCGAGAAGATCGGCATCATCGGCCGGGTCGGCTCAGGCAAGACCACGGTCGGCCGTCTGGCGACGGCGTTCTATCCGCCGAGCGAAGGCAGCATCCTGGTCGACGGCATCGATATCCGGCAATACGACCCGGCGGACCTGCGCGCCGGCATCGGTTTCGTGCTGCAGGACACCGATCTGTTCTACGGCAAGCTGCGCGACAACATCACGCTGGGCCGTCCCGATGCGACCGATGAGGAAGTGCTCGCGGCTGCACGGCTGTCCGGCGTCGAGACCTTCATCGCCGGTCATCCGCAGGGCTACGATATGATGGTTGCCGAAGGCGGCCGTAGCCTGTCGGGCGGCCAGAAACAGGCGATCGGCCTCGCGCGTGTGCTGATCCGCAAGCCGCGCGTGTTGTTTCTCGACGAACCCACAGCGCATTTCGATGTGCGCAGTGAAGGTGAATTCCTCGATCGCCTCAAGACGCTCGCCAAGGGTGAGATGTCGATCATCGTCTCGACGCATCGTCCGTCGCTCCTGTCGCTGGTCGATCGCATTCTCGTGTTCGACAACGGCAAGATCGTCGCCGACGGTCCCGCCGATCAGATCCTGACGCGCTTGCGTCCGCAGCCTCCTCAAGCCGCGGGGAGGCCTGTCAATGTCGCAGTCTGATTTCGCATTTTCGAACGACGTTCGTGCGGCCATGGAAATGCGCACGCCGCGCACGGCGCGGATGTTGTTGATGACCGTCACCGGTCTGCTCGTCGTGTTCCTGCTGTGGGCACACTTCGCCGTGCTGGATGAAGTGAAGCGCGGCAATGGCAAGGTGGTGCCGTCGCGCCAGACCCAGGTGGTGCAATCGCTTGAAGGCGGCATCATCAGCGAATTGCTGATTCAGGAAGGCGCCATCGTCAGAAAGGATCAGCCGCTGGCGCGCATCGAAGATACCAACTTCGCGGCGCAGTTTGGCGAAATCCGCGAGCGGCGCGGTGCCATGGCTGCCCGCGTGATCCGACTGGAAGCGGAGACCTTCGGCAAGACCAGCGTCGAGTTTCCGGAAGATCTCACGAAGCTTGCACCGCGTGCGGTTCAGACCGAACGTAGCGTGTTCGACGCCCATATGCGCAAGCTTGCGCAGGACATCGACGTGATTGCGCAGCAGGAATGGCAGAAGAAAAAGGAAATCGATGAGCTCCGTGCGTCGGAAACCCGCTTCTCCGAGACGCTGACGCTGCTGACCCGCGAAACCTTGCTGACGCGCCGGCTCTATGAGCAGAAGGTTGTTCCCGAGATCGAGATGCTGCGGTCCGACCGGCAGGCCACCGACATGCGCGGCCAGCTCGCGGTGGTGCAGGCAACCATGGTCAAGACGGAGGCCGCCGTGAAGGAAGCGCAGTCGCGACTTCTCAATATCACCACGGCATTTCGTTCCACGGCGGAAGATGATCTCGCGAAATCGCGCGGCGATCTCGCGGTGCTCGACGAAAACATCAAGTCCGCGCAGGATCGCGTTCGGCGCACCGAATTGCGGTCGCCGGTCTACGGCATCGTTAACAGACTCAACGTCACCACCATCGGTGCGGTCGTTGCACCAGGCGCCAGCGTGATGGAGATCGTGCCGCTTGAGGATACGCTGCTGGTCGAGGGGCGCATTCGTCCGCAGGACATCGCCTTCATCCGTCCGGACCATGAAGCGGTGGTGAAGCTCAGCGCCTACGACTCTTCGGTCTATGGATCGCTTCACGGCCGGGTCGAACGTATCAGCGCCGATACCATCACCGACGAGAAGGGTGACAAGAATGAGCGCGGCGAGACGTTCTACCGCGTCATGGTGCGCACCGAAAAGAACCACCTCGGCACTGCCGAGCAGCCGCTGCCGATCATTCCCGGCATGGTAGCGACAGTGGAAGTCCTGACCGGCAAGAAGTCGGTGCTGGATTATCTCGTGAAGCCTGCGCGCATGCTGCGTGACGAGGCGTTTCGTGAACGCTGATAGCACTACGGAGCATCTCCGCTGCTCCGTATGTTACCTTGCTCCCAGTCCATCAGAGTCAACGAACTCTTAAAACGCAGGCTTCGCTAAAATTCGAGCGAATGCGTTGGTAGGCGATTGAGCGCGTTCAACGACATACCCGCACAGGTTGACGTGTTTTAACCGGCCTGAAGCAGCCCCCGATTTATCCCTGATGCCACAAGATCCGGACGGGGATCGACGCAATGACGTCGGCCGATGCTCCGGACAACGGGGCGTCAGTCATGTTGCGTATCGATCAGACGCGGGCATTCCCGCGTGCGCTGGGGTTCGTGCTCGCCGGTGTTGTAAGCGTCAGCGCTTGCGATGGAGCATTTGCAAAGTCACGCGCGAAGAAGACGGTGCTTGAGCGCCCCGTGATGGAATCGGCGATCGCGGGCATGACCGCGCCGCCGGTTCGGTTCTTCACGATCAACCAGGTGCTGGCCAAGCGTGACAGCGAGAACCGTGCAAAGCCCGGTAATATCGAACTCGCATCCTTGGACGTGTCGCAGGGATCAGATGCCAAGGTGATCAGCGATGCGCCGTCTCCGGCCGTGATCCTGCCTGCCACCAGCGAGGAGCCGTTCGGCCTGTTCACGTTCCGCGCGCCTGAAGGGCTGCTATGGACGAAATGGCGCGGTGTGGAAGAGCGTATGCGCGCCGACTTGAAATCGATCGAGGATTGCAAGGCTGATAGTGAGAACTGCGCCGCCGGTGCGCGCAAGTTTGTCGCCGTCACGCGTTCCGCCGCCGAGTTGGGTCTGCGCACACGCGTCGAGGCGATCAATCGCGACGTCAACTATGCGATCCGCTATGTCGGAGACTATCAGCAACACGGCGTCGCCGATCTGTGGAGTTCGCCGCTTGAGACGCTATCTGCGGGCATCGGCGATTGCGAAGATTATGCGATCGCCAAATTCGCCATGCTCGTCGCAACGGGCGTGCCGGAGGCCGATATCAAGATGATGCTGGTGCGCGACATGGCGGTGCGCCAGGACCATGCGGTGCTGACCGTCCGTGTCGATGGCCGCTGGCTGGTTCTCGACAATCGCTACTCCCGACTGTCGGAAACACGTGATCTGCCGCATTTCATGCCGCTTTTCGCTATCGACCACAAAGGCGTCAGCCTGTTCGCCGCGCCCTATGCCGCGCGTCCGCATCACGAGAGCGAGACCGACATGTTGCCCGCGGCCGAGGTGGACGGCTTCGGCGGGGGCTCTTCCTTGCCGCTGGCGCTCTGAGATAGTTCGACAACACAACGTCGATAATCGGCCTGATATCGACGTTTTATGCGCTTCGCGATCTTGTACTTCCGTGCATCTTGGGCTCTTAATGCGCCAGGGCGAGGTCGACGAGGGGATTGAGATGCGCTTCAAGCACACGCTGTTGGGTTTGTTGGTGGCGGCCGGAATGGCTTCCGGTGCAACTGTCTCGCATGCCGAAGGCCTGCTTCCAGGCGCTGCCTTCTCCGTCGATTGTCAGAATGGGGGGGTCTACAAGCTGACCTCCGGCCGTGTGACCTTTCCCGGTGATATCGTCACCGGCCATCTGTACCTGACCCCGCACCGTGCGATGCCTGTTCGCCTGATCCCGATGGGTGAGGGATATCGCTATGCAGGTCGTGGCGTATGGCTGGATGGCATTCGCGAGCACGCGCTTCTGTATCGGGCCAAGTATAGCCCGGTCGCGTGCGTCGTTACCCGCATCTAGACTTTTATCCTATCAATTATCTCCTGCGATAGCAGTCCTGCGATAGCGAGTTGCGTATCTGCGCAGCTTGCTGATTCACGTCTGTGTCCGGAGAACAAGTCCGCGATCCCAGAGATTCGCGGAATGCGCACGGCAAATGGCGACCCTGCCATCTGGCCGTGACACGAATGCGCTTTAAGCAACTGTCCCATTTCGAAATTTACTCGCGAAGGGCGATCACCACGCGGCGGTTCGCGCCGCTGTCGATATCGGCTCGCGAAAGCAAATTCAGGCGCCCGTCCAATATTGGCGGACGTGCCTGTGGTTGTGAGCTGATTTCGTTGTTCAGTGCGATATGAGAAGTCATCTTATCAAGTATAAAATAAGTCGTTTTTTCGAATACTTTCTTATTTTTACAATAGATACGCCGCGATTTGTGGATTTTTCCGGGCATTCCCAAAAATAGACTGTCTAGAATAAGTATTACTGTGGAATGGTTCATCTTTATTAATACGCTGTTTCATTTTTGAACTTAACCAATGCAACGAAAACGCTTCAAATTTTACAGGTATTCATTGACGTCTCTACGTTCTTAAGAATATTTTAACCCTCGCAGGACTTGGACGTTTTTCGGTCCGATCAGCTTGAGGTTGTAGTCATGAACGCTCCCGTATTGCTCGCGCAGCTCGCCGGTTCCACCACGCAGACCCCGCCGTCTCCGAAGAACCTGAAGCTCGAGAAGCCGCAAAATGGGCAGGCGATTTCGGTCCATCTCGACGGGAACACCAAGCTCGATTTTGCTGATATCGCGAGCGAGAAGCTGACCTTCGTCAAGGTCGGTGAAAAGCTGATCATCCTGTTCGACAATCAGTCGACGGTGACTGTCGATCCGGTGTTCGACTCGATGGGCAAGCCGCTCACCGATCTCGCATTCGACATGGGCTCCGATCGCACGCTGACAGGCGAGCAGTTCGCGCAAACATTTCCGATCACCACCGATCAGTCCGTTCTGCCCGCAGCCGGCGGTGCAACGGGCCCGACAGGCGGCGCGAATTTCGGTGATGCGACCGTTGGCGCGCTCGGTGCTTCGGGCGCGCGTCTCGCGCTGCTGACGGGCGAAGACACTGGCGGCGGCTTCGACAATCTGGACGATGGAACGCCTAATCCGTCGCCGATTCCCGGCGGCGTGACGGCGGTGACACTGAACGAAGACGGTTTTGCGGAAGGTAATCTCGGCGGCACCGGTGACACGGGCGGCACCGCGACGTCCGTGACCGGTTCGCTCAATGTCGATTTCGGTACCGATGGTTCGAATCGCAGCTTCGCGTTCTCGCTCAATCAGCCGACGCTCGCCGGCCTGACCTCGGATGGTCAGACCGTTCAGCTCGCTTTCACCACCGTGAACGGCCAGCCCGTGCTGATCGGCTATGTCGGTGGCGATTTCAATGTCGCCGCCAATCAGGTCTTCACGGTGTCCCTGGATGCTTCATCGCTGCAGGGCAACTATACCTTCACGCTGTTGCGTCCGCTCGATCATCCGATCGGCGGTACCGAAGACACGATCAATCTCTCGATCAACGTGATCGCGACGGATGGTAGTGGCGACACTGTGGCCGTCACGATTCCGATCGGCATCAACGACGATACGCCAGTGATCGGCACGCCTGCCGATGCCGCGCTGACGGATCCGCTGTCCGGCAATCCGGCGACGCAGACGGGCTCGCTGGGAATCTCCTGGGGTGCCGATCGCTACAACGATCATGTCGATGGCGGCGTATCCGCGACCACCGGCGCAACGGGCGACCGCTCGGTCGTGTTTGCCAACACGCAGGTGACGGCCACCGGCGACGGCGCAACGGCCATCGGTACGCTGACGTCGCATGGCGAGACCGTCCACTACGTGCTGCTCGAAAACGGCACTGTGCTGGTTGCCTATACAGGCGCGACCGCGCCGACCAGCCTCGCCGATCTACAGCAGAGCGGCACGCCGAGCGGTGAAGGCGAGGGTGGCGAAGGTGGAATTGCCAACAACGTCGTCTTCGTCGTGACCCTGTCCGACGCCAGCAATAGCGGCAGCTATGTCGTCACCCAGTATCGTTCGCTGGATCACGATAATGGTTCAGCCACGTTCCAGAACATCGATCTGGCCTTCAACTTCACTGCGACGGACAGCGATGGCGATACGGTCAACGGCACGCTGCATGCGGTGATCGCGGATACGGTGCCGGTTGTGACCGGTCCGGCCGACGCAAGCACACTGAGCGAAGGCAACGGCGAAACGCCGCCGAGCGAAGGTGGCGGGGACATGCCCTCCTTGCTGGTGGTCGGCGGTTCGTTTACGCCGAAGGACACGGGCGCCGTATCGCTGCACATCGATTGGCGTTCGGACAATCAGAATCCGACGGCTGCGGGCGGCGCGCATGATCGCTCGGTCACATTTACCGCTGCGACGCAAACCGCTCTCGAGAACCTCGGCCTGACCTCCGACGGTGTGACGATCATCTACACGATCTCCGCGGGTGGCACGTTATTGACGGCGACGACTGCGGCTAGCGAAGGCCATAGCGCGCGCACGATCTTCACCGTTCAACTGTCTGACAGCGGAAATGGCAGCTACGACTTCACCTTGCTGGACAATCTGGACCATCGGGGCAGCTCCGAAGGCAGCCAGGCGCTGACATTTGGCTTCATTGCGACCGACAGCGATGGCGACTCGACGGTTCCAGCGAGTTTCACGGTCAATATCACCGACGAAACCTTGTCTTTCTCCGCTGAAGGAGTCGTGCCCCAGTACGTCGATGAAGAAGGCAATGCCGGCGACAGCTATCCTTCCAATCCGGGCGATCTGGCGGGCGAAGGCAAGACGGCAACGGCATCGCTGAACATTTCGTGGGGAGCAGACGACGGCAACAGCTCCGTGAGCGGCGGCTTCAGCGGCACGCAGGTCAATGGCGATCGTTCGGTCGTCTTTGCGGACAACGCGATTGCTGCGCTTCAAAATCAGAATCTCACGTCGAACGGCGTCACGCTGCAGTATGTCCTGTCGACCGATGGTACGACGCTGACGGCCTATCAGGGTTCAGGCCGTCTCGATGGCGACAAGGTGTTCGCCGTCACGCTGTCCGATCAGGGTAACGGTTCCTACAATTTCACGATGCTGGGTCATCTCGATCACCCGATTTCGGGCGTTGAAGACGATCTGACGCCGGTGTTCAGTTTCACGGCGCGCGACGGCGACGGCGACGCGATCTCGTCGAGCTTCTCGGTGACGATCAACGACGACGCGCCAGTGGTGCCAGTCACCACGCCGGTCAATCTGATCATCAATGGTGACTTCTCCGCCGGCGACTGGTCGGGCGTCGCGAGCTGGGGCAACTACAGCACCAATGTCACCGGCTGGACCATCACCGGCGACCGTCTCGAGCGCGTCAATAGTGGCTATCTCGGCGCGACCTTGCCGAATGGCGGTCACATGGTGGATCTGGAAGCCTCGCCCGGCGACCTGACCCTGTCCCAGACCATTGGCGGCATGACCACCGGCCAGACCTATCATCTGTCCTTCGCGATTGGCGAAGCGACGGGGCCGTATGGTGCACATCTGGAAGTGTATTGGAACGGCACCCTGGTTGGCAGTTATTCGCCGCAAACCGGCGCGATGCAGAACATTGATCTGACTGTCGTTGCCGATGGCACCAGTAACACGCTGTCGTTCAAGGAAACGGGCGCCATCGATAACAGCGGCACCTTCCTTGCTAATGTCAGCCTGACGGCGGCAGCGGTCGGCATCGTCGATGAAGATGGTTTGGCCAACGGCGTGGCAGGCGGTGTCGGCGATGTCGCCGGTCAGGCGACCGTGGTCACTCATGCGCTGAATATTTCTTGGGGCTCAGACAACGGCAACAGCGTCGTCGATGGCGGCATCACGGCCTTGCCGGTGAATGGTGACCGCGCCGTTACTTTCGATGCGTCGAACGTGAGCGCGCTGTCGGCCCTGGGTCTGACCCACAACGGCACCGTGATCACCTATCAAATCTCTGCCGACGGCACCAAGCTGATCGCCTTGGCAGGAGAGCAAGAGATCTTCCACGTCGCGCTGTCGGACGTTGACAGCGGCTCCTACACTTTCACGCTGATCGGCACCATCGATCACCCGCTGCATTCGGTCGAAGACAATGTGACGCTGAACTTCGCAGTTCGTGCGACTGACAGCGATGGCGACAGCATTCCCACGTCATTCGCCGTTCTGGTCAACGACGATGCCCCTTCGATCGGCAAGATCGGCGATCAGACGATTGCAGAAAGCACCAGCACCGAGTTCTCCAATACCTTCCTGACTCAGACTCTGTCTGACGTTTCGTTGAATATCTCGTGGGGCGCGGACGACAACAATTCCGGCGCGTTCAATCGCTCTGTCGCCTTCGATGCCGCGCTCGCTGGTACGGCACCGAGCGGTCTGACTTCGAACGGCGTTGCCTTGATCTATGTGCTGTCGGCTGACGGCACCGGGCTGACGGCCTATCGTTTTGACGGCACCAATTATATCGGAGTCGGTGGCGGCAATCTCGGTACCTCGCCATCGGATGCTGCACGCGTGTTCAGCGTGCAACTGTCGGATCTCGGCAACGGCAGCTACACGTTCAAGCTCTACGACAATCTCGATCACAAGACGGGCGATGGGACATCGCTCAATCTCTCGTTCGGTTTCACCGCGACCGACAGCGACGGCGATACGACTCCGATCTCGAATTTCACCGTTGTCGTCACCGATAATGTCCCGCTGCTGGTCGGTAATGCCGACGTCGGCGCGCTCACGGAAACGGGGCTGCCGGCTGTCTCGTCGACGTTTGGCAATCTTGGCATCGACTGGAATGCCGATGATCGTGGTTCGGCCCATCTTGAATTCGCAAAGGATTCCAACGGCCTGGCCATCGTTCCGCAGGGGGTGACCTCGGACGGTGTTGCGCTTGCCTACATTGTGCGTCTCGCGGCCAACGGTGTTGATGAAGAGCTCGTCGCCTACAAGGTCGGCGACACTGTGGACCATCCGGTGTTCATCGTCGCGCTGAATGGTCTGGTCAATCCGGCCTTCGCTGCCACGCTGTTCCAGAATCTCGACCATGTCGGCGCTGGTAACGACAGCAGCCTGACGCTCACCTTCACGGCGCATGCGATCGATGGCGATGGCGATACGGTTGATCGCACCTTCACGATCACAGTCGCGGACACCAAGGCGACCGTTGGGACACCCGAGTCGGCTCGGGCGGATGAGGACGCGTTCGGCAATCCGGCGGGCCTCAGCCTGATCACGGACAGTGCTATCGACACCGATAACAACAACCGCACCGTCGGCGGAAAGCTCAACGTTTCCTGGGGCAGTGACGATTCCAATACGGTCGTCAATGGCGGCATCACCGGCGCTCCGGTGGCCGGCGATCGCGCCGTGACATTCGACGCGTCGAATATCACGACGCTGCTTGGCCTGAACCTGACGCATAACGGAGCTGCGCTGAGCTATCAGATCAGTGCTGACGGCCAGACCCTGACTGCGAAGGCGAATGGCGAAGAGATTTTCAACGTCAAGCTGTCTGACGTCGACAGCGGCTCATATATTTTCACACTGACGCGCAATCTCGATCATGCGGACCGGTCCGGCGAGGACAATCTGCCTCTGTCGTTCAAGTTCAACGCGACCGACTCGGACGGCGATGTCACGGCCGGCAATTTCACCGTCGAAGTGAACGACGATAGCCCGGTGATCGGCACCCCGGCCTCGGCCCAGGCCGACGATAGTTCACTCGGCAATGTGGCGGGTCTGTCGATCATCACCGACTCGAGCGTCGATACCGACAACAGCAGCAAGACCGTTGGCGGCAAACTCAATATCTCCTGGGGTGCCGACGACGGCAACAATCTCGGCAATGTCGGCATTACCGGTGCTGCCTCGGTCAACGGCGATCGCGCTGTGACGTTCGATGTGAACGCGACCAATACGGCACTTAACGCGCTTCATCTGACCCATGACGGTACGTCTCTGGTCTATAGCTACAGCTCGGGTAATTCGCTGCTGACGGCGAAGGCCAATGGCGCGACCGTGTTCACGGTGCAGCTATCGGATGACGGTTCGGGTAAATACATCTTCACGCTTGTCGACAGCCTCGATCATCCGACCCACGGCACGGCAGATAATCTCAATCTGACCTTCAGTTTCATCGCCACCGACAGCGATGGCGACAAGGCGACCTCCACCTTTGCGGTCGCCGTCAACGACGATCTTCCGACCATCGGCAGCCCGGCTGCATCACGAGTCGATGAGGACGATCTGTCGGCCGGAAATCATGATGGCCTTGCGCCGATCACCGATGTGACGGTCGATACCGACAGCAGCCGACTGACCGTGGGCGGCAAGCTCGGCATTTCGTGGGGGGCTGATGACGGCAACAGCTCCGTCAATGGCGGCATCAATGGCGCGTCAGTGAATGGCGACCGCGCCGTCACCTTCGATAGCGCGACGACGGCTGCGCTGACCTCGCAGCATCTCTCTCAGGGCGGCGTTGAGCTGACCTATGTCATCAGCAACAACGGCACGGTGCTGAAGGGCATGGCCGGTACGGCGGAAGTGTTCAGCGTCACGCTGTCCGACCAGAACGACGGTTCGTACATCTTTACGCTCAAGGGCAAGCTCGACCATCCGGATACGACAACCGAAGACAATATCGATCTGACCTTCAACTTCACCGCGACGGACAGCGACGGCGATACGGCCACGTCATCCTTCAAGGTCACCGTCAACGATGACGCACCGACTGCCGCTGGCGAAACCGCTACGGTGGCGGAAGCGTCGCCAGCAGTGGGCACTGGCAATATCATTCTGGCTTTCGATCGCTCCGGAAGCATGAATGACGATCCGGATGGCTCGGGTGGTTTCTCGTCGCGGCTTGCGCTGGCGAAGGCTGCAGCCATTAATCTCTTGAATACGAGCAATGCTGATCAGGTTCTGATTGTGACATTCTCGGACAACGCCACGTCCTCGGCTTGGATGACCAAGGCGCAGGCGATCGCGTATATCAACAGCAATTCGTTCCCGGGAACGAACGGCGGCACGGACTACGACAACGCCACGGCCGCAATCCAGGGCGCCACGATTCCGTCTGGCGGTACCTCGGTCTACTTCTTCACCGATGGCCAGCCGACAGGTAGCGGCGGTCTCAACAGCACGGAACGTGCTGCATGGGAAAGCTTCCTGCAAAGCAAGAGCATGACGTCCTACGCCGTCGGCGTGGGTAACGGCATCGGCGCCAACGATCCCGACCTCAACGATGTCGCCTATCCCGGCTCACCGCTGATCATCACAACGGCCAACGATCCGGCGCTGCTCGGCACCATCACGCCGACGCTGCCGACCTCGGTTACCGGCAATATTCTCAGCAATGACCACTTCGGCGCCGATGGTGGGCGGATTCTGTCCATCACGATCGGCAGCGTCACCTATACCTGGAATGGCGCGTCGACCATCACCAAGAGCGGCGGGGAAACCGGTACGATCCCCGGCAATGCGTTGTCGATCGACACAGGCATCAACGGTCATCTGAACTTCAACTTCTCGACCGGCGCCTGGAGCTACAACGCGCCGGCCCAGCTCGTGACCAACACGACCGAAACGTTCTCCTACACATTGATCGATGGCGATAAGGACACCGCCGGCGCCAATCTGGTCATCAGCGTCACCGCGGTGAATGACGCGCCGACCAACACCGTTCCGACCGCGCGCGTTGTGAATGAAGACACGGCGATCGTTTTCAGTTCCGGCAACAGCAACGCGATATCGATCGCGGATGCCGATCACAACGGTGGCAACGAAACCGTCACGCTGTCGGTGTTGCACGGCAATCTGACGTTGTCAGGTCTGAGCGGTCTCACCGTGACCGGAAATGGCACGGGCAATGTAACCGTCACAGGCACGGTTGCGGCAATCAATTCCGCGCTGAACGGCCTGAGCTATCTGCCGTCCAACAACTACAACGGCGCTGATACACTAACGATCGTGACCAACGACAACGGTAACAATGGCGTGGGAGGCGCCAAGAGCGACACCGATACAATCGCCATTACCATCAACCCGGTGAACGATGCGCCCGTGATCACGCCGGAAACGCGTGAAGTTTCGTATATCGAGAACGGTAACGATCTGAAGCTGCTGTCGAACGCAGTGATCACCGATCCGGACAACCCGACCTCGCTCAATGGCGGCTTCATCTCCGTTACGCTCGGCAACACCGTTGCCGGCGACCAGCTGCAGATTGCCGACAACAGCAGCGTCCGCCTGCAGGGCAGCAATGTGCAGGTTTCCAACGGGTTTGGCGGCTGGACCACGATCGGAACGATTTCATCTGGCGGCTTCGGCGGTACGTCCGTCACCATCACCCTGAATTCGAATGCCGATGTGGCTGATGTGCAGACAGTCGTGCGCAGCCTGGCGTTCTATTCGAGCTCCGACAATCCGACCGGCGTGGACCGCACGGCGACCGTCACCTTCAACGATGGCGGCCATGACGGAAGCGGCGGCCCATTGTCCGACACCTCGACGGTGACCATTCATGTCACTCCCGTCAACGACGTGCCGGTGATCGCTGGCGGTTCCGAGCGCTCGGTTTCGGTGGCGGAGAACACCACAGGAGTGACCACCGTAACGTCCACCGATCCTGACGGTGGCACGCCGACTTACTCGATTGTGCAGACCGCAGGCACCGACTTCGCGAAGTTCACGATCAATCCGGTCACCGGAGCGCTCAGCTTCAACGCAGCGCCCGATTACGAGAATCCGACCGATGTTGGCGGCACCAACGGCAACAACACCTACGAGGTTGACGTCCGAGTGTCGGACGGCAATGGCGGCACGGCCGTTCAGACCATCAACGTCACCGTCACCAATGTGAACGAGGCGCCGGTGCTGGCGCCGAACTCGAATTCCGTCAGCTACACGGAAAACGGCAACGCGCTGAAGCTGATGCCGACTGCATCTGTGACCGATCCGGATGGCCCGTCGAGCTTCGTGGGCGGTTCGATCACCGCCTCGCTCAGTGCGACCGCGGTCAACGGCGACCAACTGGTATTCGCCGGCAGTAGCGGCGTCTCGTTGGTCGGCAACGTCATCTGGGTTGGTTTCACCGTGGTCGGAACCGTGAGCGGTTACGGATCTGCAAACATGACGATTAGCCTCGCGGCTGGCGCCACCGACGGCAATGTCGAAACGGTGCTGAAGGCGATCGCCTATCAGTCGAGCTCTGAGAACCCGACGGGTGCGGATCGTACGGCGACCGTCACCTTCAATGACGGCGGCAATGACGGCAGCGGTCCGGCGTTGTCCGATACGTCGACTGTCACCATCCATGTGACGCCGGTGAACGATGCACCGCTGGCCGTCAACGACATGGGCTCGGCCACGGAGAAGGGCGGCGTTGCCAATGCCACCGGCGGCAGCAATGCCACCGGCAATGTGCTGAGCAACGACAGCGATGTCGATGATCTCCAGACCTCGCTGGTGGTTTCCGGCGTGCGCGTCGGCACCGCCGGCAGCACCGGGACCGTCGGTTCGACTCTGACCGGCGCGCATGGCTCGCTGGTGCTCAATGCCAACGGTACCTACACCTATGTCATCGACGAGACCGATGCGCAGGTGCAGGCACTGAACGTCAATGGCACCATCACCGATACTTTCACCTATACGGTCCGGGACCCGAGCGGTGCGACCGATACGGCCCAGCTCACGATCACCATCAACGGTGCCAATGATGCACCGGTGGCGACCGACGATACGGGCAGCGCCACCGAAARGGGCGGCGTCAGCAACGGCAGCGGCGGTGTCACTGCGACGGGCAATGTGCGGACCAACGACGGCGATATCGACAACACGACGTCCTCGCTGGTCATTTCCGCCGTTCGCACCGGCGGGGAAGCCGGTACGGGCACGGCGGGCACGGTCGGTTCGTCACTGGCTGGCCAGTATGGCAGCCTCAAGCTCAATTCCGACGGCAGCTACACCTACACGGTCACGGAAACGAACAACACGGTCCAGGCTCTGAACGTCGGTCAGTCTGTCACCGAAACCTTCACCTATACGGTGCGCGATGCGGGTGGTCTTACCGACACAGCCCAGCTCGTGATCACGATCAATGGCGCCAACGACGCGGCTGTCATCACCGGTAACGTCACCGGCTCGGTGACGGAAGCGAGCGGCGTTGCCAATGCTACGCCCGGAATCCCGACCGCGACCGGCGATCTCAACGCGACCGATGTGGACAATGCTGCGACCTTCACGGTGCAGAGCAATGTCACGACCAGCTACGGCACCTTCTCGATCGGTGCCGACGGCGCCTGGACCTATAACCTGAACAACGCCAACAGCACAGTTCAGGGCCTGAACAACGGCGGCACGCTTCACGACCTGATCACCGTCACAACGGCGGACGGCACCTCCAAGCAGATCGACGTGACCATCAACGGCGCCAACGACGCTGCAACCGTGTCTTCCGCAACGGTGAACCTCACCGAGACGAATGCCGCTGCGTCCATCAGCGCTACCGGCTCGCTGACGATCACTGACGTCGACAACCCTGCGACCTTTGTTGCCCAGAACAATGTTTCGGGCACCTATGGCAAGTTCTCCATCACCTCTGCAGGTGCATGGACCTACACCGCCAGCAACGCCCATGACGAGTTCCAGGTCGGTCAGACCTATACCGACACCTTCACGGTGAGCGCAGCGGACGGCACGCAGACCAGCGTGACGATCAAGATCGCCGGCACCAATGACGCGCCTGTGCTGACCGTGACCAATGGTGTCAGCGACGATATCGGCGACGGTTTCCAGAGCGGCGGCTATACCGGCTCGACTGGCAGCCCGAACCTGTGGACCACCAACTGGACCGAAGTCGGTGACAACAACTCATCAAGCAACGGCGACATCCGAATTTCATCCAGCGGCGGTAACTCTTACGTCCGACTGGGTGATAGCGACGGTTCAAATTCATCCTTGCAACGCACGGTCGATCTCAGCGGGACGTCGTCGGCCACGCTGACCTTCGACTATCGGCGCGTTGATCTCGATAGTTCGAGTGACCAGGTTTTCGTGCAGGTCTCGACCGATGGCGTGAACTTCACGCAGATTGCTGTGATCGGTGGTGGAAACTTCGATGACAATGGCTTCTTGAGCGCCAGCATCGATCTCTCAGCCTACCGTTCGAGCACAACGACGATTCGCTTTGTGGCGTCGGGTGGGCTTGGCGACAACGATTACGTCTATCTCGATAACGTCAATATCTCCTACAGCAACGAGCCGACTTTCACCGAGAACGGCTCGGCGGTCGCGATTATCAGCAACGCGACGCTGTCCGACGTCGACGATGCAAACATGGCGTCGGCCACGGTTGTCCTGACCAACAAGCAGGCCGGTGATCAGCTCTGGATCAACAGCACGGCTCTGTCGAACGGTTCGACCGGCACCGTGAACGGTGTGTCCTACCTGGTGGCGGAATCCGCTGGCGCAATCACCATTACCTTCAGCGGGTCCGCGACCAAGGCGGCCTATGAGCTGGCCATCGAGGCGGTGAAATACGCCAGCACCAGCGAGAATCCGTCCACGACGGATCGCTCGTTCCAGATCACCGTCAATGACGGACACGACAATTCCAATACCGGAACGGCTGTCGTCCACGTCATTGCCGTCAACGACGTACCGCTGGCGGTGAACGACACCGGCATGGCGACTGAAAAGGGCGGCGTGGCCAATGGCACCGGCGGCAGCAATGCCACCGGCAATGTGCTGAGCAACGACACCGATGCCGAGACTGCCAGCGCATTGCTGGTCGTCTCGTCCATTCGCACCGGTACGGAAGCCGGCAGCGGCACGTCCGGCACGGTTGGTTCGTCGCTGCTGGGCACTTATGGCACGCTGACGCTGAATGCCGACGGTACCTACAGTTACGCTCTCAATGACGGCCTCCCGGCGGTTCAGGCGCTGAATGTCGGCGGCACACTGACTGAAACCTTCACTTATACTGTGAAAGATACAGGCAATCTGACCGACACTGCGCAGCTGGTGATCACCATCAACGGCACCAACGACGCCGCGGTCATCACGGGGGCGACCTCTGGTACGGCCCTCGAGGAGGGCTACCTCTCCGCTGGATCTCCGGCGTCGGGCGATCTCAACTCGACCGATATCGATAACGCCGCCGATGCCTGGACCGCCGTCGCTACGGCTACTGCGACGGCCAGTGGTTATGGCAAGTACACGATCGATGCGACCGGGCACTGGACCTACACCGTCAACGACGCGAATACGACGGTGAATGCGCTGCAAGTCGGTCAGCATCTCACCGATACCTTCACCGTCCATACGGTGGATGGCACCGCGCAGGTTGTTACGGTCACGATCAACGGCGCCAATGATGCGCCTGTTGCAAATGACGACAACCTCTTTGGCGCGGGCGTGGCCCAGAATGTCATCACGACGTTCTCGACCGGCCTGCTGCTTGCCAATGATACGGATCCCGAGGGCGACACGCTCAAGGTGCATTATGTCAGCGAGACGTCCGGCGCCGGTGCCAAGCTCACGCTGGATAAAGCAACGGGCATCATCACCTATGATCCCGCCACCTACGATCCGGCGGATCAGAATTCGATCTATATCAAAATTCTGCAGCAGCTTGCCGTCGGGCAAACCATGACCGACAGCTTCACATATGTGATCGACGACGGTCATGGCGCGCTGATTTCGGCAACGGGGCATCTCACCATCGTCGGCACCAACGATGCGCCGGTGATTACGTCCGTCGCAAGCGACGCCAAGGGAACGGTGGTGGAAGACGCCGTAGTCAATGCCGTCAGCGGCCAGTTGACCGCTTTCGATATCGACAATGATGCGAATGATGCGCCCCAAAGCTGGACGATTTCCGGTACGCCAGCCTATGGCACCATCGCGATCGATGCGACCGGCAAGTGGACCTACACGCTGAATAACAGCTTGCCGGGAGTCCAGGCTCTGGCCGATGGGCAGCAGGTCACAGAAGTCTTCACCGCAACGGTGACTGATAACCATGGCGCCACGGCAACCCAGACGGTGACGGTCACGGTGACCGGCACGAACGACGCGCCGGTGCTCACCGGCGATCGCACCGCGACCGTGGCGGAAGGCGGCACCTACACGATCCTCGCCGCCGATCTCGGTTTCGCGGATCCGGACGACGTCGAGTCCGGCGAGACGTTCACTGCATCGTCGCTCGTCCACGGTACGCTGCTGGTCAACGGCGTGAGCGCGACGACGTTCACGGGCACGCAACTGGCGGCCGGTCAGGTCTCGTTCAAGCACGATGGTAGCGAGACCGGTTCGGCAAGCTTCCAGATCAAGGTCGAGGACGGCAACGAGGATAACTCGACGCCGGTCAGTCAGGCCTTCACCCTCACCGTAACGCCGGTGAATGACGGCGCGGCCTCGATCTCGATCACCGATACGACCCAGACCGCGACCGCGCCGAAGGTCGGCGATGTCCTGCAGGCCAATCTGGGCACCGACCCGGATGGTACGCAGAGCAACATCGTCTATCACTGGCAGAATGACGGTCAGAACATCGTTGGCGCGACAGGTGCGACGTATACGCTGACGTCGGGCGATGTCGGTCACCAGATCTCGGTCAACGTGACCTATACCGACGGCCAGAGCTTCAACGAGAATGTGACAAGCTCCAAGACCGCGGCCGTGATCGGGGGCAACAACGCGCCGGTGTTTACGACCAGCGATATCGCCGGTGGCGTTGTCGAGGATGCTGGAACGACACAGGGTTCAAGCGTGGTCGTGAATGGCAACTTCGATAACTTCGACTACTCGACGTCGTTTGTCGCCGGGTGGACTCAAGTCGCCTCGAACTGGGGCGCGTCTTTCTATGCGAACCGCGCGGGCATGAACTTCACCAGCTTGGGGCTGATCGAATACGGCGGCAACACCAGTTTCAGCCAGAGCGGAATGGCGACGACCGTCGGCGCCAGCTATCTCGTCGACTTCTGGGTGCGGGAATTTTCGGCCACCGAGACCCTCTACGTCCAGTGGAACGGCGCTACGGTTGCGGCTGCCGCCGATGCAAGTGGCGGCTGGAAAGAATACAAGGTCGTTGTGACCGGCACAGGCAGCGACACGATCACATTCCTTGCCGACGATCCAAATTACGGCGGCATGTATCTCGACGACGTCTCGGTGACGAAGTTCACGGCCAACACGACGCAGACCGCGTCGGGTGTGCTGCATTTCACCGACGAGGCTCTCGACACCCATACGGCCAGCTTCACGCAGGGCAGCACGCTTAACTCCGCAGGAACGGCCTATCTCGGCACGTTCAGCCTCGATCCCAGCGTGACGGAATCGAGTGGCACCGACTCGATCGGCTGGCACTTCTCGGCCAGCAACAGCGCCCTGCAGTCCCTCGCGGCCGGACAGACGGTGACACAGACTTATGAGGTTGCCGTCACCGACAATCACGCCAGCACGACCGTGAAGGAAGTCACGGTTACGCTGACCGGTGTCAACGACGCCCCGGTGTTCGGATCGGGCACCGCCACGGGAGTCGTGGCGCAATCGACCCTACCGACGGGCAATCTGCTGACGAATGGCGGATTCGATACCGGCAATACCAGCGGCTGGACGGTGGTGGCGCAGCCCAATACTTACGCGCAGGCTGACAGCACGTTCAATTTTGCCAGCGGCAACACTTGGAATTTCGACGTCTATGGCACCAACCCCGCAACCAGAGAAGGCATCGCGACGATTTCGCAGTCGATCAGCACCGTCGCCGGTCAGCACTATCTGCTGGCATTCGACTATGCGGGAGCCTATGGGCTGAGCCCGGATTCGACGCTGAAGGTCTCGTGGGCCGGCTCGCAGATCATCGCGTTGAGCGGCATCCAGAATACCAACACCGATAGCGGCGTTGGTTCGCCCTATACCTATCTGGTCACGGGTGATGGCAACTCCGACGCGCTGACCTTTGCCTTCGACGCGAAGAACCAGGACCTGCGTATCGACAGCGTCTCGCTGGTCCGGGCCGAAGTCGCACAGGGCTCGATCAGCTTCAGCGACGTCGATCTGACCGACAACGCGCATACGGTGTCGGTGGCGAGCAAGACCGCGAACCCCTATGGCTACATGACCGCGACGGTCGATGAAGTCACGCATCAGGTGAACTGGACCTTCGTGGTGAAGGATTCCGAGATTGCGGGCCTCGCCGTCGGCCAAAGCGTCAACGAAACCTACACTCTGACGCTCGACGATCATCATGGCGGCGTCGTCACCAAGGACGTCACCGTCACGGTGAACGGCTTGCCTGGAGCTCCCGTCATCACCGGCATCACCCCCGCCAGCGATAGCGGCACGGTCGGTGACAACATCACCAACGATACGACGCCGTCCTTCGTCGGCACGGCGCTGGCCTACTCGACCGTCACGGTCAAGGATGGCGCCACGGTCCTCGGCACCACCACCGCGGACGCGACTGGCGCCTGGACCTTCACGCCCGATGCGGGGCATGCGTTGTCGTCGACCACGCACAGCACCATCACCGCGACCGCGACCGATGTCGCGGGACACGTCAGTGCTGCTTCCGCCAACTACACACTGACGATTGACACCTCGGCGCCCAGCAGCCTGGCGGGAACGACGCTGGATCTGACCGACGCCAGCGACAGCGCGGGTGCCAGCAACAGCGACAACATCACCAAGGTTACGACGCCGACCATCACGGTGGGGCATCTCAACGGCATCCCAATGTCAGTTGGTGACGTCATCCAGATCATTGATACCAATCACGGCAACGCCGTGGTGGGCAGCTACACCGTCCAGGCAGGCGATCTGAATGGCAGCAGCCAATGGAATAGCGCCGGTGGCGGTGCTGGCGGCGTCAAGGATATCGTCCTCACAACCCTTGATGATGGTGCGCATAACTTCACTGTGCAGTTGGTCGACAAGGCCGGCAACACCGGCACCCAGGGCGGCACGTTGACGGTGACGGAAGACACCACGGCGCCGAGTGCGCCGAGCATTAGCGTTATCGACAATGTCGGTAATATCCAGAGCACGAACCTGGCGGACGGCGCGTTCAGCGACGATACGCAGCTTGTGGTGCACGTCAGTCTGACGGGTACAGGGGCTGTCGCGGGCGACACGGTGCAGCTCTCGAACAACACCACGGCACTGGGCGGTGCGGTGACGTTAACGGGCGCGAATATCACCGCCGGCTTCGTCGATATCACGACGCCGACGCTGACCAACGGATCGTCCTACAACCTGAGAGCTGCGATTACGGACGTGGCAGGTAATGTCGGCGCATTGTCCACCAACGGTGCAAATGACGTGACGATCGATACGACCAAGCCGACGGTGAGCGGCGAGGCCATCACCAGCGCGACCGGTATCCAGAATGGCTATCTCAATGGCGGCGATGTCGTGAGCATCACCGTCAACATGAGCGAGGTTGTGACGGTGACCGGCACGCCACAATTGGGGCTGAATATCAACGGCGCCACGGTGCAGGCAAACTACGCATCGGGCAGCGGCAGTTCGACGTTGGTGTTCACCTACACGATCGTGGCAGGTCAGAACGACAGCAACGGCATCAGCATCAACACCAATGCGCTGAGTTTGAACAGTGGCACGATCCGCGACGCGGCTGGAAACGACGCGACGCTGACCTTCGGTACGGTTTCGGACAACGCCAGCTACAAGGTCGATGCGATCGCTCCGAATGCTCCGACCGGACTGCAATACACTACGAGCGGTACCGATCGCTTCTTCTGGAATGCGGCGACGGACAACACAGGCGGATCGGGGATTGATCACTATCTCTATGAAACCGACACCGGAACACTGACGTCACCTGTTGGTAATTTCACTTCTACAACGGCTCTTTCCGTCAGCTATGCTCCGAGCGGAACCGCTGGCCGTACCGTTTTCGTTGAGTCGGTCGACGTTGCCGGTAATGTTAGTGCCGCCTCGCGGATAACGTTCACGGCTCCCGCCGGGACCTCTGGCGAGGCTATCAACCTCGCACTGACCGCTCCGACCGACCACGTCGGCTTGGTCTCGCTCACCATCGCCGGTCTCGCCGCCGGCTGGACTCTGAGCGAGGGTACGCACAACGCTGACGGAACCTGGTCGATCCTGACCAGCGACCCGTCGTCGCTCTCGGTCACGTCGCCCGACGGCTACACTGGCGCGCTGGTTCTCCACGTTACCGAAACCTGGACCAACGCCGACGGCAGCACGGGCACTGCCTATGTCGCCGACAACGTCGAAGCCTATGCCAAGGGTGCGCCGATCTTTGCCTGGTCGGGCGACGATACGCTCACCGCGTCGAGCGGGGACGACACGTTGGTGTTCGCCAACAAGATCGGCACCGACGTTGTGCACCACTTCGATACCGTGCACGATAAGATCGATCTGATCGGCTTCGCCGGCTTTTCGAGCTTCGCGGACGTTCAAGCGCATCTCGGCACCGATGCGGCAGGTAACGCCATCATCACGCTCGGCGATGGTCAAACGATCACCTTGAACGGCGTCAGTGCTGCGTCGCTCAGCGCGGACGACTTCCTGTTCAACGAGACCCCACTCACGCACAATGCGGGCGATATCGTACTCAGCAATGGTGCACTGATGCCGTTCAGCGGTGTGCTCGACAACACCGGCAGCATCCACCTCGCTTCGACCGGTGGTGAAACCGCCTTTGAGATTGTGCAGCGTGGTCTCACGCTGCTCGGTGGCGGAACGGTAACGCTGTCCGATAGTTCGTCGAATGTCATCTTCGGCAGCGCCGACGATGTCACGCTGACCAATGTCGACAACACTATCTCCGGCGCGGGCCAGCTCGGCGATGGCCATCTCACACTGGTCAACGAAGGCACGATCGTTGCCGACGGCAGCAATGCGCTCGTCATCGATACTGGCGACAACGCGGTCATCAACAGCGGCACACTGGAAGCAACCGGCACCGGTGGGCTCAATGTGCACAGTGATGTCGTCAACAATGGTCTGGTGTGGGCTAACGGCGGCGACCTGGACTTCGATGGCAATGTAACCGGCAGTGGTTCAGCGCTGTTGTCAGGCCATGCCAGCATCGAACTCGGCGGTGCGTTCAACGAGCACATCCTATTCGATGGCACGGCCGAAGGCACGCTGGTGCTCGATCATTCGGCCGACTTCGGCGGCTTGGTATCCGGCTTCGATGGCAACGACACCATTGATCTCGCCGACATCCTCGGGAGCACGGCTTCGGTGAACTACACCGAAAACGCTCAAGGCACCGGTGGTGTTCTGACGGTGACGGATGGCGCTCACACAGCCAACATCGCATTTGCCGGACAGTATTCGACTGCAGACTTCCACCTCAGCAGCGATGCCAGCAACCATGTGTTGGTCCAGCTCGAAAGCCAGGCCCGTCAATTGACGAACGCAGCCTGATTTTTGCGACAGCCGGGAAGGCACAACAAAAATCGCCGGAGGATAACTTCCGGCGATTTTATTTAATGGGTGTTATAAATGAAGGAATGGCCGCACGGGCCAGTGAGATCGGACTTGCCTGTCAGATCTTCTGCCCCGCTGGAGCCTTCGGCCCCGCGGGCACACCTCCGCCACTCCCGCCCACATCGATCCTGATCCGCTGCACCTCCGTGCGCCCGGCCGGATACTTCACCTCGATGGTCACTTCATCGCTGCCAACGAAGTCCGCCTTCGACTGATAGAAGGCGATGAACCCTGGCACTTCCAAAGCGAGGCACTGCTTGTAGTTGGTGGCGCTGACCTTGCCGCGCTTGATACTGACGGTACCGTTCGCGGGTGGGGTCACCATGCGCAAGGCGGGGAGGGTGCCCGAGGTGCAGTCGGGTTGGACGTTGAGATAAACGCCGACCTGGAAGTTGCGCGCGGTCGGGCCCTTGGCGGTCCGCTCGACGACAGTCGGTGTCGTGGCAGGCGGCGCTGGCGAGGGCGTCTGTGCCCAAACGGCGGTTCCGGCACCGGTTCCCGCCAGAGTGCTTATGACGAGACTCAGCGCGACAACCGGCTTGCGAAACATGGAATTTCTCTCGATTGGCAGGTAATAACAGCGCGTCGCGACATCCCAAGGATGCAGCAAAAGTGCTGTTATATCAATGGATCGGAGGTTCGCGGGCCGGATCGATGAGGGGCGTTTGGCCGGTCTCACGACTTGGTGTAATTCTTTGAATCAAAACGTGTTTGGGTAGCTCCGCGGGGCAATCGCCACATCTGTGGCGGGCATGCTAGGAGAACCCACGGCGCCAGTATGGTGAATCGCCGCGCCGGCTCTTTAAGAATTCTGAGGTTTGTTGAATGGTGTCGAAAGAAACTTCCGCAGCGAAGGATGTGGTGCGCACGCTGCGTGTCGGCGTCGTGGGCGCAGGTGTCATGGGCACCAATCATGGCCGCGTGCTGGCCGGGCTGCCGGGCATCGAAATGGTCGGCATCGTCGATCCCATGCTCGAACACCGCACCCGCGCCGAGAAACTGATCGGCTGCAAGACCTTTGCTGATCTGGACGCGCTGCTGGCCGCTGGCGTCGATGCCGTGACCATCGCAGCGCCCACTCACTTGCATCACGAAGTCGCGCTCGCCTGCATCGCCAAGGGCATTCACGTGCTCGTCGAGAAGCCGATTGCGTCCACCGTGGAAGAGGGACGCGAGATCGTCGATGCCGCGCAAAGGGCTGGCGTGACTCTGATGATCGGCCATGTCGAGCGTTTCAACCCCGCCGTCGCCACCATCAAGAAGGCGATCGAGGGCGAGGACATTCTGTCGATCGGTATCACGCGGGTCGGCCCGTTCCCGCCGCGCATGTCCAATGTCGGCGTTGTCATCGATCTCGCCGTGCATGACATCGACCTGATCCGCTGGTTCACCGAGAGCGACATCGTCGAGGTGCAGCCGCAGCTCGCCTCCGCCGTCGCCGAGCGCGAAGACATCGCGCTGCTGCAGTTCCGCACGGCGTCGGGCGTGCTCGCTCATATCAACACCAACTGGCTGACGCCGTTCAAGGCGCGTACCGTCACGGTCGCGACGCGCGGCAAATATGTGATGGGCGATCTGCTGACCCGGCAGGTCACCGAATGTTTCGGCTTCAAGACCGATGGCAGCTATTCGATGCGCCACCTGCCGGTCGGGCAGGACGAACCGTTGCGCGCGGAATTGATGGCGTTTCTCGATGCCGTGCGCACCGGCGGCGTGCCGGCTGTGACCGGCGAGGAGGGCGTTGCCTCCCTCGAAATCGCGATCCAGTGCCTGGAAGCGCCAAAGAAGCGCGCGGCTACGGCGACGCGTCCGGCGCCCCGCAAGGTGGTTGGCTGACGCAAGCGCGGCCCGGCGCATGCGTGCGCTGGCGTCCAATACCCAGACTTCAACACGACACTCTGCAGGCCAGGCATCATGAACCAGCACACCCGCATCGACCCCGTTCCCTTCATCGACCTCAATGCGCAGCGTCAGCGGCTCGGATCGTCGATCGACGAGGCGGTCACCCGCGTGCTCAATCACTGCCAGTTCATCAATGGTCCGGAAGTCGCCAAGCTCGAAGCAGAACTCGCCAAATATTGCGGTGCCAAGCATGTGATCAGCTGCGCCAGCGGCACGGACGCGCTGATGATGGTGCTGATGGCCAAGAAGATCGGCCCGGGCGATGCCGTGCTGTGTCCGTCCTTCACCTTCTGCGCCACCGGCGAGGCTGTGGCGCTGGTCGGTGCGTCGCCTGTGTTTGTCGAAGTCGACGAGGTCACGTTCAACATCAGCCCTGAGTCTGTGCAGCGCGGCATTGCCGCGGCCAGGAAGGCCGGCTTGAAGCCCCGGGCGATCATCCCGGTCGATCTGTTCGGCCAGCCCGCCGATCTCGACGCAATCAACGCCATCGCCGAAGCCGAGGGCCTGTTTGTGCTGGAAGACGCCGCGCAGGCCTTCGGTGCCACCTATAAGGGCAAGCGCATCGGCACCTCGGCGCTGGCCACCACCACCAGCTTCTTCCCGGCCAAGCCGCTTGGCTGTTTCGGCGACGGCGGCGCGATCTTTACCGATGACGACCAGCTCGCCGAGGACCTGCGCAGCATCCGTATCCATGGCCAGGGCTCCGACAAATACGACAATGTCCGGCTGGGGATCACCGGCCGCCTCGACACCATCCAGGCCGCGGTGCTGTTGGAAAAGCTGAAGATCTTCGACGACGAAATCGCCGCCCGCAACAAAGTAGCCGACCGCTACGCCCGCAGCCTCGGCAATCTCGTCACCGTGCCGCGGGTCGCCGAGGGCAATACGTCGATCTGGGCCTGCTACGTGATCCGTCTGCCCAAGGGCACCGACCGCGACGCCTTTGCCAATGCGCTGAAGGCGCAGGGCGTGCCATCAGCGATCTATTACGCGAAGTCGATGCATATGCAGACGGCCTATAAGGACTATCCGGTCGTCGATGGAGGTTTGCCGGTCTGTGAGGCGCTGTCGGCAGATGTCATCAGCTTGCCAGTGCATGCCTATCTCGGCGAGGCTACCCAGGATCGTGTCATCCAGGCTGTGCGCGACGCGCTGGCGACCTAAGTTGAGCATTTTGCACCGCCGCTTCATGTTGTAGAAGCGGCTGATGCTGGGACGCATTTTCACCGTCGGCGGATATACGCTCCTCTCGCGGATCACCGGTTTCGCGCGCGACATCATGCTCGCGGCGATCCTTGGCGCCGGGCCGGTGGCTGACGCCTTCTTCGTGGCGCTGCGGCTGCCCAATCACTTCCGCGCCATTTTCGCCGAAGGCGCGTTCAATGCCGCTTTCGTCCCGGCCTATGCCCATGTGACCGGTAAGGGCGGCCCGGCATCGGCGCATCTGTTTGCCGACCGCATTTTCACGCTGCTGTTTGCATCACAGGTCGTGCTGCTCATCCTGGCCATTCTGTTCATGCCGCAGGCCATGAGCATCCTGGCGCCGGGCTTCACCGATGATCCCGCGCAGCGTCATCTCGCCATCGAGCTGACACGCATCACCTTTCCCTATCTGCTGCTGATCACGCTGGTGACGCTCTATGGCGGCATGCTGAACGTCATGCAGCGCTTTGCCAGTGCCGCGGCGGCCTCGATCTTCCTCAATATCTCCATGATGGCGACGCTGGCGCTGGCTGCGTTCTTTCCGAGTGCAGGTCACGCGGCGGCCTGGGGTGTGCTGATTTCGGGCTTTCTGCAATATTTCCTGCTCGCCGGAGACTTGCAGCGCCATGGCGGGCTACCGCGTTTCGCGCCGCTGCGCCTCGACGAGGACGTGCGCGGCTTCTTCCGCGCGCTCGGCCCGGCGACGCTCGGCTCAATGGGCACGCAAGTCGCATTGTTTGCCGACACCATCATCGCGACCTTCCTGCCGGTCGGCGCGCTGTCGGCGCTGTATTACGCCGACCGTCTCAACCAGTTGCCGATCGGGGTGATCGGCATCGCCATCGGCACGGTGCTCTTGCCGGAAATGTCGCGGCGGATGGCGGCAGACGATCACGTCGGCGCCATGAGCGCGCAACGCCGCGCCTTCCTGTTCACGCTGTTGTTCTCGCTGCCCTTCGTCGCTGCATTCCTCGTGGTGCCCGATGTCATAATGCGCGCGATGTTTGCCCGCGGGGCCTTCACCAAGGCCGATGCTGCCGTCGCTGCGGCGACGCTCGCCGCCTATGCCATCGCACTCATCCCCTTCGTGATGATCCGCAGCGCCGTCGCAACCTTCAACGCCCGCAAGGACACCACGACGCCGATGATTGCCGCGCTCACCGGTATCGCAGTCAACGTCGCGCTGAAGATTCTGCTGATGGGACCTCTGGCGCAGATCGGCCTCGCGCTTGCTACCGCGGCGGGAGCCTGGATCAATCTGTTGCTGGTCATCTTCTTCGCTATGCGGGCCGGCTATCTCGAATTCGATCGAGCGTTCCTGCTGGCGCTGGGCAAATTCGCGTTGACCGGCGTGGTCCTCGCTGTGGTGCTGTGGGGGACCACGCGTCTTGCGGCGGAGCAGTTTGCGGGCCTCACCAGCCTCCGCGACGAAGCGACGCTGGGAGTTCTCATCACCGTGACCGTCCTGGTCTATTCGGCATTGGTCCTGATGCTTTTCGGCAAAAGCTGGCTGCGCAGCCTGGTCCGCGCCAGATAGCTCGCTTTATCGTGTCCCAAAGTCGGGCAGGGCGACGCTCTGTGCCACTTGCCGCCATCCTCCCGCAGTGTAGATTGAGTCTAAACTGCATGCGGAGGAACGATGGCCCCCATCAAATTCGGCGTCGGACAGAGTGTCCTGCGCAAAGAAGACGACGCCCTCATTCGTGGCCGTGGCCGCTATACCGACGATCATGCGCCCGTCACGCTGCATGCCCTCGTGCTGCGCTCGCCGCATGCCCATGCCAATTTCACCATCGATGTCAGCAAGGCGCGCACACTTCCGGGTGTCGCTGCGATTCTGACGGCGGAAGACACCAAGGACCTCGGCGGTCTGCCCTGCCTGTTCAATCTCGAAGATCATCCTTTCACCGGGCCGGATTATCCGATCCTCGCCGCCGGGGAAGTCCGCCATGTCGGCGACGCCGTGGCCTTCGTCGTTGCGGAGACTGTAGCGCAGGCGCGTGATGCGATTGAGGCGATCGAGGTCGACTGGAAGCCGCTGCCGTCCGTGAACGGCCTGGTCAATGCCGTCGCCAAGGGCGCGCCGCAGGTATGGGCCAAGCATGCCGGCAATGTGCTGTTCGATGTGCCGATCGGCGACAAGAGGGCGGTTGATGCGGTGTTCGCCAAGGCACCCTTGATCGCCGACGTGAAGATCGTCAATCCACGCGTCATCATCAATTATATGGAGACGCGGGCGGCGATCTGTGAATACGACGCCAAGCGCGATTACATGACGCTGACCATCGGCAGCCAGGGCAGCCATCGTCTGCGCGACATCCTCTGCGATAACGTGCTGAAGATGCCCAAGGACAAGATGCGCGTGATCTGTCCCGATGTCGGCGGTGGTTTCGGCACGCGGCTGTTTCCCTATCGCGAATATGCGCTGGTGGCCTTTGCCGCCAAGAAGCTCGGCAAGAATGTGAAGTGGGCGGCGGACCGTACCGATCACTTCCTCGGCGACGCGCAGGGCCGTGACAACGTTACCCATGCACGCATGGCGCTGAGCGAGGACGGCAAGTTTCTCGCCATGGATGTCGACCTGATGGCCGACATGGGCGCCTATCTGTCGACTTTTGGGCCGTACATTCCGCATGGCGGCGCCGGCATGTTGCCGGGGCTCTACGACATCCAGGCCTTCCACTGCCGCGTCCGCACGGTGTTCACCAATTCTGTGCCGGTGGATGCCTATCGCGGCGCCGGCCGTCCGGAGGCAGCCTATGTCGTCGAGCGTCTCGTCGATCAATGCGCGCGCAAGCTCGGCATGACGCCGGATGCGATCCGCCGCAAGAATTTCATTTCGCCGAAGGCGATGCCGTACAAGACCGCGACCGGCAAGGTGTACGACTCCGGCGATTTCACCGCGCATATGAAACGCGCGATGGATGTCGCGGGCTGGAAGGAATTTCCAAAGCGGGCCAAGGCCGCGAAGAAGGAGGGTCTGGTTCGCGGTATCGGCATGGCCACCTATGTGGAAGTCTGCGGCACCATGGGCGACGAGACCGCCAACGTTGCTGTTGGCGCCGATGGTGACATCACGATCCTGATCGGCACCCAATCCACAGGACAGGGCCACCACACCGCCTACGCGCAGATCGTTGCCGAACAGTTCGGCGTGGCGCCGGATCGCGTGCACATCATTCAGGGCGACACGGCGAAGGTGGCGACCGGTCTCGGCACCGGCGGCTCCGCATCGATCCCGACCGGTGGCGTCAGCGTGCAGCGCGCCACCAGGCAGCTCGGTATCAACCTAAAGGAGCTGGCGGCGGATGTGCTGGAAACCAGCGCCGCCGACCTCGAGATCGATGGCGGCGTGGTGAAGATCGCCGGCACCGACCGCTCTGTGTCATTCGCCGATCTCGCGAAGAAGGCCGATCCGTCGAAGCTCAATGCGTCGGAAACCTTCAGCAGCGCCGACGGCACGTTCCCGAACGGCACCCATCTGGTCGAGGTCGAGGTCGATCCTGCGACCGGCAAGATCGCCATTGTCAATTACGTCATCGTCGACGATTTCGGCATCACGCTGAATCCGTTGCTGCTGGCCGGCCAGGTGCATGGCGGCACCATGCAGGGCATCGGCCAGGCGCTGATGGAGCAGGCGGTCTATGATCCCGAGGACGGCCAGCTCGTCACTGGCACTTTCATGGACTATGCGCTGCCGCGCGCGGCCGACGGCGCGCCGATTTCGTTCGAGACCCACAACATCCCCTGCGTGACCAATCCGCTGGGGGTGAAGGGGGCGGGCGAAGCCGGCGCCATCGGCTCTTGTCCGGCCGTGATGAACGCCATCATCGATGGCCTCTATCGCGAATACAAAATCGAGCACATCGACATGCCTGCAACCCCGGAGCGGGTCTGGATGGCGATCCGCGAGCACGAACGGCTCCACACGCTGTAGGGCGCCGCCGCCGGGAATAGCCGGATGGCGGCGGGGTTCATCTACATGTTGCGAACTAGTCCTAATTGAATTCCAAACAGGGGTATTGGTTGATGAAACGTGCGCTTCTCGTTGTCGGAGCTTTGCTGTTGAGTGTGGGGGCGGTCTCGGCCCAGCAAGAGATCGTCAAGGAACGCCAGACGCTGATGAAATCCAATGGTCGCGCTCTTGGCGGCACGCTCAGTGCGATGGCCAAGGGCGACAAGCCCTATGATCAGGCCGCGGTCGAGGCCGCGCTGACCGTGCTGGACGAAACCGCCAAGAAGCTGCCGACACTGTTTCCGGACAGCACCAAGGGTCTGAAGGCCGAGGGTGACTATTCGACGTCGCCGAAGGTCTGGGAAGACAAGGCCGGTTTCGATGCCCACATCGTCACCTTCGCCAAGGCCGTCACCGACGCTAAGGCCAAGATCAAGGATCTCGACAGCCTCAAGGCGAATGTCGGCGGCATCGGCAAGGCATGCGGCGGCTGCCACGAGACGTTCAGACTGAAGATCTGAGCTCGATTGTGAACTCTGAATGAAAGGGCGAACGCCGCAGCGCTCGCCCTTTTGTTCAACCATCGTCGATTCGAATGTTACTTCGTGACCTGTCCGCGGATCTCGCCGCCTTTGTTGGCCTCAGTGTGGATGTTGACATAGTACTTGCCGGCCAACAGGTCGGCGGCCTGTGCGTCGGTCAGCGTGGCGCTGCCTTCGGAGCCGGATGTGGCTGGTGTGATCGGTACGGCCACTCCGGCATTCTTGCCGGCTTCGGCGGGGCCGTGGAAATGCGCCATGGTCGCAGGACCCGTGAGGCCGGAATAGGTCAGCTTCCAGGTCAGCTTCTTGGTAGCGGGATCGAAGTCGATATCGGCGGTGCCCTTGCCGGCGCTGGTATTGGCGGGCACTTCGGAAGCGCTGTTGAGGGTCGCCTTCATCTTGTCGGCGCAAGCGGGGCCGGCGAGGGCGATGCTGGTGCCGAGCGCGAGGGACGCGAGCATGATCGAACGAGGTGACATGGGTTTCTCCCTGATGATGGTGAGGTCGTCATGGCTGGAAACATCCGAGACGCCAATTCATTCCCCCGGGAGCCTAAGGGATGGATCACGGTTTCGTTCCGGCAGCGGCTGTTCGACGCGCTTTATGTGCTGAAGTTTGACCCGGATACCAATTGGACATGCACGTGCTGAAACGGCTTTTCATTCTCGCATTTGTCGCGGCTGTCATCGGCCTCGGCGTGTTCTGGTGGCTGACGATTCCCGTAACGGTGGCTGCGAGCACGCTCCCGCCGCACACGCCCAATCCCGGCAATGGCGCAGTGGTCTTCAATGCCGGTGGCTGCTCGTCATGCCATGCGACGCCGGCGCAGCAGGATCGGCTCAAGCTCGGGGGCGGGCTCCCGCTGACATCGCCGTTCGGTACGTTCTATGTGCCCAACATCTCGCCCGATCCCACGGCCGGTATCGGCCGCTGGAGCGAGGCTGATTTTGTGACGGCGCTGCTGAAGGGCACGTCGCCGAACGGCTCGCATTACTTTCCGGCTTTTCCCTACACGTCCTACCAGCAGATGAAGGTGGAGGATATCAGGGACCTGTTCGCTTTTCTGAAGACGCTGCCACCGGTGGCCAGCAAGGCGCCGGATCATGCGGTGCCATTTCCATTTAACATCCGCCGCAACCTCGGCGTCTGGAAGCTGCTGTTCCTCGATGGCAAACCCTTCGAGGCGGATGCTTCGAAGTCGCCGCAGTGGAATCGCGGCAGCTATCTGGTGAATGCGCTGGGCCACTGCGCCGAGTGCCACAGCCCGCGCAATGCATTGGGCGGCATCGTGACGGCACAGCGCTTTGCCGGCGGTCCGAACCCCGACGGCGAGGGTTGGGTGCCCAACATCACCCAGAAGCGTCTCGGTGACTGGAGCGAAAAGGACATCGCGTATTTCCTGGAGACCGGGCAGACGCCGGACGGCGACACCGCCGGTGGCTCCATGGCCCGCGTGATCCGCAATACCTCCCAGTTGAGCGCAGACGACCGCTCGGCGATGGCGCTCTATCTGAAATCGCTCCCTGCGGTGGAGGGGCCCATTAGGCCCGCCAAAAAGGGCTAAACCCGCGCAAGGTTGGGTTGTGGCGAGGTGCAGCCTTGCATGGAAACCCGCCAAGCCATGTCGCATCGGCGGTTTTCGTGAGGAGGCTCACGTGATTGTGTGCTGCAACATGAAGACCCCCACGATTCCCCTGATCTCCATTTCCCCGAACTCATGAACATCTTCAAAGCCGTGTCGCTGAAGATTGCCAGCACCATGGCGTTTGCCATCATGGGCGCGCAGGGTCGCTATCTCGGCAGCGAAGTGCCGCTCGGCGAGATCGTGTTCGCCCGCGGGTTGTTTGCGCTGATCCCGATCGTGCTGTTTTTCGGCTGGCGCGGCCAATTGCGCGGCGCGCTGCGCACCAACCGCGTCTCCGCGCATCTGGTGCGCGGTTCGTTCAGCGTGATCGGGACGTTCTGCACCTTCGGCGCGCTGGCGCGATTGCCGATCGCGGACGTGACCGCCATTGCCTTCATCGCGCCGCTGATCACCGTGGTGTTCGCCGCGATCTTCCTGAAAGAGCAGGTCCATGCCTATCGCTGGTCAGCGGTGGCAATCGGTTTTTCCGGCGTGATCCTGATGCTGTCGCCGTATTTCCACGATCACGCAGTGCTGACCACGTCGATGATCATCGGTCTGTCGCTGGCGCTGCTCAATGCCTTCTCGTCGGGCGGTGCGACCATCCAGATCCGCCGGCTGACCGCAACGGAGTCCTCATCCGCGATTGTCATCTTCATGACGCTGATCGTGATGGCGGCGTCGCTGCTCACGGCGCCATTCGGCTGGCGCTGGCCGACGAGTTTCGAATTGGCGCTGCTGATCGGCATCGGCATTTCCGGTGGGCTCGGGCAGATGCTGTTCACCGAGAGCTATCGCTATGCGCCGGCGTCCTTCCTTGCACCGTTCGACTACACGGCGATGTTGTGGGCCTTCTTGCTCGGCTTCTGGATGTTCGGCGAAGTGCCGACGCCTTACGTGGTCGGCGGCGCGGTAATCGTCGCGGGCGCAGGCATCTTCGTCATCCTGCGCGAGCGCCATCTCGGCCTGAAGCGGCTGCGCGACACGCCAATGTCGCCGATTTCCACCATGGCCGACGATGAAGCCGACCCGGATGCGCCCATCGCTGTCCGCGCAAAGTCACGCTGATTTTTCGCTCAATTTTGTTGCAATGCACACTGCGCTTTGCTGGCAAGCTGTGCCATTTCGATTTTAGAACGCGCGCAAAACACGGGGCCTTGCTCCTGCCACGCGGCTGGATTTATATGCATTTGCTGCTTTCACGCGGCACCCCGTGCATGACGGGCTCATGAGGCGAAATGACCGCGCAAGGGTGCTTGCCGGACGTGTCGTTCCTTCCCAGATAGACCCGGCTGCACAGAATTTTCTGACGACAGACGTTCTCGCAATCAAAGAGGTTACCAATGGTCAACCGCCTGCAATTCTACATCGATGGCGCCTGGGTCGATCCCGTCGTCAAAAAGACCACCCCTGTCGTCAATCCGGCGACTGAAGATGCGATGTACGACATTGCGCTGGGCTCCAAGGCCGACGTCGACAAGGCTGTCGCCGCTGCCAAGCGCGCTTTCGAGACATTCTCCCAGACCACCCGTGAAGAGCGCATCGCGCTGCTCGAAAAGATCATCGCGGTCTACAAGACCCGCATGTCGGATATCGGTGCGTCGGTCTCCGACGAAATGGGCGCTCCGCTGCCGATGGCCGAGAAGCTGCAGGCCGGTGCCGGCCTCGGTCATCTCGTAGCCACGCTCGACGTGCTGAAGACCTACAAGTTCGACGAGGCGCACAACGCCGCCATGATCACGAAGGAGCCGATTGGCGTCGTTGGCATGATCACCCCGTGGAATTGGCCGCTGAACCAGATTGCCTGCAAGGTCGCGCCTGCGCTCGCCGCCGGCTGCACCATGCTCTTGAAGCCGTCGGAATATACCCCGACCTCAGCGCTGATCTTCGCGGAAATCCTCCATGAAGCCGGCGTGCCGAAGGGCGTGTTCAACCTCGTCAACGGTCTCGGCCCGGATGTCGGCGTCGCCATGAGCGAACATCCCGATATCGACATGATCTCCTTCACCGGTTCGACCCGCGCCGGCATCGACGTTGCCAAGCGCGCCGCGAATACCGTGAAGCGCGTCAGCCAGGAGCTCGGTGGCAAGTCGCCGAATGTGATCCTTGACGGCGCCGACTTCGTGAAGGCCGTCACCGGCGGCGTCGCGCACATGTTCAACAATTCCGGACAGTCGTGCAACGCGCCGAGCCGCATGATCGTGCCGCAGGCGAAGATGAAGGAAATCGCCGCCATCGCGAAGGCCCAGGCGGACAAGACTAAGGCCGGCGATCCGCGCGCTGATGGCACCGTCATCGGTCCGGTGGTCAATCGCGGCCAGTGGGACAAGATCCAGGGCCTGATCCAGAAGGGCATCGAGGAAGGCGCCACGCTGGTCGCCGGTGGCCCCGGTCTGCCGGAAGGCGTCAACAAGGGCTTCTATGTGCGTCCGACGATCTTCGCCGACGTCACCGAGAACATGACCATCGCGCGCGAGGAAATCTTCGGGCCGGTGCTCGTGATCATGGGGTCCAAGGACGAAGCCGATGCGCTCCGCATCGCAAATGACACCCCGTACGGCCTCGCTGGCTACGTCTCAGCTGACACGGTCGAGAACGCCCGCAAGTTCGGCCGCCGCATCCGCGCCGGCAACGTCAACCTGCAGGGTGCTCCGAACGACCGCACCGCGCCGTTCGGCGGCTACAAGCAGTCGGGCAACGGCCGCGAATGGGGTAAGCACGGTCTTGAGGACTTCCTCGAGGTCAAGGCAATCGCTGGCTACACCGCGGCGTAAGACCGCGTCGTTGAAGCGCAAGCTTCGTGACTAAAAACGCCGGCATGGAGCCATCCATGCCGGCGTTTTTGTTTCTACGATGGTCTCTCCGCCGTCATTGCGAGGAGCGAAGCGACGCGGCAATCCAGAAGGCCACAAGCGTGGAAAGACTGGATTGCTTCGCTACGCTCGCAATGACGTTGAGAGGGCGGTGTACCCGTCAGCCCCCCAACGCCCCCTGCGTGTTTACATACACCGCATAGATCGACTGGCTCGATGCCATGAACAGCCGGTTGCGTTTCACGCCGCCGAAACAGACATTGGCACAGCGCTCGGGCAGCGCGATGCGGCCGATCTGTTCGCCGTCGGGCGCGAAGATGAAGACACCGTCTAGCTCCGGCTTGCCCATGCCCCAGCCGCACCACAGATTGCCATCGATATCGCAACGCATGCCGTCGGGCGTGCCCGGGCCCGCATCGATCAGCACGCGCTTGTTCTTCAACGTCTTGCTGTCGGCGGCGACGTCGTAAGCGAGAATCTTGCGGTTCGGCACGCCGCGGGATTCCACGACATAGAGCAGCTTTTCATCCGGCGAAAAACACAACCCGTTAGGACCCAGCACATCATCGACAACAATGGTGGATTTCAGCGTGTCGCCATCGATACGGTAGATGTTCTGTCCGATTTCGGATGGCGCCTTGTTGCCCTCATAGTCGCTCATCAGACCGAAGGGGGGATCCGTGAACCAGATCGAGCCGTCGGACTTCACCACGACGTCATTCGGCGAGTTCAGTTTCTTGCCTTCGAAATTATCCATCAGCACCGTGATGGAACCGTCATATTCAGTGCGGGTGATGCGGTGCCCGTGTTCGCAGGTGATCAGGCGCCCCCGGCGATCCCGCGTATTGCCATTGCCGTAATTCGATGGTTTGCGGAAATCGCTGATCGCGCCGGTTTCCTCTTCCCATTTGATAATGCGGTTGTTGGGAATGTCCGAACACAACAGATAGCGGCCGTCACCGAAATAGACCGGCCCTTCGGCCCAGCGCATGCCGGTGGCGATGCGTTCAATGGCGCCGAGCTTGATCCAGTATTTTTCGAAGCGGGGATCGAGGGCGTGAATGGCGGGGTCGGGATAATAGGTCGCTGGCTGCCAGCCGCGCGATGTTATGTCGGACATTGGCGTCTCGTTCTCTGTCGTTTCCTCGGATGCGTTTGCTAACATCGGCGAGGGTAGGCGGCAAGCAATGCCGGTTCCACTGCCTTGCCGTTGCGCCTGTACCGCGCCATACTTGTCTGACAACTGACAACATTACGAGGGACGGAATGAAGATCTTGATGACGGGCGCATCTGGCGGAATCGGCACGCGCTTGCGGGAATTGCTCCCGCTGATCTATCCGGACCTCGTGCTGAGCGATCTCACAACGCCGCCAAATCTCAAGCCAAACGAAAATTTCAAGCAGGCCGATCTGGCCGATCTCGCCGCGGTGGAGGCGATCTGCGAGAGCGTGGACGGCATCCTGCATTTCGGCGGCTTCTCGGTGGAGGGACCTTGGGACACCATCCTGCAGGCCAATATCATCGGCGGCTACAATCTGTTCGAGGCCGCGCGCAAGAAGGGCGTCAAGCGCATCGTCTTCGCGTCGTCGAACCATGCGGTCGGCTTCTATCCACGCCACAGCAAGATCCCGCCGGATGTCACGGCGCGACCGGACAGCCGCTACGGCGTCAGCAAGGTGTTCGGCGAGGCGGTGGGCTCGCTCTATGCCGACAAATACGGGCTGTCGGTGACATGTCTGCGGATCGGCAATTTCGGTGATCGGCCGCTGGATCAGCGCCGGCTGTCGATCTGGCTGAAGCCTGAGGATCTGGTGCAGCTCTGCCAGATCGGGCTCGAACATCCCGCGATCCATTTCGAGGTGCTGTATGGCGCATCCTATAACGAGCGCGCCTGGTGGGATAACTCCCGCGCCTATGAACTCGGTTATCGCCCGATCGGTAAAGCCGAGGATCACCGCGAACACGCGATGGCGGAACAGGCGAAGATGAAACCCGATCCGGTCGGTGATTTCTATCAGGGCGGCGCATTTTGCAGCGCCGAATTCGCCGGCGATTTCAGCAAGGTGTGGGAGCCGAAATAGGGGCCCAGCCAGTCCGTCCCGCGCATTGACAAGAATTTTGGCGGCTTCATAAGAAGCATTCAAAACAAGCTTGGAATGGGAACGCGACATGGCCGACGGATTGCGCAAGGGGCTGACCAGTTACGGCGATGCCGGGTTCTCGCTGTTCCTGCGCAAGGCCTTCATCAAGGCCATGGGCTATTCCGACGATGCGCTGGATCGACCCATCGTCGGCATCACCAACACCCATAGCGATTACAATCCGTGCCACGGCAATTCGCCCCAGATCATCGAGGCGGTGAAGCGCGGCGTGATGCTGGCCGGCGCGCTACCGATGGTGTTTCCGACCATCTCGATCGGCGAAAGCTTCGCCCATCCGACCTCGATGTATCTGCGCAACCTGATGGCGATGGATACCGAGGAGATGATCAAGGCGCAGCCGATGGATGCGGTCGTCGTGATCGGCGGCTGCGACAAGACGTTGCCGGCGCAGATCATGGCGGCGCTCTCAGTGGACCTGCCGACGGTCGTGATCCCGGTCGGCCCGATGGTGGTCGGCCATCACAAGGGCGAGGTGCTCGGCGCCTGCACCGATTGCCGACGCATGTGGGGCAAGTTCCGTGCCGGCGAGATCGACCAGCAGGAAATCGACGACGTCAATGCGCGCCTCGCGCCGTCGGTCGGCACCTGCATGGTGATGGGCACGGCCTCGACCATGGCCTGCATCACCGAAGCCATGGGCCTGTCGTTGCCGATGAGCGCGACAATCCCGGCGCCCCATGCCGAGCGCTTCCGGTCCGCCGAAGCCAGCGGCAAGGTTGCCGCGACGCTCGCCAAGAACAAGGGGCCGAAGCCGAGTGAATTTCTGACGCCGGGTTCGTTCCGCAATGCCCAGGTGGTGCTGCAGGCGATCGGCGGCTCGACCAACGGCCTCATTCATCTCACCGCGATGGCCAACCGCACGCCGAACCGGATCGATCTCGCCGCTTTCGACGAGCTTGGCCGCGACGTGCCGGTGCTGGTCGATCTGAAGCCGTCAGGCGATCACTATATGGAGCACTTCCATCACGCGGGCGGCGTGCCCAAGCTGATGGCGCAGCTCGGCGATCTCATCGATCTCGACGCGAAATCCGTCACCGGCGAGACGTTGCGCGAGATCGTGGCGAATGCCGAAGAAGTGCCGGGCCAGGACGTGATCCGCTCGAAGGACAATCCGATCAAGCGCGAAGGCGGGCTGGCAATCCTGCACGGTAATCTGGCGCCGCGCAGCGCGGTCATCAAGCATTCCGCTGCGTCGCCCAAGCTGATGCAGCACACCGGCCGTGCTGTTGTGTTCGAGTCCGTCGAGGACATGACCAACCGCGTCGATGACCTTGATCTCGATGTCACTGCGGATGACGTGCTGGTGCTGCGCAATGCCGGTCCCAAGGGCGCACCGGGCATGCCTGAGGCCGGCTATCTGCCAATCCCCATGAAGCTGGCGCGTGCCGGCGTGAAGGACATGGTGCGTATTTCAGACGCGCGCATGAGCGGTACAGCCTTCGGCACCATTGTGCTGCACATCACGCCGGAGAGCGCCGTGGGTGGCCCGCTGGCGCTTGTGAAGAACGGCGACATGATCCGTCTGGATGTGGCGAAACGGTCGATCGATCTGTTGGTCGACGATGCCGAGCTTGCGAAGCGCCAGGCTGCGCTCCCGCCAGCGAAGACGCCGGACTGGGCGAAGCGCGGCTATGCGCATCTGTTTCACACCACGATCCTGCAGGCCGATGACGGCTGCGATTTCGACTTCATGACGGCGAAGGGGAAGGGTTGACGCTAGCCGGCAGCCGCCGACACCTCTTTCGCTGTCGGCATCGACGGCCCGGCGCCCATCCGCTGTACGCAAAGCGAGGCGGCGACATTAGCATAGCCAATGGCGCTCTGCAGTGAATGTCCATCCGCAAGCTTTGCGGCAACAGCCCCCACGAAACAGTCGCCGGCACCGGTGGTGTCAATGGCCTTCACGATGCGGGCGGCTTCGAGGTGGACCCGGCCATCGATCAGCGCGATCGCGCCGCGCTTGCCCAGCGTGATGCAGATGTTCGGCCGATGATCGGTTTGCAATGTCGATGCGGCGGCGATGAAGCGCGCATCGGGATCGGTGTCGTGCAGTTCGAGACTTGCAAGCAGGCCGAGTTCGCTTTCATTGAGGATCAGAATATCCACCAGAGCCATCAGCTCACGGTCAATCGGCATCGCCGGTGCCGGATTGAGAATCGTCGTTGCACCGGATGCGCGCGCCCGCGTGAAGAAAGCCGTGATGGCCGGCAGCGGAATCTCGAATTGGCTGACGGCGACATCGCCTTTTCGGAGTGCGGGCGCGGCGACATCGGCCGCACTCACCAGCGCGTTGGCGCCGGGAATGACAATGATGGTGTTGTCGGCATTTGCGACGGTAATGATCGCCGCTCCGGTGCCAACGCCAGTGACTTCGCGCACGTGAGCGAGATCGACGCCCTGCATGGCCAGAAATGCCCTGGTGTCGCGGCCAAAGGCATCCGCGCCGGTACAGCCGATCAGCATGGTCGCTGCACCAAGTTTCGCCGCAGCCACGGCCTGATTGGCGCCCTTGCCGCCGGGAAAATACAATACCTCGCGCCCTGCCACGGTTTCGCCGGTCGCCGGATGGCGGTCGGCGGTCGCGACCACATCCATATTGATGCTGCCGGCAACGATAATCCGGCCCATGGTGGTCACACCTGCGCCCGATATTCCTCACGCACCGCTGCGATGTCAGCCAATGTCGGTAGTCCCGCTTCGTTACCAAGTCGCTGGATCTTGAAGGTCGATGCGGCCCGCGCGAATTTGAAATGCTCGGCCCAGCTATGGCCGGGATTGGCCAGATACGAATAGACGTAAGCGCCGTGGAACACGTCGCCGGCTCCATTGGTATCGATCACCTTCTCGCGCGGGATCGGCAGTGCGGGCAGTGTATGTACGGTGCCGGCTTCGTCATACCAGAGCAGGCCCTTCTCGCCGAGCGTGACGCCGCCGACGCGGCAGCCGCGGCTCTTGAGATAGTCGAGCATTTTCTCCGGCGTCAGATCCATCTGCTCGCACAGACGTTCGGCGACGATGGCGACGTCGATGAACTCCAGCAGCTCATGGGTGTTGGTGCGCAAGCCGCCGCCATCGAGTGAGGTGAGGATGCCAGCCTCGCGGCAGAGCTTCGCGTAGTGGATCGCGGCATCGGGCTGATGGCCGTCGATATGCAGCGCGCGGCAGGCGCCGAGATTGAGCAGCGGGAAGGGATGGATATGTTCGTCGTCACGGCAGCGGACGATGGCACGCTTGCCGTCTTTCGGCATGATGAAGGACAGCGACGAACTCGCCACTTTGCGCGGATGGACCTCGATGGCGTATTTCGCCGACATGTCCATGAACATGCGGCCGAGCCAGTCATTGGCGACGGTGGCGATAAGATCGGGCACGATGCCCAGCTTGGCGCAGCAGAAGGCGGCGGTGACCGCATTGCCGCCGAACGACACGGCATAGTCGGAGGCGACATGTTTCTCGTCGCCGGTCGGCATATGGTCGGTAATGAACGTGACGTCGATATAGGTCTGTCCGATAAAGAGTGCCTTCATGAATCCGTCCGTCTCGCCTGAGGGATGGCTGCACCGTCCGGAGACGGCGCATCAGTCAGCTTAACAGCGGTTGCGACGAGGTCACCACCGAAATTGTGCGATGCCGCAGGATGCCGCAGCCGGGCGGAGTCGGTTTTCAGCATTGCGGCTCGAAAACTGGCATAGTTCGATCACAACAACGCCACGAAGAGGGGAGGGATGCGATGATCGCCGGGCTGGATCACGTCGTCATTTTGCTGGAGGACCTGGAGGTGGGGATCGCCACCTATCAGACCCTGTTCGCCCGCGCGCCCGCCTGGCGCAGCACCAGCGACGGTGCGGCCATGGCGATCTTCACGGTGGCCAACATGTCGGTCGAGCTGATGGCGCCTGTCGGTCACGGCCCGGCCGCCGATCGCATCAGGGCCGTGCTGCCGGAGCAGGGTGCGACGCTGGCCAGTATCTGTTTCCGGACTGGCGATATCGCTGGGATGCATCGCCGGCTCGATCGCCTGGCGCTGAAGCCTGATCCCATCGCCGAGGTCGAGAGCAGGGATACCGAGACCGGCGCCACACTCTCCTGGAAGCGTACCCGTGCGGCGACGGACGCGACGCGCGGTGTCCGGCAATTCTTTCTCGAACTGTCCGACGAGCGTCCGGTGTCGCCCCCGGTGGGCGATGCGCCGTTCCTTGGCCTCGACCATATCGTTGTCGCCACGCAGGATCCGGAGCGCGCCGCTGCGCTCTATGGCGCGCGACTGGGCCTCGACATGGCACTGGATCGCTCCAATCCGGAGTGGGGCCATCTGATGTTCTTCCGCTGCGGCGATCTGATCGTCGAGGTCGTGCATCGCCCCGACGACAAGGCCGACAAGAATCGCGACAAGCTCTGGGGCATGACCTGGCGCGTCGCTGACGCGGATGCCGTCCGCGAGCGCTTGCTCGCCGCGCATGTCAACGTGTCGGAGGTGCGTAGTGGCCGCAAGCCGGGCACCCGTGTTGTCAGCCTCCGCGATGGCACCTGCGGAATTCCGACGCTGCTGATCGAGCGGACGGGGAAGGATGTGTAGAGGTGTAGGATGGGTAGAGCGTCTTCGCGAAACCCATCATTTAAACGCATGAAAGCGATGGGTTTCGCTGCGCTCTACCCATCCTACGTATTGCCACCTACCGCCACAACATCGAACAGCCCTGCCACAGCAGCACCAGCGAGATCACCAGCAGCAGGGCATAGGCGATGTTGTAGAACAGATTGGTGGGCGTGTGTTTCACCAGCCAGATGCCCATGAAGTTCGCGATGATGGCCATCGGCAGCAGCGCCAGCGATGTCGCGAAATTGCCGGCGTGGAATTGGCCGAGTGCGAAATAGGGCACGATCTTCAGCGCATTGACGACGGCGAAGAAGATCGTCGTGGTCCCGACCAGCACCAGCTTCGGCAGCCGCTGCGGCAGCACATAGACCTGAAATGGCGGGCCGCCGGCCTGAGTCATGAAGGATGTGAAACCCGATACCGCGCCCCAGAATACGCCACCGGCCGGGCCCATGCGGGTCGGTTCGATTCTGGCGCGCTTGCGCCAGACGTCGATCACGAAGATGAGGCCGATCAGACCGACGGTGATACGCACGGCATTGTCGGAAATATAAGAGGCAAGCAGCCACGCCAGCGTCATGCCGGCGACGGCGCCCGGCAACATGATCTTCAGATTCGAGGCGTCCCACTCGCGGCGATAGACATAGATCGAGATCAGGTCCTGCGTGATCAGCACCGGCAGCAGCAAGGCGGCCGCTTCCAGCGGTGGCAGATACAGCGCCAGTAGCGGCGTGGCGGCAATGCCGACGCCGGAGAAGCCGCCTTTGGAGAGGCCAAGGAAAATCACCGCCGGAATGGCGACGGCATAGAAGAACGGGTCTGTGATGATGGCAGGCACAAGCAGGTCCGGTTGGGGCAGGGCAGTGATAGCGACGGCACCTGCAAAAGGCGATGCCCGTTTGCGTATATGGCCCGGAACATGCTTTGTTCTCAAGCGGGCAAACGCATGCTACACGCGATAGACGTGCGGCTGTTGCGTCATTCCGCTGAGCGACGGGATCCGGGTTTGGCAAAAACAACTAAAAAAGCGCCGAAGAAAGCATTGAAGTGGCAGCGTGACCCGGAAGGGATGCGTCTGCGCATTCTCGAGGCTGCCAAGAAGGAATTCGCGAGCAAGGGCCTAGCCGGTGCGCGCGTCGATCGCATCGCTGCGCAGGCCGGCGCCAACAAACGCATGCTCTACTATCACGTCGGCAACAAGGATGCGCTCTATCTTGCGGTACTCGAAGGTGCCTATGAGCAGATCCGCGCCGAAGAACGCACGCTCGATCTCGAACATCTCGATCCGCCTGAGGCCATCGAGAGCCTGATCGCCTTCACCTGGAACTACTTTATCCGCAACCCGGAATTCCTCGCGCTGCTCAACACCGAGAATCTGGAGCGCGCGAAGCACATCAAGCGCTCCACGAAGGTGAAGTCGATGCATTCGCCCTTCGTGGAGATGATCCGCACAGTGGTGTTGCGCGGCGTCGCGTCAGGCGATTTCAAAGTCGCGATGGATCCGGTGCAGCTCTACATTTCCATCGCCGCGCTGAGCTTTTTCTATATCGGCAACAACGCCACGCTCAGCGTGATTTTCGGCCGGGATCTCCTGGCGAAGGAGGCGAGGGACGAGCGGCTGGCCCATATGGTGGCACTCGTCCTGGCGGCGCTCACCGGGCGTTCGGTCGCCGAATTCCAGTTGCCCCCGGCATCGGTTGTCCACACCCCGACGCGCCAAAGCGCCTGAAATTATTGTGTAATTTTCGCTAGTTAAGCGCCCAATTGACAATGGCGAAGCCATGCGCTGTATTTATCCAACGAGTTAAATGCGACCGCGAAGCCGGCATCTGGGAGACGAGACGCGTGAGTGAGAAGAAAGCACCCGGCGGTGTATCGAAGCTGCTGAACGCCTCATGGCTGCGCCCGTTCCTGTTGCTGGTGATGATCGTTGTCGGCTGGGATCTCGCGATCCGCATCTTCAACATTCCCGCCTATCAGATCCCTGCGCCCGGCGACGTCGTGAAGGTGCTCTACACCGATTGGCCCGAGCTGCTCGCGCAGTCAGGGCCGACGACTTACGCGACACTGCTCGGCTTCCTTGCATCCGCCGTGTTCGGCATCCCGATTGCCATGCTGATCGCCGGTTCGCGGACCGTCGAAAGCTATGTCTATCCGCTGCTGGTGTTCTCGCAGTCGATTCCCAAAGTCGCCATCGCGCCCTTGTTCGTGGTGTGGTTCGGCTTCGGTATTGTGCCGAAGATCATTGCAGCCTTCCTGCTTGGCTTCTTTCCGGTCGTCGTGTCGGCGGTGCAGGGCTTCAAGTCGGTCGATCCCGACATGGTCGATCTTGCCCGCGCCATGAAGGGCAGCCGCTTGCGCGTGTTCTGCGCTGTGAACCTGCCACACGCGCTGCCGGCGATCTTCTCCGGTCTTAAGGTGTCCGTCACGCTCGCCGTCGTCGGCGCGGTGGTCGGTGAATTCGTCGGCTCCAATTCCGGCATCGGTTATGTGCTGCAGCGCTCGATCGGCACCTTCGATCTGCCGACGATGTTTGCGGCTCTCGTGATCCTCGCGCTGCTCGGCGTCATTCTGTTCTGGCTGGTCGATCGCATCGAACGTTTTGCGATTCCCTGGCACGTCAGTCAGCGCGCGGATGTCTTCATCGGGTCCTGATCGGGGACGCGCAATTTCCAAACAAGCGGTCCGGCGAAACGGGCCGCGATCACCTGCTTCAATGGGAGGCTAAAAATGCTGAAATGGGTTACTGCTGTTTCGACTGCCGCGATCACCGTCACGCTCGCACTCGCCACGCCGGCGGCTGCGGCCGACAAGGTGACGCTGATGCTCAACTGGTATGTCTATGGTGAGCATTCGCCGTTCTATTACGGCAAGGCCAAGGGCATCTATGAAGCCGAAGGCATCGATCTCGACATCCAGGAAGGCCGCGGTTCGGCGGCCACCGTGCAGGCCGTTGCCGCCAAGAGCGTGAACTTCGGCTATGTCGACGTTCCCACCATGATGCGCGCAGCCGTGAAGGGCGCCCCGGTGATCGCCACCGGCGTGCTGCTGCAGACCTCGGCCATGTCGGTGATGGGCTTCGTCGACAAGAACATCAGGAAGCCGGACGACATCAAGGGCAAGACCGTGGCGATCACGCCGGCGGATTCCATGACCCAGATCTGGCCGCTGTTCCTCAAGAAGGCGGGCCTCAAGGAATCCGATTTCAAGACCGTCGCCGGCGACGGACAGACCAAGCTCAACGCCGTCATCAACGGCCAGGCTGACCTGCTGCTCGGCTACGTCATGGACCAGTCCATGAAGATCAAGGATGCCACCGGCAAGGATGTGTATCCGATCAAGTTCGCCGATTACGGCATTCATCTGGTGTCGTCGGGCATCATCACCAATACCGACTATGCCAAGGCCAATCCGGATCTCGTGAAGCGCTTCATGTCGGCCACCACCAAGGCCGTCGAAGCTGCGTCGAAGGAGCCGAAGGCTGCCGCGCAGTCGATCCTCGATGCCAACCCGAAGGGCGGCAAGATCGAGACCCTGACCCAGGGCTTCGAACTCACCATCCCGCTCTACACCACGCCGGAAACCAAGGGTAAGCGCCCGTTCCAGGTCACCGATCAGAACATGAAGGAATCGGTAGAGCTGATGGTCGAATATGGCGGTCTGGAAGCCAAGGCCAAGGAAAATCCGAAGGCCTTCTACACCAACGAATATCTGCCGAAGTAACCGGCCCGGTTATCTCGACCGAACTGACGAAATCAACAGGACCAGCCGTAATGACTGCAGCGATGAGGACCATGAGCGTCGATCAACCGAGTGCGCATCTTCGCGTCGTATCCGAGCAGTCCGCACCATCGAAGGCGTCGGGGATCAATCTCTCCGGCGTCTCCAAGACCTATGGGACCGGCGACGGCCAGGTGCAGTCGCTGCGTCCCCTGGACTTCCACATCAATGACGGCGAATTCTTCGTCGTGGTCGGTCCATCCGGGTGCGGCAAGTCCACGCTGCTTAAGCTGATCTCCGGCCTTCTTGCGCCGACATCAGGCGAAATCCACGTCGACGGCAAGAAAGTCACCGAGCCTCATGGCGATGTCGGTATCGTGTTCCAGAATGCGCTGCTGCTGCCGTGGCGGAACATCATCAACAACGTGTTGATGCCCATCGACATGAAGAATCTGCCGCGCGAGAAATATATCCCGCGCGCGAAAGAGCTTCTGAAGATGGTCGGCCTCGAAGGCTTCGAGAAGAAGCTGCCGTGGCAACTCTCCGGCGGCATGCAGCAACGCGCCTCGATCTGCCGTGCGCTGGTGCACGATCCCAAAATCATGATGATGGACGAGCCGTTCGGCGCGCTCGACGCCATGACGCGCGAGAAGATGAATGTCGAGCTGTCGCGCATCCAGCGCACCACCGGCAAGACGATTCTCCTCATCACCCATTCGATCCCGGAAGCGGTTTTCCTTGCCGACAAGGTGCTGGTCATGACCGAGCGCCCCGGCGGCATTGCCGCGATCTATGACGTGCCGCTCGGCCGCGAGCGCACGCTCGATGCGATGTCGAACCCGATCTTCACCGATCTGGTCGCGCGCATCCGCAAGCACTTCATGACCAACAGCACGCTGGACTAGCGCCCATGTCCATGTCGGCACGGATCGCCTTGCGAGACATTACGCTGTTCGAGCGCCACGTGGCATTCGTGCGGCCGTTTCGCTTTGGCGCCGTGACGGTCAATGCCGCGCCGCAGGCTTTCGTGCGGGTTGAGCTGGAGGTCGAAGGCAAGGGCGTGTTCGTTGGCGCCTCAGCCGAGCTGATGGTGCCGAAGTGGTTCGACAAGCGGCCGCATCTGGCCATCGACGACACAGTGAACGAACTGCGGCAGTCGCTGGTCATCGCGAAAGAGCTCTATCGCGCGCAGTCGGGTTTCATTTCGGCCTTCGGTCTGCATGCGGCCTGCATCGGCGACCAGATGACGGCCTGCGCCGAACTCGACATTCCACCGCTGGCTGCAAGCTTCGGTCCGGCGGAAATCGACAAGGCTGTGCTCGACGCACTGCTGCGTGGCTTGGGCACGGATTTCTTCACGGGCATGAAGGCCAACGTCGCCGGTCTTACCGCGCGTCTTGCTCCCGATCTTGGCGCCGACGACATCGCGACGTTCCTGGCCAGCCGTCACCGGCTTGAGCGCGTCGCGCTGCGCCACACCGTTGGCCTCGATGATGTGATCGAAGGCGAGGGCGGTGTCGCCGACCCCCGTGAGAATAGCGGCGCGCGTTACTTCAAGCTGAAGATGAACGGCGATCCCGCGGCAGACGCCGCACGTTTGACCCGGATCGGCAACGCGCTGACGAAGCTGCCTTACGATTATCAGGTGACGCTCGACGCCAACGAGCAATATGCCGATCTCAACGCGCTCGGCGCGCTGGTCGATCGCCTCGACAATGACAGCGCACTGGCGCCGATTGCATCCAGGCTACTTTACATCGAACAGCCGATGCCGCGAGACATCACGCGCGAGTCGCCGCTCGGCAATTTGTCGTCGCGCAATTTCATCATTGATGAGGCTGACGACAATTGGGATGCATTCCCCGCCGCCAAGGCGCTGGGCTATCGCGGCATCTCCTCGAAATCCTGCAAGGGCTTCTACAAGTCGATTGCGAATGCGACCCGTGCTGCCGCGTGGAGCGCGCAGGGTGTCGACCATTTCATCACCGGCGAGGATCTCACCTGCCAGGCCGGGCTCGGGGTGCAGCAGGATCTCGCGCTTGGCGCGCTGATCGGCGCCACCCATGCCGAGCGCAACGGCCATCACTACGTTGATGGTTTCGGCACCGCGCCCGCGGAGGAGGCCGAGGCATTCCTGAATGCCCATCCCGATCTCTACCGCCGCGACGGCGACACCATCCGTCTGTCGATTCACGACGGCGATCTTCTTACGGGATCGCTGACCTCTGCCGGATTTGCATCCGGCGCACATCCGGACTGGTCGGCGCTGGCGCCACTCCAGCTCGCTTCATCCGATCATTCTCAAACTAAAGTTCTCCAGGAGTCCTGACTATGGCTGTCCATCGCCTCGGCATCATCATGAACGGCATCACCGGCCGTATGGGTCTCAACCAGCATCTCGTGCGCTCGATCGTCGCGATCCGTGCGCAGGGCGGCGTGACCCTGAAGAACGGCGACCGCATGATGCCGGATCCGATCCTGGTCGGTCGCAATGCCGAGAAGATCGAAGGCCTCGCCAAGAAGTACGGCATCGAGCGCTGGACCACTGATCTCGACAAGGCTTTCGCCGACAAGAACGACAGCATCTTCTTCGATGCGGCGACCACGCAGGCACGCCCGGGTCTGCTCAACCGCGCCATCGAGGCCGGCAAGCACATCTATTGCGAGAAGCCGATCGCGACCAATCTCGAAGCCGCGCTCGACGTCATCAAGAAGGCCAACGCCAAGGGTCTCAAGCACGGTACCGTGCAGGACAAGCTGTTCCTGCCCGGCCTAAAGAAGCTCGCGATGCTCCGTGACTCTGGCTTCTTCGGCAAGATGCTCTCGGTACGCGGCGAGTTCGGCTACTGGGTGTTCGAAGGCGATTGGCAAGAAGCCCAGCGCCCGTCCTGGAACTACCGCGCTGAAGACGGCGGCGGCATGATCCTCGATATGGTCTGCCACTGGCGTTACGTGCTCGACAACCTGTTCGGCGAAGTCGAGAGCCTGACCTGCCTCGGCACCACCGACATTCCGGCGCGCTGGGACGAGCAAGGCAAGAAGTACACGGCAACTGCCGACGACTCGGCCTATGCGACCTTCAAGCTGAAGGGCGGCGTCATCGCCCATATGAACATGTCCTGGGCGACGCGCGTCTATCGCGATGATCTCGTGACCTTCCAGGTCGACGGCACCCACGGTTCGGCCGTGGCCGGTCTCACCGAGTGCATGATCCAGGCCCGTCAGGCGACGCCGCGCCCGATCTGGAATCCCGACGAGAAGCGGACCCACGATTTCTATGCCGACTGGCAGAAGGTTCCGGACAACGCCGTCTACGACAACGGCTTCAAGGAGCAGTGGGAAATGTTCATCCGTCACGTCTGTGAGGATGCGCCCTACAAGTACACGCTGCTCGAAGGTGCCAAGGGCGTGCAGCTCGTCGAATGCGCGCTGGAAAGCTGGAAGGAGCGCCGCTGGATCGACGTTCCCACACTCAAGGTCTGAGGTCCGCCATGAACAAGCCAGTCATGCCCACGTCGACTGCGTCGTCGCTGTCGCTGAAGCTGCCGAAGGCCGATCGTTCGATCGAGACCTATCGTCTCGCAGCGTCGCGCACGTTTCCGGCCAAGCTGGAAGGCACGCTGAACCGCATCGCCTTCTCGGCGGCGCATATCGTCGCCGACCCGCTGGCGGAGTGCGATCCGTGGCTCAATCAGACCATCGATTGGGACCGCACCATCGCATTTCGTGAACACGTCTGGGATCTCGGTCTCGGCGTCGCAGAAGCGATGGACACCGCTCAGCGCGGCATGGGTATGGACTGGCCGACCTCGCTCGAACTCATCACGCGCTCCGTCGCGGCGGCCAAGCCGCGCGGCGCGCTTGTGTTCTCCGGCGCCGGCACCGATCACCTCGCGGTGGAAGATGCCAAGTCGATCGACGACGTGATCAAGGCCTATGAACAGCAGTTCGAAGCGATCGAGAAGGTCGGCGGCCGCATCATCCTGATGGCGTCGCGTGCGCTGGCCAAGCTCGGCAAGAGCGCCGAGGATTACGGCCGCGTCTATGACCGCATCCTGTCGCAGTCGGCGCAGCCCGTCATCATCCACTGGCTCGGCGACATGTTCGATCCGGCACTGGCGAATTACTGGGGCACGTCCAGCCTCGACACCGCCATGGACATCGCCGTCGACGTCATCAACCGTAACGCCGCCAAGGTCGATGGCGTCAAGGTGTCGCTGCTCGATGCACAGCGCGAGATCGACATGCGTCGTCGCCTTGATCCCAAGGTCAAGATGTATACCGGCGACGATTTCAACTATGCCGAACTGATCGCCGGCGACGACAAGGGCTTCTCGCACGCGCTGCTCGGCATCTTCGATGCCATCGCGCCGGCGGCATCCTATGCGCTGTCGCGTCTGGCGGCAGGCGACGAGGCCGGCTTCCACGACGTGCTTGGTCCCACCGTGTCGCTGTCGCGTCACATCTTCAAGGCGCCGACGCGGTTCTACAAGACGGGCATCGTGTTCATGGCCTATCTCAACGGCCATCAGGATCACTTCACCATGATCGGCGGGCAGGAGAGCACGCGCTCGACGCAGCATCTCGCCGAACTGTTCCGTCTCGCCGACAAGGCCGGTCTTTTGGCCAATCCCGAACTGGCGACGCAGCGCATGAAGGCGATCATGGCCACCCGTGGGATCGAAGCCTGAGATGCGTGACTTTTCCAACGACCATCGCTGGCTGTCGCTGAACACGGCGACGGTCCGCAAGCAGGGTGACTTTGTCGCGATCGCCGAAGCCTGTGCGCGTCACAAGATCCGCGGCGTCTCGCCGTGGCGCGATCAGGTGGCCGCCGTCGGTCTGGACAAGGCCGTGAAGGCGGTGCGGGATCACGACCTCGAACTGTCCGGCTATTGCCGCGGCGGCATGTTCGTCTCGGACGAAGCCCATCGCCAGCAGCAGCGCGACGACAACAAGCGCTGCGTCGATGAAGCGGTGGCATTGGGCTCACCGTGCATCGTGCTGGTCGTCGGCGGCCTGCCGCAATATTCGCGGCCGGGCTCTGCGCCGTCGAAGAACATCATCAATGCGCGTGCGCAGGTCGATGATGGCATCGCCGAGATGATGGAATATGCGAGGCAGGCGAAGATGCCGCTGGCCATCGAGCCGCTGCATCCGGCTTATGCGGCCGACCGAGCCTGCGTGAACACCACCGAACAGGCGCTCGACATCTGCGACCGTCTCGATCCCAACCGCACCGGCATGCTCGGCGTCGCCCTCGACGTCTATCACATCTGGTGGGACCCCGAACTGCATGCCCAGATCGCGCGGGCAGGGCAGGATCGTCTGCTCGCATTTCACGTCTGCGACTGGCTGGTCCCGACCAAGGACATCCTCAACGACCGCGGCATGATGGGCGACGGCGTCATCGATATCAAATCCGCCCGCGCGGCTGTCGAGGCGCAGGGCTTCGCCGGTTACTCCGAGATCGAGATCTTCTCGGAGAACTGGTGGAGCAAGTCGATGGACGAGGTGCTGACGACCTGCATTGAGCGTCACAAGACGGTGGTGTAACTCACGGTGTAGTGCCGAAACGCACGAACCTCTCAATTGTCATTCCGGGCTCGCGCAAGAGCGCGCCCCGGGAATGACCATTGAGAGGGTAGAGCTTAGACATTTTTTCCTATATATCTTGACAATATACCTAGAAGGACTGTCCTCCGCTCATCAGTTCGCGAGGGCGCTTCTAGAGGCGTCTTGAGGTGGAGCTGGGATTGCGGCGTCTACGGGCGGGAGGAGACGTTCCCTCGCGCACTCGGGAGGCCCTGGGTAGCCGTCCGGGCCCACTACAGGCTCTGACGGAAACGGCTGGACTGGGACAAGCAAAAGCGGGGAAACCGGCCGGCGCCACGTCCCAGGAAGCACGGTCCCGGGGGCAGAAATCGCCCGTAGCAGTCGCAGACTGCGTAAACTTGTCTGCGGTGTGGCGTTGCGCGGTTGCGGATTACCGGCGTTCCGGCGGAGCGGATCGCGATAAAAACCACCCTTTGTGCCTCACGGCGCGCTGCCACCCCTCATCTTGAGGGGACCGCATAACTCGGGCGCATTGGCGTCGCGAGAATGCAACACTGTGGCGGCCAGATACCACCTGCAGTCATTCTCCGGATGCGATGCACCATTTTCTTGACACGAATAGAGGTGAGTGCTTACTCACGACGCTATGAGCACACTTCGAATGACCCATGACCTCAGGCGCGAGCTGATCCTCAGCGCGGCGAAGCGATGCTTTGCGCGCAATGGATTTGCCGGCACTACGACCAAGAGCGTGGCGGCTGCGGCGTCGATTTCGGAAGGCTTGCTGTTCAAGCACTTCCCGACCAAGTCGGCGCTCTATGCCGAGATCCTGGCGGAGGAATGCGAAGCCGATCCCGGACTGAACAAGCTGCTCGGTCTGCCGCCGTCGACCGAGACGCTGGTGATTTTGATTCGCGGCATGGTCGGGCACTTCCTCGACATTCCGCGCGATCCCGATCCCGATCATGAAGAGGCACAGCGCCTGCGGCTAATGGTCATCAGCCAGTTGCAGGACGGCGAATTCGCCCGGCTGCTGTTTGACAAGATCGGCGAGCTGATCGGCCCGACCTTTACGGCGTCACTTGAAGACGCTGTCCGGACAAACGACGCGGTCCGGATCGGAAAAGAGCCGATGGGTCTTTTCTGGTTCGCGCACCACACCGCGATGATGGCGGCATTATCGCGCCTTCCCTCGGTTCCCTGTTTGCCTTATGCCAGCACCGCCGACAACGAGCGGCAACTTTGTGAGTTTATTCTCCGCGGTATCGGACTGAAAGACACGGCGATCGCGACGTATATCGATCGCGAGCTTCCGGCGTACCTGATGCCAGCGACTACGACAGAAAGCGCATGACATGACACTCACGACCGAACCCAACAGCACTACGGCGCCGCGTGCGACTGTCGAGAAGCCCCGTCCGCGTCCGCGGATGGTGCGTTGGTTCATCATCGTCGGCATCCTGCTGGCGATCCTGGTGGGCGGCCTGGTGGGCTTCAACGCGTTCCGCGCCCACATGATCAAGCAGTTCTTCGCCACCATGAAGCCGCCGCCGACTGTGGTGAGTGTTGCGGATGCCAAGTCCGAAGTAGTGCCCAACCTGATCAGCGCCGTCGGCGATCTCGCCGCTGTGCATCAGGTCAACGTCACCTCCGACGTCAACGGCCGCATTACCGACATCCAGTTCACCGCGGGCGCGACCGTCAAGGCCGGCCAGCCGCTGGTGCAACTGTTCGACGGTCCGGACCAGGGCGACCTCGCCAACTTCAAGGCGGCTGCCACCGTGGCGCGCATCAATCTCGACCGCGCCAAACAGCTCGCCGAGCGTCAGGTTGGTCCGCAGGCCACCGTCGACACCACGCAGGCGGCGTATGATCAGGCACAGGCCAATATCGCCAAGACCGAAGCGGTGATTTCGCAGAAGCAGGTGCGCGCGCCGTTTGATGGCGTGCTTGGCACGCGTCGGGTCGAAGTCGGCCAGTACCTGACGGCCGGCACGCAGATCGTGTCGCTCACCGACCTGTCCGCCGTCTATAACAACTTCACGGTCACGGAAAAAGACTCCGGCAAGCTGCAGGTCGGTCAGGCTGTGCGCATTTCGGTGGACGCTTATCCGGGCCGCAAGTTCGAGGGCAAGATCACCACGATCGAGCCGCAGATCAGTGCGGATACGCGCAACATTCGTGTTCAGGCGACGCTGCAGAATCCGGAAGGCATCCTGAAGCCAGGCATGTTCGCGACCACGACCGTCGTGCTGCCAGACAAACCGGCTGTGATCACCGTGCCGGAAACCGCAGTCGACTACACGCTCTATGGTGACTCGGTTTACCTGATCACCGAAAAGAAGACCGACGATGGCAAGACCGAGCTCTCGGCGGTGCGCACCTTCGTGCGCACTGGCGACCGCATCGATGGCCGTGCGGTGATCACGCAGGGCCTGAAAGCCGGTGATCGCGTCGTGGCGGTCGGACAGCTCAAGTTGCAGTCCGGCGCGCTGGTGTCGATCTCGACCGATCCATTGCCGCAGATTCCGGCGAAGCCGCCGCTGAACTGAAACCCGATGGACGGGCCGCGACATGCGGTCCGTCCCGGTTCATCTGAATGAATTTTCTCGCATCGTCGCGCGGCCTGTAATGGCTGGCAGACGGTGCCGATGACGGAGCGACCGCAATGGTCTTCACGGATATCTTCATCAAGCGCCCGGTGCTGGCGCTGGTCGTCAGCCTGCTGATCCTGCTGATCGGTTTCAAGGCTGCAACCAGCCTGCCGATCCGTCAGTATCCGAAACTGTCGAACACCGTGATCACCGTCACCACGGTGTATCCCGGCGCGTCGCCGGACCTGATGCAGGGCTTTATCACCACGCCGATCGAGCAGGCCGTCGCGGCTGCTGAAGGCATCGACTACATGACGTCGGCGTCGACGCAGGGCCAGAGCCTGATCTCGGTCTATATCAAGCTCAACGTCGATCCCAATGCCGCGCTCACCGAAGTGCTGTCGAAGGTCAATTCGGTCAAATATCTGATCCCGCGCGAAGCGAATGACCCCGTCATTCTGAAGTCCACGGGATCGACGACGGCGGTGATGTATCTCGGCTTCTCCAGTGAGGAACTGTCCGGCTCGGCGATCTCCGACTACCTGACGCGCGCGGTGCAGCCGATCCTGTCGACGGTGGACGGCGTAGCGTCGGCCGAAATCCTCGGCGGTCAGACCTTCGCCATGCGCCTGTGGCTCGATCCGCTGCGCATGCAGGGCCGCGGTGTATCTCCGGACGATGTCGCTGCGGCGATCCGCGCCAACAACTTCCAGGCGGCAGCCGGTCAGACCAAGGGCTATTACATCGTCTCCAACGTGACGGCGAATACCGACCTGCAGAACGTCGAGCAATTCAAGCGCATGACGGTGAAAGCCAAGGACGGCGGCTTTGTCCGTATGGAGGATATCGCCACCATCGAGCTTGCCGCGCAGAGTACGGACGCGAGCGTGGCGTTTAGTGGCGAGCGCGCGATCTTTATCGGCGTGCAGGCGACACCGCTCGGCAATCCGCTCAACATCGTCAAGGGCGTGCGCGCGCTGTTCCCCGAACTCGAGCGTAACCTGCCGCCATCGCTGAAGATGAAGGTCGCCTACGACTCCACCAAGTTCATCACGTCGTCGATCGAGGAAGTTCAGAACACGCTGATCGAAGCCGTCGGTATCGTGATCGTGGTGATCTTCCTGTTCCTGGCTTCGTTCCGCTCGGTCATCATTCCGGTGGTGACGATTCCGCTGTCGCTGGTCGGCGTCTGCAGCCTCATGCTCGTCATGGGCTTCAGCATCAATCTGCTGACCTTGCTGGCGATGGTGCTCGCCATCGGCCTCGTGGTCGACGACGCCATCGTGGTGGTGGAGAACATCCACCGCCATCTCGAGGAGGGCAAATCGCCGGTGCAGGCGTCGCTCGAAGGCGCGCGCGAGATCGTTGGTCCGGTCATCTCCATGACCATCACGCTGGCGGCGGTGTATGCGCCGATCGGCTTCATCGGCGGTTTGACCGGTGCGCTGTTCCGCGAATTCGCCTTCACCCTGGCGGGCTCGGTGATCGTATCCGGCGTTATCGCGCTGACACTGTCACCGATGATGTGCTCGGTGCTGTTGAAGCAGGAAGAGCCGGGCTGGTTCGCCAAGAAGGTGGACAAGGTGTTCGGCGCCACCACGCGCTGGTATGGCCGGCAGCTCGATCGCTCGCTGGACTATCGCCCCATCACGGCCATGTTCGCCGTTGTGATCCTCGGTCTCGTCGGCTTCATGTACATGAATACGTCGAAGGAGCTGGCGCCCGAGGAAGATCAGGGCATTCTGTTTGCGGTGACCAAGGCACCGAAATACGCCAATATCGACTACGCGGATTTCTATGGCGATCGCATGGACGAGGCGTTCAAGAAGTTCCCGGAAACCGATCTGCGCTTCATCATCAACGGCACCAACGGTCCGAGCAACGGTATCGCCGGCATGCTGTTGAAGCCGTGGGACGAACGCAAGCGTTCGTCCACGCAGCTGAAGCCGCTGGTGCAGGCCGAACTCAGCAAGATCGAGGGTGTCAACGCCTTCGCATTCAACCTTCCGGCGCTGCCGGGCGGTCCCGGCGGTCTGCCGATCCAGATGGTGATCAGCTCGACCAACGGCTTCCAGTCGGTCTATGAGGAGATGGTCAAGTTGAAGGACACCGCGCGCAAGAGCGGCCTGTTCATCGTCAGCGACAGCGATCTCGATTTCAATCAGCCGGTGGTGCGCGTCTCCATCGATCGCTCCAAGGCCAACGACCTCGGCATTACGATGTCGAGCATCGGCAATACGCTGGCGACGCTGCTCGGCGGCAACTACACCAACCGCTTCAACCTCGAGGGGCGCTCCTATCAGGTGATCCCGCAGGTGCCGCGCGGCATGCGGCTCTCGCAGGATTCTTTGGCGAACTACTATGTGCCGACGATCACGGGTCAGCAGGTGCCGTTATCGACGCTGGTGAAGGTCGAAACGGGCACCAACCCGAACGCACTGTCGCACTACAACCAGCTGAATTCGGCGACCTTTCAGGCGGTGCCGATGCCCGGCGTGACGGTGGGGCAGGCGGTCGACTTCCTTGAAGGCGCCGCCAAGCAACTGCCGTCGGGCTTCAATCACGACTACCTCGCCGACAGCCGACAATATGTGCAGGAAGGCAACCAGCTCGCGGTGGCGTTCGGCGTCGCGCTGATCATCATCTTCCTGGTGCTGGCAGCGCAGTTCGAAAGTCTGCGCGATCCGCTCGTGATCATGATTACGGTGCCGATGGCGATCCTGGGCGCGTTGATCCCGCTGTTCTTCGGCATGGCGACGATCAACATCTACACCCAGGTTGGCTTGCTGACGCTGGTCGGTCTCATCTCGAAGCACGGCATCCTGATGGTGGAGTTCGCCAACGAACTGCAGCTCAAGGAAGGTCTCGATCGTCGTTCGGCTATCGAGATGGCTGCCCGCGTGCGTCTGCGTCCGATCCTGATGACCACGGCAGCAATGGTCACCGGCCTGTTGCCGTTGCTCACCGCGGCGGGGGCTGGTGCAGCGAGCCGCTTCTCGATCGGCCTCGTGGTCGTCTCCGGCATGATGATCGGCACGCTGTTCACGTTGTTCGTGCTGCCCGCGGTTTACGTGGCCATCGCCACCGATCACCGCGCCGGCAAAGAGACGGAGCGCGCCAAGCAGATCGAGGAATTCGATCTGGAGCATACGCGGACGGCCTGATCGCACGGGCGCGGCCTTGCGAAGCTGAGCTTGCGGGGACACATGGTTTGAGGTTGGATGGCGGATCGCTTCATGCGATCCGCCATTATCTTTTGGCGGCCCGCATGGCCTCCACAGGACCCATCCCATGACGCGCGATTTTCCGGCCGGCAATTATCGCTATCTTCCCGCAGTTTTTCAGTATTCCAGCGGCGTTGCCGCCAATGCGGATTTCGAGATCGAGCGCGTTCGTTTCGACACGTGGCTGCCATTGGCCGATGGGTTTGCGCGTATTGCCGATTACATTCTCGCGGCGGATCGCCCGCTGACATCGTTCTGCGCCTGCGAGTTGCGCTCGCCTGCAGTGGTGGACGAAGCTGGCTTCCGGACTTTCAACGAGCACTATGTCAAGACGCTTGCTGAATGGGGCATCTTCGACGGCACGAACAATCCCGTCGCGCGCAGCAATGTGTGCCTCGAGATCGATCCGCCGAGCGAGCCGTCGTTTTACGCGTTCTCGTTCACGCGGCCGTCGTTCGGTGCCAAGCCGACTTTCGTGATTGCGGGTGGTGCTGAAGCGCGCGGCGGTCCTGGAACATATCGCGAGCGCATCACGCGCTATCGCGAGACCTCGCCGGACGCATTCCGGGAGAAAACGCGGATGACCATGAGCAATATGGAGGAGCGTCTGGGCGAATTCGGCTTCTCGTGGAAGGACACGACTGCGACGCAGATCTACACGGTACAGGACTTCCATCCCGTGGTGGCCGATGAGCTGGTCAAGCGCGGTGCGTCGCGGCAGGGCATGACTTGGCATTTTGCGCGGCCGCCGGTGGTCGATCTCGAATTCGAGATGGATACGCGGCGTGTGATGCGTGAATTCGTGATCTGACCGTCAGGCAGCGCGCGCTGATGCGCTCAGATGCTTGGCGACGATGCGCAGGTCGTCGACGAAATGCGCATATTCGCGCGCCTTGGCATCCTCGTCGGGCAGTCGTAGCAGATAGGATGGATGCACGGTCACGAGAACCTGTGTGCCGTCGTCAGCCTGGATAATCTGGCCACGGGTCTTGCCGATCGGCGTGATCTTGCCGAGCACGCTTTGCGCGGCTGTCGCGCCCATCGCGACGACGAGCTCGGGTTTCACGGACGCTTTTTCGCGCTCATACCAGGGACGGCACGCCTTGATTTCCGGCGTTGCCGGCTTCTGGTGCAGACGGAATTTTCCGCGCGGCACGAATTTGAAATGCTTTACGGCATTGGTGACATAGACTTTGTCTCTGACAATGCCGGCTTCCTTCAGCGCCTTGTCGAGCATCTGTCCGGCTGGTCCGACGAATGGCTTGCCGGCAAGGTCTTCCTTGTCGCCGGGCTGTTCGCCGACCATCATCACCGACGCATGTTGTGGTCCCTCGCCAAATACAGTCTGCGTCGCGTCTTTCCACAAATGGCAGGCACGGCAATCGGCGGCTTCGTCGCGCAATGCGGCAAGACTTTCCTTCCCGCTATGTTCGGCCGTTTTGGTCGCATGCGACTTGACCATGGTCTCCTCCCGACGTTGTGGTTTCTTGGGCGCGCTGGCTTCAGCCGCGATCATGTCACCTGTGATGCGTTCAGCTTGCGCGATCAGGGGCTTGATCAGCGCGGCTTCGGGCAGGTTGCGCCAGTATTTTTTCGGCATCTCGTTCTGCATCGCCTTGGTCTTCAACCGCGCCGGATTGAAGATGTTGGCGTAATAGGTCAGCCATACCTCTTCGAGCCGATCCTTGGTCGGCGCATCGGCTTTGCTGACGCCGGGCGTGATGGAAATCGCGTGGCCGTCCCAATGTGCGCAGAGATCCGGCGTCAGGATCGACCATGCCATGTCGGCGAAGCGCCGCGCGAAGAAGGGCGCGGCGAGTTCGACGATGTGATGTTCGGGCTCGAACCAGGCGACGAAATGCGATTTTGGCTCGCGGCCGATTTCGCGAAACCGCACGAAAGCATGCATCTTGTGTTCGTCGCGCCGGACGGCCTTGGCCATCGCCTGCAATTTAGCGATGTCGGAATCGATCGCGACGTGGATCAGATCGGGATTGTCGCGTAGCCGCCACAACAGACGATAGAGCAGGGCGAAGCGTTCGGGATCGCGATGCAGGATTGCGGTTTGCGCCAGTTCGACGAATTTGGCCGAGACGTTGAAAGTGCCTTGCGTGGCGTCAGAGAGCGACGTCTCGGGCAAGGCAGAAAATAGTTCAAGTTCAGCACCAGCGACGATCCATCTCACGTGAGTGGGAGCAATGTCATTCAGCACGAGTTGTCGTGCCGCCTTGCGCCAGCCTTCAAAGTCGGTGTCGCTCTCCAGCACGATACTGTGCATCAGGTCTCCTGAAATGAAAGTCTAAAACCCAAATCCCAATTGCGTCGCCTTCGGCTTGAACCGCTCCGCCAGTCTCGCGCCGTCCAGCAAATTCACGGCCGGGCGATGATCCGGAAGAACGATGAAAGGCAGTGCCTTGTTCCGCGGAATATGCAGGCGCGCGAGATCGCCGACGCGGATCGACGAGATCCGGCGCGTTTCGATGATCCGCTGCACGGCCTTGGCGCCGAAACCGGGCACGCGCAAAAGGTCTTCGCGGCTGGCGCGGTTGACGTCGAGCGGGAAGCGCTCGCGGTGTCGCAGCGCCCAGGCGAGCTTCGGATCCATCTCCAGCGACAGCATGCCGTCGTTGTCATCGACGATCTCGTCGGCATCAAAGCCATAGAAGCGCATCAGCCAGTCGGCCTGATACAGCCGATGCTCGCGGATCAGCGGCGGCGCGCGCAGCGGCAGCGAACGGCTTGCATCGGGGATCGGGCTGAAGGCGGAGTAATAGACGCGCTTCAGATTGTAGGACCCGTACAGATTGGCCGAGGTCCGGATAATGGTTGAATCATTGGCGTTGTCGGCGCCGACGATCATCTGCGTGCTCTGGCCGGCCGGCGCAAAACGCGGCCCGACTTTGCCGCGCGGCGTCGGCTTGCGTCCCTCGCGGGCTTCATCGAGCTTCAACCGCAATCGACCCATGGTGCGACGAATGGCGCGGACGTCTTTCTCCGGCGCCAGCTTGGCGAGGCTGTCTTCCTCGGGCACCTCGATATTGATGGAGAGGCGGTCGGCATATTTTCCGGCCTCGGTGATCAGCGCGTCGTCGGCTTCCGGAATGGTCTTGAGATGGATATAGCCGCGGAAATGATGCTCCTCGCGCAGTTTCCGCGCGACGGCGACAACCTGTTCCATCGTGTAATCGGCGCTGCGGATGATGCCCGAGGAAAGAAACAGTCCCTCGATGTAATTGCGCCGGTAGAAATCCAGCGTCAGTTGCACCACTTCGTCGACGGTGAAGCGGGCGCGCGTCACGTTGCTGGAGGCCCGGTTGACGCAATAAAGGCAATCGTAATTGCAGGCATTGGTGAGCAGGATCTTCAGCAGCGAGATGCAGCGGCCGTCCGGCGCATAGGAATGACAGATCCCCATGCCTGCATCGGTCGAGCCGATGCCTTTGCCGTCGCGGGAGTCCCGTTTCTCGGTACCGCTGGACGCACAGGACGCGTCGTATTTCGCGGCATCCGCCAGGATCTCCAGCTTGCGCTTCACGTCCATGTTCAAAAATCCCTTTGATTTCAAATGCTAAAAAAGTGGCTGATGATCCCGATTGACTCGGCTTGCCATCTTAGCTTTATATTAGAACATATCATGAACAAATGGGCCGGCAATGGGTTCACTAAAAACCCGTGATGGCAAAACAATTTCGAGGAGCGGCGCATGACCGGCGCACGCATGACCACGCTCGCGCAATTGCGCGGCAGCATCGAACGCATCGAGACCCACAGCGATACCTATGCGCCGGATCGCGTGTCGCTCGGTCATGCCGAGGCGGACGCGGCGCTGCAAGGCGGCCTCGCGCGTGGCACCATGCATGAGGTGTTCGCCGAAGGCCGGCACAGCGCGGCGGCCACGGGCTTTGTCGCCGGCCTCGCGCATCGTGTCTCGGCAAAGCGGCCGCTGCTGTGGATCCGGCAGGATTTCTCCGAACGCGAATGCGGCGCGCTGGCCATGAGCGGCTGGCGCGAGCTCGGTCTCGATCCGCGCTTGCTGGTCACCGTGCGCGCGCCCGATGTCGAGACGGCATTGCGGACCACGGCTGATGCGCTGGCCTGCGACGCGCTGGGCAGCGTCGTGCTCGAGACCTGGGGCGACAGCAAACAGTTCGATCTCGTCGCCAGCCGCAAGCTCACGCTGGCGGCGCGCGGTTCGGGCGTCACTTGTCTGTTGCTGCGGACTGCAGGCGTTCCGGTCTCGAGTACGGCAGAGACGCGCTGGATCATCCGCTCCGCGCATTCGCCGCCATTCAGGCCCTGGCAATCATGGGGCGTGCCCATGCTCGACGTGCAACTGGTTCGAAATCGTCACGGCCCGAACGGGCAATGGATCATGGAATGGAGGTGTGATGAGTGCGTTTTCCGTGACACATCGGCGCATCCTCAGCCTGTGGCTGCCGCGCCTGCCAACCGATCGCATCAAACGTCAGCTCGCGCGCAACGGCGCGCCAGCTAATCTGCAAGCAAGTATTGTCGTCGCCAAGCAAAGCAATGCGCTGCAGATTTCCGCGCTGGACGATGCCGCGGCGAAGCTCGGCCTTGAACCAGGTCTGCCGCTCGCCAATGCCCGTGCGGTCTGTCCGGACATTCAGGTGTTCGATGCTGATCCTGTCGCCGATACGCAGGTACTGACCGACATCGCCGATTGGTGCGACCGCTTCACGCCACTGGTAGCGCTGGATCTGCCGCATGGCCTGTTTCTCGACATCACCGGCTGTGCCCATCTGTTCGGTGGCGAGGCCGCACTGATGGAGCAGCTCTGCGTGGCGCTGTCGCGGCAGGGTTTTATTGTCAGTGCAGCGATTGCGGGGACATCGACATGCGCGCGCACGCTCAGTCGATATACACATGGCTGGATCATCGCCGCGGGCGAGGAGGCCAAGGCAGTGACGCCGCTGCCGCTGTTCACGCTCGGCGCCGATGAGGCGATCATCCGTGGATTGCGCCGCGCCGGCTTGAAGACCATCGGCGATGTCGCCTCGCGGTCGCGCCCCGAAATCACTGCGCGCTTCGGCGCGGAATTCACGACGCTGCTGGAACAGGCGCTGGGGCACAGCGATGCGCCGATCTCGCCGCGCAAGCCGCTGCCGGATTATATCGTCGAGCAACGCTTCGCCGAACCGATCGCCACCGATGGTGTGATTACGCTGACACTGGCCAAGCTGGCACGCACGTTGATCGATGCGATGGACAGGCAGGGCAAGGGCGCGCGGCGGCTGGAAGCGGCGTTCTTTCGCACCGACGGCGCGGTGCGGGTGATCACTGCGGAAACCGGCCTGCCGGTGACTAAGGGCGAGGTGATCGACCGGTTGTTCCGCGAGCGACTGGACGCGATTGCCGATCCGCTCGATCCCGGTTTCGGCTTCGATATGATCCGCCTGTCGGCCAGCCGCACGGAAATCGTCGTGCAGCAGCAGCGCGACCTCGATGCCAATGTGCATGCGAACGATGAACTGGCCGACCTGATCGACCGTATTGCTGCGCGGATCGGGCCGCGGCGTGTGCTGGTTTATCTGCCCGTCGAGAGCCACATTCCCGAACGCGCGATGCTGGGGGTGCCGGCACAGCATCATCTGGCTGCCGCCATGCAGGCAGCATGGCCAGTGCGTGAAGACGAACCGCCATTGCGGCCGTTACGGTTGTTCGAGCAGCCTGAGGTGATCGACGTCCCGCTTGCGGAGTTTCCAGACAAGCCGCCTAAGAAATTCACCTGGCGACGGGTGTCTCACAACGTCATTCATGTGGAAGGCCCGGAGCGTGTGTCGATGGAGTGGTGGCGTGCGCAGGAGGCGAAGCCGACGCGCGATTACTTTCGCGTCGAGGATGAGGCAGGTCAACGTTTCTGGCTCTTCCGCGACGGGCTTTATGGTGAAATAAGAGACGCGGACGATCAAGCCGTTTCGCCGCAATGGTTCGTGCATGGGCTGTTCGCATGAGCACGGGCGGCGTCGGCGCGACTGATTATGCCGAGATTGGCGTCACCAGCAATTTCTCGTTCCTGCGCGGTGCGTCGCATCCGCAGAACTATGTGCATCAGGCCAGTGCCGAGCGGCTTTATGCCATTGGCATTGCCGATCACAATACCATGGCCGGAGTGGTGCGTGCCTTTGCCGAGCTGGACCACAAGGATCTTGTCTACAAACCCAAGCTTCTGATCGGCACACGGCTGGTCTTCAATGACGGTACGCCTGACATCCTTGCCTATCCGTGCGACCGCGCTGCCTATGGCCGACTGTGCCGGTTGCTCAGCATGGGCAAGTTGCGCGGCAACAAGGGTGAATGCCTGCTGCAGCTCGGCGATCTCGCGGAGCTCAGCGAAGGGGTGTTGCTTGTTCTAATGCCGACCTATCGGATCGACAGTGATCTTGTCCTGTGCACGCTCGATGCACTATCGGGCCTGCCGGCGGAAGGCGTCTGGCTTGGTGCCAGTCCGTTTCATCGGGGCGATGACAAACGCCGTCTGGCCAAGCTGCAGCGCATCGCAGCCACTGCGCGCGTGCCCCTGATTGCCACCAATGACGTGCTCTATCACACGCCGGAGCGCCGCATCCTGCAGGACGTGGTCAGTTGCATCCGCGAAAAGACAACCATCGAGCAGGCCGGTCGCGTACTGGAAATGAATGCCGAACGGCATCTCAAGCCGGCTGCTGAGATGGCTCGGCTGTTTCGCGATTATCCGGATGCGATCCGTGAAACCATCCGTTTTGCCGATCGCATCACGTTTTCATTGAACCAACTCCAATACCAATATCCCGACGAACCGGTGCCGCCGGGAAAGACCGCGCAGCAGCATCTCGCGGATCTGACCTGGGAGGGATATGCCCGGCATTTCCCGAATAGTGTCGATGAGACGCTCGAAGCCACCTTACGCAAGGAGCTCGCGCTCATCGCCGAGCTCGGTTACGCGCATTACTTCCTGACCGTCCACGACATTGTGCGCTATGCGCGCAGCCAGAACATCCTGTGTCAGGGCAGGGGCTCGGCGGCCAATTCAGCGGTTTGCTATATGCTCGACATCACCTCGGTGAATCCCGCCGAGGTTGATCTCCTGTTCGAGCGCTTCATCTCCAAGGAACGGCTTGAGCCGCCGGACATCGACGTCGATTTCGAGCACGTCCGGCGCGAAGAGGTGATGCAGTATGTCTACAAAAGATACGGCCGTCATCGCGCGGCAATCATCGCCACTGTCATCCACTACCGGCCGCGCTCGGCAATCCGCGATGTCGGCAAGGCGCTGGGGCTGACCGAGGACGTCACCTCGGCGCTGGCCGACACCGTCTGGGGCAGTTGGGGCAAGGGTCTCAACGAGATGCAGGTCAAGCAGGCCGGTCTCGATCCATCCAATCCGATGATCATGCGCGCTGTCGAGCTGGCCACCGAGCTGATCGAATTTCCGCGCCACCTGTCGCAGCATGTGGGCGGCTATGTGCTGACGCAGGATCGGCTCGACACCTATGTGCCGATCGGCAATGCGGCGATGGACGACCGCACCTTCATCGAATGGGACAAGGACGATGTCGACACGATGAAGATGATGAAGGTCGACGTGCTCGCGCTGGGCATGCTGACCTGCATTCGGAAATGTTTTGACCTGATCTTTCGTCATAAGAGCAGGCGCTACGAACTCAAGGACATTAAGGCTGAGGCCGACGACGCTCCGCCCGTTTTCAGAATGCTTCAGCGCGGCGAATCCCTCGGCGTCTTCCAGGTCGAGAGCCGCGCCCAGATGAACATGCTGCCGCGCCTGAAGCCGCGCACCTTCTACGATCTCGTCATCGAAGTCGCGATTGTTCGCCCGGGCCCGATCCAGGGCAACATGGTGCATCCCTATCTCAAGCGGCGGGCGATGAACCCTGATGATATCGAATATCCATTTCCGAAGGGGGGCAACAAGGACGAACTGAAGAATGTCCTGCACAAGACCCTTGGCGTGCCACTGTTTCAGGAACAGGCGATGCGCATTGCCATCCAAGCGGCACATTTTACTTCAGAAGAGGCCAATGGTCTGCGCCGCGCCATGGCGACGTTCCGCAATGTCGGCACCATGCATACGTTCGAGGCGAAGATGGTCGGCAAGATGGTCGACCGCGGCTACGATCCGGTATTTTCCCAGAGCTGCTTCGATCAGATCAAAGGTTTTGGCAGCTACGGTTTTCCGGAGAGCCATGCGGCGAGCTTCGCGCAACTTGTCTATGTCTCGTCATGGCTGAAACATTATCATCCGGATGCATTCTGCTGCGGGCTGTTGAACTCACAGCCGATGGGGTTTTATGCGCCGTCGCAGATCGTGCGCGATGCGCGCGACAACGGCGTCGATGTGCGGGAGATCGATGTGTCCTTCAGTCATTCGCAGAATACGCTAGAAGAACCGAGCGGAGACTATTGCGCCGTTCGCCTCGGCTTTCGCCAGATCGATGGATTCAAATGGGCGGATCCGGATGAGAAGCGCGAACGTGAAAAAGCTGGCAAGCCGCCGGGAGAAGATTGGGGCAAGCGCATCGTTGCCGCGCGAGAGCTACAGCCTTTCACCTCGCTGGAAGATTTTGCCCGCGATACCGCTTTGCCAAAACGCGCGCTGATCATGCTCGCCGATGCCGATGCATTTCGCTCCATCGGCCTGGATCGTCGTGCAGCATTATGGGCGGTAAGGCGCTTGCCGGATGACGTGCCGCTACCACTGTTCCAGATTGCGAGTGCCCGCGAACAGCCGGACGAACATGCGGCACCGCTGCCGCAGATGCCTTTGCCCGAACAGGTGGTCGCCGATTATCAGACTATCCGGCTGTCACTGAAGGGACATCCGATGGAGTTCCTGCGCGCGAATTTCACGCGGGAAAAAGTGGTGACCTGCGCGAGCATTGTGGATGCCAATGACAGACGGCGCGTGCGTTGTGCCGGCGTCGTGCTGGTGCGGCAGCGGCCGGGCAGCGCCAATGGCGTGGTCTTCATGACGCTGGAGGACGAGACCGGTATCGCCAATATCGTCGTATGGCCGAAGGTGATGGAGGAGTTTCGCAGGGAGGTCATGGGCTCCAGGCTCATTCTGGTCGAGGGTACGATTCAGAGCAGCCCGGACAAGGTCGTGCATCTCGTCGCCGAACGGCTGATCGATCGCTCGGACGATCTGAAGCACCTTGGCAATGATGCACTCGGCACACCGCAGCAGGCGCTGTCAGGTCCGGAACCGATCAATGACGATCGCCGCGAGCATCCCGACAATCCCGCACAACGCATTCGCCATCCGCGCAATGTCCGGATCCTGCCGCGCTCGCGGGATTTCCATTAAGCGCTGTTCAGAAACCATTCAGCCGTTCTTACCTATTCAGGTGATGCACCGACTGGCGGTCCGCCGGGCGGCCGGTGCAGGAAAGTAATAGTGGCATAGGCGCCGATCCATGAACCGACGGCGGCGAACCCCACATACATCCAGTTTTCGGTATAGCTGATGACGGCATAGGACGAGAGTACATACCAGACGCTGCTCCAGGTGGCCGCAGGGATGCGCCGACGGGCCACCACCGCAGAGGTGAACATCACATAGACCGCGTCGGTGGCAGCCGTGGCCAGCACCACGGCGCCGGCTGTCAATGGATCGATGGTGGCCATGCTCTCTCCTCCATGCTTGTACAAGATGATGCGATGACGGATGTGGTCACCTGGAAGCGTGAGCTGAATCGGTGGCGTGGGAAAGGGGGAGGACGTTGATGTACGGCATTCGTGAACTGCTCGGCGACCTCTGGAGGCAGGCTGGCGGTGATATTGCGGCGCTCCAGCGTGTCGCGCTGACCGGCAATGAGCCGCAATTGCCGTCGTCATTCCATGTCGGTGCAGCCGCTCAGGTCAGTATCGCTGCGGCCGGAATGGCGGCTGCCGAGATCTGGCGGCTACGCAGCGGACAGACGCAGACTGTCTCTGTCGACATGCGCCATGCCATCGTCGAATGCCGCAGCGAGCGCTATCTGCGCTGCGACGGTAATCCGCCGCCGCCCGCCTGGGATGCGATCGCTGGTGTCTACAAGACCGGCGATGGCAAGTTCGTGCGGCTGCATACCAATTTCCCGCATCATCGCGACGCTGTCTGCCAGGTGCTGTCATGCGCGCCGGAGCGTGAAGCGGTGCAGGCGGCTCTGATGCAATGGAACGGCGAGGCCTTCGAGACCGCAGCCTATGCAGCCGGCGGCGTCGTGGCGCTGATGCGCTCCCATGACGAATGGATGGCGCTGCCGCAGGCTACAGCCGTTGCTGAACTGCCGCTCGTCGAGATCATCCGGATTGGCGACGCCGAACCGAAGCTGTGGCCGATCGGCGCCCGGCCGCTTGCCGGTTTGCGCGTGCTCGATCTCTCACGCGTTATCGCCGGTCCCGTCGCTGGTCGCACGCTTGCGGCCCATGGCGCGGATGTGATGCTGGTCTCCAGCCCCGATCTGCCGGCGATCCCGTGGCTCACCATCGATACCGGCCGCGGCAAGCTCTCGAGCTTCGTGGATCTCCAGAGCGGGCAGGGGCGCGACACCTTGCGAGGATTGCTCGCGCAGGCGGATATCTTCTCGCAGGGCTACCGCCCGCAATCGCTCGCGGCGCTCGGCTTCTCGCCGGAGGAGGCGGCCCGTGTCAGTCCCGGTATCGTCTATGTCTCGCTCTCCGCCTATGGCCGTTCCGGGCCGTGGGCCGGGCGCCGCGGCTTCGACTCCCTCGTCCAATGCGCGACCGGCTTCAACCATGCCGAAGGGCAGGCGGCCGGCGTCGATGGGCCCAGGGAGTTACCGGCCCAGATGCTGGATCACGCCACCGGCTACTTAATGGCGTTCGGCGCCATGATCGCCCGTGCACGTCAGGCGCGTGAAGGCGGTAGCTGGCACGTGCAGGTCTCTCTTGCCCGCACCGGTCAATGGCTGTGGGATATGGGAAGGATCGCGGATGGTCTCGCGGTCGAAGACTTGAAGGGAGAGATGGTCAAAGCCTTTACTGAGGATATGCCGTCCGGATTTGGCCAGTTGTCGGCGGTCCGTCATGCAGCCGTGTTATCGCGAACCCCGGCATCGTGGGTGCGTCCAGCCATGCCCCTCGGCAGCCATCCGGCGGTATGGCCGTCCGGCAATTGAAACCCATTTGCAGGATTTCAAAATTTTAACGAAGATTCGTAAGTGCACACGCGTTTTTAGATTGTCTGAACGCCCAGATGCGCACTATTAGCGCGTGAATGGGACAAATCGCCGCGGAATAAGTGCGTTTCCTACCAAGGACTGGACAGTGACGAATTTAGATCAACGATCTCAGCTGTTTAGCGGAAAACGCCTGATCGCGGGCGGTTGCATTGCTGCTATGCTGGTCGCCGCAGGCGTCGGCTACGTGCGGCTGTCCACCCCGTCGAAGGGGCATTCCGACGTTTCGAGCCAGTCGCGAAAGAACCCGCAGCGTTATGCAACGTCGCCGTCGGAATGGGCGAGCCTGACCATCGAGCCGGTCACTGTGCGTGCCTTCCGCGCCGAACACGTCACCGAGGGCAAGATTGCCGTCGATGAGGACCGCTCGACCCCGATCTTCTCACCCTATGCCGGCCGCGTCACCAAGCTGCTCGCCAAGCCAGGCGACCACGTCGAAAAGGGCCAGCCGCTCTTTGTGATCGAAGCAGCCGACACCGTCGGCGCGCAGAATGATTTCGTTGCCGCGACCACGGCTCTCAACAAGGCGAAGTCGCAAGTCGACCTCGCACAGATCCAGGACAAGCGCGCCCGCGACCTGTTCGAAGGCAAGGCTGTGCCGCTGAAAGACTATCAGCAGAGCCAGGCCACGCTGCTGCAGGCACAGAACGATCTGCGCACCGCCGACACGGCACTCGAAGCCGCACGCAATCGCCTTCGTATTCTTGGCCTCTCGGAAGACGCCATCACGGCGTTTCAGGAGAAAGGCCGTATCAATCCGGAAACGACGATCTACGCGCCGCTTGCAGGCACGGTGGTTCAGCGCAAGATCGGCCCGGGCCAGTACATCAGCGCCGGCGCTGCCGATCCGGTCTTCGTGATCGGCGATCTCTCATCGGTGTGGCTCACGGCCTTCGTGCGCGAGACCGAAGCTGCTGCCGTGCAGATCGGTCAGGAAATGAGTTTCACCGCACTCGCGCTGCCGGGCCGTGTGCTCACTGGCCGCATCAGCTATGTCGCGACTGCGCTCGATCCCGCGACGCGTCGTCTGCTGGTACGTGCCACGCTGGACAACAGCAACGGTCTGCTGAAGCCGGAAATGTTCACCACCGTGACGATCTACGCGCCTGGCGACCAGCCGACGATAGGCGTGCCGAAAACGGCGCTGATCTATGAAGGCGATCAGGTCCGCGTCTGGGTCGCGCATGACGACAAGACCATCGAGCTGCGCACGATCAAGACCGGTATGACCAATGGCAATCTCGTCGAGGTCCATGGCAACCTGAAAGCCGGCGAACGCATCGTCACCAAAGGCAGCTTGTTTATCGATCGCGCGGCCTCCGCCAGCTAACCCCCAGCTTCGGCTCTTCTGAAAGGTCCGATCTGGATGGATCGTCTTGTTGCTCTGGCCGTCGACCGTCGCTTCCTGATGGTGGCGATGTTCGCCGTCGTTTTCATCGGTGGTCTGTTTGCTTTCAATCAGCTGAATATCGAGGCCTATCCCGATCCGACCCCGCCGATGGTCGATATTGTGACCCAGAGCAACGGTCTCTCTGCCGAGGAAATCGAACGCTACATCACGATTCCGATCGAAGCGCAGGTCGCGGGCATCAAGAACCTCAAAACGATCCGCACTATCTCGCTCTACGGTCTCTCCGACGTCAAATTGCAGTTTTCGTTCGACTACACCTATGACGAAGCATTGCAGCAAGTCCTGAACCGGTTGTCGCAGCTCGGGACCTTGCCGGGCAATGCACAGCCGACGATATCGCCGATCTCTGCGGTAGGGGAAATCTTCCGTTATCGTCTGGTGGGGCCGCCGAACTACAGCGTGCTCGATCTCAAGACCCTGCAAGATTGGATCATGCAGCGCCGCTTCCGTGCGGTACCAGGGGTCATCGACGTCATTGGTTGGGGTGGCAAGACCAAAACCTATGAGATCCAGGTCGACTTCAGCAAGCTCGTTGCCTATGGCTTGACGCTGCCGCAACTGCTGACCGCCGTCGGCAACGCCAATATCAATGTCGGCGGCAACACCGTGAATATCGGCGCGCAATCGGCCGTGGTGCGCGGCGTCGGCCTCATTCGCTCGATCGACGACCTTTCCAATACGATGATCTCCCAGACCAACGGCAATCCGGTTCTGGTCAAGGATGTCGCCACGGTGTCGGTCGGCGAGAAGCCGCGCCTCGGCATTGCCGGTCTCAATCAGGAGGACGATATCGTCCAGGGCATCGTGCTGATGCGCCGCGGCGAGAAGAGTTCACCGACCATCGCGCGTGTCGAACAGCTGGTGCAGCAGATCAATCGCGGAGGCATCTTGCCGCCCGGCGTGCGGATCGAACGTATCTATGACCGCAAGGACCTGATCGACACCACCACGCATACGGTGCTGCACAACATGGTCGTCGGCATCCTGCTGATCGTGCTGCTGCAATGGATGTTCCTCGGCAACTTGCGCAGCGCGCTGATTGTTGGCGCCACTATTCCGTTTGCCCTGTTTTTCGCTGTCATCATTCTGGTGCTACGCGGCGAATCCGCCAACCTGCTATCGGTGGGCGCCATCGATTTCGGCCTGATCGTGGATGGTACGGTCATCATGGTGGAGGCCATCTTCAGACGGTTGACCCAGACCACAGAGCTTTCCGAAGCGGAGCGCAGCCACATCTCGCCCGAGACCATCATGGGCATGAAGAAGCATGGCATCCTCAGCGCATCCGCTGACGTGTCGCGCTCGATCTTCTTTGCCGCCGCGATCATCATCGCCGCATTCCTGCCGCTGTTCACGCTGTCCGGTGTTGAAGGCAATATCTTTGGACCGATGGCGCGGACCTACGCTTATGCGCTCGCCGGTGGCCTGATCGCGACATTCACCGTCACGCCTGCGCTGAGCGCGATCATTCTGCCGGCGCATGTCCAGGAGACCGAAACCTGGATCATGCGCCAGCTACATCGCCTCTACATGCCGGTGCTGCACTGGGCGGTCGCCAGCCGAAAGATCGTACTGGGCATCGCGATCGGTCTCGTCGTGGTGACTTTCTTCATGGCGCGTTTCCTCGGCCTGGAATTTCTGCCGAAGCTGGAAGAGGGCAATCTCTGGATCCGCGCCACGCTGCCGCCGACGATCTCGCTGCAGGAAGGCAACACTTACGTCAACGAGATGCGCAGGCTGATCCGCCAGCAGCCTGAGGTAGAATCCGTCGTCTCGCAGCACGGCCGTCCCGATGACGGCACCGACGCGGCTGGCTTGTTTAACGCGGAATTCTTCGCCCCGCTGAAGCCTGCCTCCGAATGGCCGGCGCCGCAGGACAAGGATGCGCTGACGGCGCGCCTGCTCAAGGAACTGCAGACGAAATTTCCCGGCGTCGAGTTCAATTTCTCGCAATATCTGCAGGACAACGTCTCTGAAGCCGTCTCCGGCGTGAAAGGCGAGAACTCGATCAAGCTCTACGGCAACGATCTGGATGCACTCACCAAGACCGCTAACGAGATAAAGGCCGTACTGTCGACGGTGCAGGGCGTGACGGATCTCGCCGTGTTCACATCGCTGGGGCAGCCAACCATCCAGATCGACGTCGACCGTGCCAAGGCTGCGCGCTACGGATTGTCGCCCGGCGATATCAACGCCACCATCAAGGTGGCCATCGGCGGCGACTCCGCGGGCGATCTCTATGAGCCCGGCAGCGATCGGCATTTCCCGATCATGGTGCGGCTGGCGCCGGAATATCGCCGTAGCGCTGAGGCGATCCAGAATTTGCGCATCGGCGCACCAGGTCCGAACGGCACGATCGCGCAGATCCCGCTAAGTGAAGTGGCATCGATCAATCTCGTCTCGGGTGCAGCCTACATCTATCGCGAGAACCAGGAGCGGTATCTGCCGATCAAGTTCTCGGTACGCGAACGCGATCTCGGCAGCGCCATTCAGGAAGCGCAGGACAAGGTCGCAGCGCTCGTTCAGCTGCCGTCGGGCTCGCGGACCGAATGGGTCGGCGAGTTCGGCAATCTTCAGGACGCTATCGCACGGCTTTCCATCGTCGTGCCGATCAGTCTCGCTCTGATAGGCGTGCTGCTCTGGTTCAACTTTGGCTCGATGGCCGACACACTGCTGGCCATGAGCGTGATCCCAATGGCGATCTTTGGCGGCGTGCTCGGTCTGCTGATCACGGGTATTCCGTTCAGCGTATCGGCGGCGATCGGCTTCATCGCGCTGTTCGGCATTGCTGTCATGGACGGCATCCTGATCCTGTCACAATACAATCAGCTGATCGACGAGGGCTATGAGCGCATCAAGGCTGTGATCCGGACCGGCGAGTTGCAACTGCGGCCGGTGCTCATGACCTGCATCGTTGCGGGCGTCGGCCTGCTGCCGGCGGCGCTGTCGGAGGGAATCGGGTCTCAGGTCCAGAAGCCGCTCGCGGTTGTCGTCGTCACTGGCATGATGCTGGCGCCGCTGGTGATCCTGATCACCCTGCCGGTGCTGATCTCGTTCTTCTCAAGCCGGGCGCGTTAAACCAGCTTGCGACGGGAGCGGCTCGGGCTGTCCCTGAGGCAGCCCAATGGCCATATCCAAAAAACCGGCCTCGGCATGGATCGAAACCGGCGCTTGCCCGTTGACCGGTTCCCCACCCGGCTATTCCAGCCCCTGTGGCGTTTCGGTAGGTGCTCTTGAACGCTGTATTTACTGATCTTTTTTCAAAGATGCAGCCGTGCCATGCTGGCGGCCGTCGTTTCGAGCGCCGCATCTTTTCAGAGACTTTTTGATGCTCACCAAGACCGCCTCTGTCGACCTGACCAATTGCGACCGCGAGCCAATCCACATCCCCGGCAGTGTTCAACCCTATGGTTGTCTGCTCGCCTGCGATGGCTCTGTCGGGATGGTCCGGCGCCATTCGATCAATGCCGGCGCGATGCTTGGTGTGGGATCAGGCGACATCAATGGCCGCAGGCTGGACGATCTGATCGGCGAGGGGCCGGCGCACGACATTCGCAATGCCATCGCCAAATGGGGCAACCAGCAGCGCCCGGGACTGCTGATTGATTTCAAGGTCGCGCATTCGCAGACCGCGTTCAACGTCGCTGTGCATCGGCACAAGGGCGTCAACATCATCGAATTCGAGCCTGTGGACGCCAGCGAGGCGACACCGCCTCTGGAGTTGTCGCGCTTGCTGATCGGCCGCATCGGTCAATGCAACGATCTCGACGTGCTGTTTGACAATGCGGCGCGGCTGCTGCGTGGCGGACTCGGCTACGACCGGGTGATGGTCTATCAATTCGCTCATGATGGTTCCGGCCGGGTGATCAGCGAGGCGCGCCGCGGCGATCTCGAGAGCTTTCTGGGGCAGCACTTCCCGGCCGGCGACATCCCGCAGCAGGCGAGGGTGCTCTACGTCCAGAACACCGTGCGTATCGTCTCGGATGCAAGCGGTGAGCGCGTGGCCATCGAGCCGGAGTTCGACACATCTGGTGAACCGCTCGACCTGTCCTTTGCACATCTGCGCAGCGTTTCGCCGATCCACTGCGAGTATCTGCGCAATATGGGCGTCGGTGCGTCGATGTCGATTTCCATCATCCACGACGGCGCGCTGTGGGGGCTGATCGCTTGCCATCACTATGCACCGCGCGCGCTTTCCATGGAGAAACGCGTTGCTGCAGAGATGTTTGGCGAGTTCTTTTCCATGCAACTGGCCGGGCTTCTTCAAAAACGCAAACTGGCTGCTAGCGAAAGCGCGCGGCGCTATCTCGACCAGCTGTTGCACAATGTTTCGCATCACGGCGATGTCGAAGACCTGCTCAAGGAAAGCATTCGCGATTTTAGCGTGCTGATGCCGTGTGACGGTATTGGCCTATACCTCAACAAGACCTGGACGTCTTATGGCAGCGCGCCGCCGGCTGCGGCAGTGCCGGCGCTGATGGGCTTCATCAATTCGGTCGCCGAGGGCAGGGTGTGGGCGACGAGCGCATTGTCAGATAGATTGCCGGCGGCTGAAGACTATGCCCTTGCCGTTTCCGGCGTGCTGGCCGTGCCCTTGTCGCAACTGCCGCGCGATTATCTTCTGTTCTTTCGTAGCGAAGTTGCGCAAACCCTGAACTGGGCGGGTGATCCCAACAAGACGTACGAAATCGGTCCATTGGGCGATCGGCTGACACCGCGCAAGAGCTTCTCGATCTGGAAGGAGACCGTACAGCGCCAGTCCCAGCCATGGTTGCAAAACGAGCGGGACACCGCCGAGGCTGTGCGCTCGGCTTTGGTGGAAGTGGTGCTTCGCCACAACGAATTACTGGCGGATGAGCGGCACAAGGCTGACCTGCGCCAGAAAATGCTGAATGAAGAACTCAATCATCGCGTCAAGAATATCCTGGCGCTGATCAAATCACTGGTCTCGCACCCGGTCGAGGATGGCCGCAGCATCGAGGATTATGTCGCCTCCCTGAAGGGACGTATTCAGGCCTTGTCGCTTGCGCATGATCAGGTCATCCGCGGCGCCGGTGGCGGTGCGTTAGAGGGATTGCTCGATGCGGAATTTTCGCCGTATCGCGAGTCGGTGAAAGCGATCGAGGTAACCGGGCCCGATGTTTCGCTCGACGCTCGGGCCTATTCGGTACTCGCATTGGTGCTGCACGAACTGGCCACCAATGCCGCCAAATATGGTGCGCTTTCCGTAAGCACGGGGCGCTTGTCACTCCAGTGGAAACGCACCGATATCAGCGATTGCGAAATCCACTGGCTTGAGCGCGACGGCCCCCTTGTCGCGCCGCCATTGCGGCCGGGCTTTGGATCGATGCTGATCAGCCGTAGCATTCCCTACGACCTCGGCGGCGAAAGTGATGTCGATTATGAGCCGGCCGGCGCGCGCGTGCGGTTGCTCATCCCGGCGCGCTTCGTTGTCTGGCCCGCGCCGGCGGCGGCGCGCAACGTGCGCGCCCGACGCGAGGACGACAGGCCGATGGCGTCGATGCGCGGCTTGAAGGTGTTGATGGTCGAGGACCAGCTTCTGATTGCCATGGACGTCGAGACCATGCTGACCCACGAGGGCGCGGCATCGGTCGAGACAGCATCTTCGGTCAAGGAGGCATTGATCGCGCTGGCGATCATGAGGCCTGATGTTGCCATCCTCGACGTCAATCTCGGCAATGGTAGTTCGGTGCCGGTGGCCCAGGCATTGCGCGAGCGGGGCATCCCCTTCGTCTTCGCCACAGGTTATGGCGAAACCAGCCTGATCCCGGCGTCGATGGATGACGTGCCGATCGTACGCAAGCCCTACGACCTCGCATCGCTGGTCGCCGCGATGACCACGGCGATGACGAAGAAGAGCTCGGCCGGATAGTTTACTGCCCCGAGGGCGTGCGCAGCCCGTGCCAGGCATCGCGCACCTGATGGTAATGAACTTCTGGTAGATAGTCTGGCGTGTTCAGCCCAAGCGTCTTCACATCCAGCCTGCCAATTGCGCTGAGCAGCGAATAGGATGCGATGACCCGGTCACGTTGCGCGCCAATCAGGCGTGCCTTTGCCTGTACGAGATCCTGCTGTGAGTTCAGGACGTCGACAGTAGTGCGCTGACCGCCTTGGGCCTCGCGCTGTACGCCCTGTAGTGCAACGCCAGCGGCGCGTACTTCGGCTTCCGCAGCGCTGACAGCGGTCTTGGCGCCTTCATTTGACACCCATGCACCGACGACTGCGGTGCGGGCCTGATTACGGACCTGCTCGAGCACCAGGCGGCTGACCGACGACAGTTCCTTGGCCTGGCGCGTCTGCGCAGCACCGAGGCCGCCGTCATAGATCGGCGCAGTCAATTGGCCGACGATCGAAGCCTGGTCGGTGCCAAAAGTGCCAAGCGTCGGATCCGATTGGCTGGATTTGCTGGCGCTGCCCTGCAGCGTCAGAGTAGGCAACAGACTGCTCTCCGCCACCTTGATCGTCGTGGTCGCCACATCAACATCGTAGCCGGCTGCCAGCACGGCGGGGTGCGCCTTGAAGGCCTGATTGACGGCATCGTCGCGGTTGCGCGGCAGCAGCCGATCCATCGGTTCCGCCGGACTGAGCCGCGAGGGTGCAGCACCAATCACCTGCGTATAAGTTGCCTGGCTGATGGCGAGATTGACCTCGGCGGCGTTGAGATCGGCCTGGCCACGCGCCAGTCGCGCTTCGGCCTGTGACGTGTCGGTGGGCGTGACGTCCCCGGCGTTGAGCCGCTTCTGGGCGATGCCGAGGGTTTCGCGCAGGGAGGTGACGTTGGTGCGCTGGGCTTCGACCAGCGATTGGTTGGCGAGAACATTGGTATAGGCAACGACAGCATCGAGCAGCACGCCCTGGCCGACATTGCGCAGCGCTTCCCGGCCGGACTGGACCTGCAATTCCGCGACGCGGACACTGTTGGCTGTCTTGTTTCCGTTATAAAGCGTCTGGGTGACTGTGACGCCGATGGTCCATGGCTTCAGCGTTGCGCCCTGGATGGTGTTGTCCACGAGCAGGTTGCGTACGGCCTGAAGGCCATAGCTCAGTGTGGCTGCCACCTGGGGCCGGTAGCCGGCCATCGCCTGCGGAACGTTCTCATCGGTGGCACGCTGGCGGGCCCGTTCGCCGTTCAGCTGCGGATTGGACTGATAGGCTTTGGCAAGGGCTTCCGACACCGTTTCGGCTCGGGCATCGACCGCAGCAAAAATGCCATAGCCAATCAGGCTCAGGGCCATGCCTTTCCGAAGCGCGCGCCTTGCGGCGAGGCCAAATATGCCGTGACGAACCATATTATCCCAAAGCAATCTTCGGACGTCCGCCCCCGCTGACGTCTAGGTATGTTTAGAGGGCGTTGCCTTTGCAGGCAAACCATCCGGCGAAGAACCTCCGGGCTTTTGCGCTTTCCCCACAGGGCATTTGGTTGCCCCGATTTGCTTGATTGATCAGGACTCTAGGGAGGATGGGGCGCTCCGTGAATGCGACGAATAAACCCGCTTCACATGGCCGCGTGTGTTGCATGTCGGGCACATTTCTGAATAACCGCACGCAGTGGTAACTCTGTCCGGCTTTGCTGCGCGATTGCGCTGAGGAGCTGCCGATCCTGCCCAGCCGGAATGCCTATGCCCAAGATCTTCACTGATCCCGACGCCATCGCCGAAGACATCATTCGCGACGTTGGGACGACGCTCGTGGTCGGGCTGCCGCTCGGGCTTGGCAAGGCCAACCATATTATCAATGCGCTCTATCAGCGCGCGCTGGCCGATCGCAATGTCAGACTGACGTTCTTCTCTGCCCTGACACTGGAGAAGCCGAGACCATCCAGCGAGCTGGAGAAGCGCTTCATCAATCCGGTGATCGAACGGCTGTTCGGGGGCTATCCCGATCTCGCTTATGCAAACGCGATGCATAAAGGTGAGCTGCCGCCAAACATTCAGGTCAACGAATTCTTCTTCCTTGCGGGAAAATGGCTGCGGGTTGCCGACGCGCAGCAGCACTATATTTCGGCGAACTACACCCATGCGTCGTCCTATCTTCTGACGCGCGGGCTCAACGTCATCACGCAATTGGTGTCGAAGCGTGTGGTCGATGGCGCCGCGCGCTATAGTCTGAGCTGCAATACCGACACCACACTTGATCTGATGCGGGCGCGCAATGAAGGTCGCGTCTCGTTCAGGCTAATCGGTCAGGTCAATTCGGAATTGCCCTTCATGCCGGGGCAGGGTGATCTTACCAGCGATGAGTTTCACGCGGTGCTCGAAAGCCCGGAGACTGAATTTCCGCTGTTTGCGCCCCCGTCCGAACCGGTCAACGACACCAAATACGCGATTGGATTACACGCTGCCGGCCTGGTGTGCGACGGCGGCACGCTGCAGATCGGCATTGGGCAAGTGGGCGATGCGCTGGCGCAGGGCCTGATCGTTCGCCACCGCGACAATGCGGCGTTTCGTAATCTGATGCAGCGTCTTGCCCCCGACGCGCCTCCGAAAGAAGTCGCGACGTTCGAACGCGGCCTCTACGGCGTCAGTGAAATGCTGTTCGAAGCATTTCTCGGTTTGATTGATGCGGGCATTCTCAAGCGCGAGGTGGATGACACCATCGTGCATGGCGCGTTCTTTCTTGGGCCGAAGGCATTCTATCAGGCGCTGCGCGACATGACGCCGGAGCGTCTGGCGAAAATCCAGATGATGCCGGTGTCATTCACCAACGAACTCTACGGTGACGAAGATGCCAAACGCCGTGCGCGCGTCGATGCGCGCTTCGTCAACAACACGATGATGGCGACGCTGATGGGCGCTGCGATCTCCGACGGTCTCGAGAACGGCCAGGTCGTGAGCGGGGTCGGCGGGCAGTATAATTTCGTCTCACAGGCTTTTGCTCTGGAGGGGGCACGCTCGATCCTGACTCTCGAAGCGACGCGCGCCGGCAAGAAGCCAGCCTCCAATATTCGCTGGAGCTACGGTCACACCACAATCCCGCGACACCTGCGCGATATCATCGTGACGGAGTATGGTGTCGCCGATCTGCGCGGGAAATCCGATGCGGATGTGATTGCGGAAATGCTGCAGGTGTCCGACTCGCGCTTTCAGTCGGAGCTGATGAAGCAGGCCAAGGAGGCTGGAAAGCTTCCCAAGAGCTATGACATTCCTGCTGCGTATCGCGACAACGTGCCCGAGCGAATCTCCGCTGTCCTCAGGCCGGCGCGGGACGCCGGTCTGCTGCCCATGTTCCCGTTTGGTAGCGACTTCACCGAAGTAGAACAGCGCCTGATCCCCGCACTACAGATCCTCGGCGCTGCATCGGCGTCCCCGCAGAAGCTCGCTGGATTGTTCTGGGAGGGCATGACGCATACAGCCAGCGCATCTGATGAGGCGGCGCTTGCGCGGCTCGGGCTCGATCGTCCGGCCACATGGGCCGAACGTGCCTATCGTATGCTGGTATCCGCCGCGCTCGCGCGCAGCGGCTCAGCCTAGCGGTTCTTGTTGACCGGCTTCCGCTTCTCGATGAAGGCGGCCATGCCTTCCGAACGGTCTTCCAGCGCGAATGTCGCGTGAAACAGATCGCGTTCGACCTTGAGGCCTTCGGAAAGCGGCGTCTCGAAGGCGCGATTGACGGCGTTCTTTGCCATCGTCGCTACCGGGCGCGACATGGCGGCGATCTTTTCCGCCATGGCGATGGCTTCTTCCATCAGCTTGTCGGCCGGGACAATGCGGCTGACGAGACCGGAGCGCTCGGCTTCCGCCGCATCCATCATGCGGCCCGTCAGGCAGAGGTCCATCGCCTTCGATTTGCCGATGGCGCGGGTGAGGCGCTGGGTGCCACCGATGCCGGGAATGGTGCCAAGCGTGATTTCCGGCTGGCCGAACTTCGCGGTGTCTGCGGCGATCATGATGTCGCACATCATGGCGAGTTCGCAGCCGCCACCGAGCGCATAGCCAGAGACGGCAGCAATGGTCGGTTTGGTACAGGTGGCGACACGGTCGCCGCCGATCGCGGTGAAGTCGCTGGAGAACATGTCGATGAAACTCTTTGGCTGCATCTCCTTGATATCTGCTCCGGCGGCAAATGCTTTCTCGCTGCCGGTCACGATGATGCAGCCCACGGCGGTGTCGGCTTCCAGCTCGTCGACGGCGATCTTGATTTCGCTGAACACACCGAAAGAAAGCGCATTGAGCATCTTCGGGCGATTCAGCGTGATGATGCCGACCGCGCCTTTGCGCTCAACGATGAGGTGTTCGTAGCTGCTCATGTTCCATCCCGCGGATTTTTTGCCGAAGCTGCCAGGATCGGCAGCCCCGCGCAATTTGCCCGCTCGGGGGATGGGGTTCAAGCCATAAACATACGGGCCGCAGAGGCCATGGTCAGCAAACCGCCAAATGCGATGAAGATCTTACCAACAAGGGAGGTCTTGTCCCAGGTCGTGCTGTTCTCGCTGGCGACTTCCGGTGCCGGCGTATCGATGGTGGCTTTTGCGAGCGTCAGCGGCGGCTTGTCGTTGCTGATGGCACGATCAAGGTCGTTGAGCTGGTCAGCGGCAACGAGCTGCGCATTGCTGGCGCCGGAATCCGGCGACGTCGTTGCGGGCTGTTCCTGCTGGCCGCCGATTTGGCCAAGCGCGCTGCCGGCTTGCGATGACATGTTGTAGGTGTTGGTTGCTGCGGTCTCAGAGGGCCATTGCGCATTGGCATTGGCGACCAATGACGGGATGGCGGAATCACTGCTTCCCGGCTTCGCGTCTTCCGTCCTCGCGGTGTCCTCCTCAGCGGGCTTTTTCGACGCCTTGGTTGCCTGTCGGTCGGACTTGCGCGATTTCGTTTCGCTCTTCCTGGCACTGCGGTGCTTGGTGGCCTTCGCCGGTTCGGCGGATGTGTCTGCGGCGCTGCCGACCGCTGCGGCCGGCTCGGATGCCGGGGCGTCGTTTTCGGTCGCGTAAAGCGGTGCCGATGTGCAGATCCACAATCCGGCTGCGATGACCAATGCCGCCCGCCCGCTGGCTCTGATGTTCATGGAAATCTCCCCAAAATACCGGCCCCCAATGGCCGCAAGGGAAACTGCGCAGGTGTTCACACCGGGGCAAAAAAAGGGAATCTTCGGACGAGTCCGGCAAAAACGGGGCATGAACACCGCCGCAGTCATCGTCTCCACAGGCCTCAGGAAAAATCTGCCTTTGAAATCAAGGCGACGGATGCCACTCTGACGGTTCGATGTTATGAGCCGGATATCTTTGAAATCTTCGGTCCGGGATTGGGACGTAGGTGAGGGGCTTCACGGTTCCGTGATTTTTCTCTCAGCTGACGTAACAAATTGAACTATCCGCCGAATTGGCTTTAGGAGCGCGCGTGCGCGGACGTGACGACGAATGGACCGATCTGATGCGGTCGGCCAATGCAGGGGATAGCGTTGCTTATCATCGCCTGCTGAAGTCGGTTACGCCCGTGCTGCGCGCCGGAGCACGGCAGGGCCTGTCACGGGCTGGCCAGCCGCCCGATCAGGCCGAGGATATTGTGCAGGACATTTTGCTGGCGGTGCATTTGAAGCGGCAGACCTGGGACGCAAACGCGCCATTCGCGCCGTGGCTGTTTGCGATCGCTCGCAACAAATTGATCGATGCGCTGCGCCGGCGCGGGCGTCGGACCTTCGTCAACATCGACGATTTTGCCGAGACGATTCCGAGCGAAGCGCCCGCCGAAACATTGCCCACCGTCGAGATATCCAATCATCTCGCCGATCTTCCGCCGCGGCAGCGCGACGTGTTGCGATCGATCGCGGTGGAAAGCGCATCCATCAAGACCACGGCGTCGAAATTGTCGATGACCGAAGGTGCCGTACGCGTGGCGTTGCATCGTGGGCTCGCGAGCCTCGCAGCCAAGCTGCGAAAGGATTGACCATGGATACCGATCGCCTGATTCAAACGCTCGCCGCCGACAATGATCAGAGGCCGCGTCCCGTGAGCACGCAGCTCGCGATGGCCTTGTTGGTCACGCTGCCGGTGGTGGCGGCGATGTTGCTGGTGACGCTTGGCATTCGCCCGGACTTCATGTCGGCGATGCGGAATCCGTTCTTCGATACGAAGTTTCTGGTGACCTTGGCGCTCGCCATTCCAGCCATTGTGATCAGTGTCCATCTGTCCCGGCCCGAGGCGTCGTTGGGGCGCTGGATCTGGCTGTTGCTGCTGTCGCCGTTCATACTCATCGTGGCGTTGATCGTCGAAATGACGATGCCGCAGCGCGCCCCGATGATGGTGCGCATTATCGGCAGAAACTCGTCGCTGTGTTCGGCGGCGATCACGCTGCTGTCGCTGCCGATCCTCGGCGGCGCGATGATCGCGCTGCGCCACGGCGCGCCGTCACGCCCCGCCGTTGCCGGTGCACTCGCGGGATTGATGTCAGCCGGGCTAGGGGCGACGTTTTACGCCGCGCATTGCGCGGACGACTCGCCGCTGTTTGTCGCGACCTGGTACACGCTCGCAGCCCTCGTCGTGGCGGCGCTGGGTGCAGCTATCGGTTCGAAAGTACTGCGCTATTGAGCGGTGCGAGAGCCACGCGTTCCGCGAAAAATGAATCCGGTCAGGCCGATGCCATGGCCGCTGGACGCCCACTTGCCGCCTTTGCAATGTCGCCGTTGAGCTCGCCGGCATAATCCTTGAAATCGACTTCCAGCGTGTAGCGCGCTGAATTGAGCCAGGTGCTGATCTTCCTCTGGTGAAAGTCGCGGACCTCCAGCGCCATATCGCCAGGGCTGGGCAGGGCGACCTTTCCGGTCAGCACAGATGCGATCCATCGGGCCTGGATTTCGACCAGCGGTATGGTCGGCCCGATGGGCTGCACCAATCCGGCAAAGAACAGGCCGGGTCGGTTCGGCGGCGTGATGCGCCGATAGAGATCGACCATGCCGCCATCTTCCGGCACCGAGAAGATCTCGGGCGCGAGGAACGGGAAGCTGGTCTTGTAACCGGTTGCGTAGATCACCGCGTCGAAGCTCTCCTGCGTGCCATCGGCGAAGGCGATGGCGTCCCCCTCCAGCGCGGTGACGTTTGGCTTGATGCTGATCCAGCCATGGCCGATATAAGGCAGCAGCTCCTGGCTCAATGTCGCATGTTCGCGCCACATGGGATGTTTCGGCTTCGGCACGCCGAAGCGGGTCTGGTCGCCGACAGCGAGATAGATCAGCCGTGCCATGATCATGCGTGTCAGCAGTGTCGGGAATTTCAGCTTGCGCGCGAAGAAGGCTGACCAGCGATCGATCGGGATGCCCATCATGTATTTCGGCATGATATGGGCGCCGGTTCGCGTGGACAGCACGACGCTGCTGGCGCGCTTGCAGAGATCGATGGCGATATCGACGGCCGAATTTCCGATGCCGACGACCAGCACCTTCTTATCCTCGAAAGGCTGCGCGGTGCGATACTGGCTGGAATGAATCGCCGTGCCGTTGAATGTGCCAGAGAACGTCGGCCAACGCGGATCCCAGAGATGGCCGTTGGCGACAATCACCGTCTTGTATTCGCGGGTGCCTTCCTTCGTCGTGACGCGCCAGCCGTCATCGGTCTTTTCGACCGAGGTCACTTCGCAGTTGAAGCGGGTGCGAGATCGTGCGCCAAACCGATCCGCATAGGCTTCCAGATATTCCAGCAACTGCTGGTGCGACAGGAAGTCGGGCTTGTCGGCTGGAATCGGAAAATCGGAGTAGCCGAGATTGTTGCGGCTGGTGTCGATATGCAGACTGCGATAGGCGCAGGACAGGCCATTGTCATTGCCGTAGCGCCACATCCCGCCGATATTTGAGCCCTTCTCGTAGATGTCGAAACTGAGCCCCTTGTCGTGCAGGGCCTTGGCAACGGCAATACCGGATGAGCCGGCGCCAATGATGCAGATGTCGACTGCAGGCTCGGTCATGCAGCAGATTTTTCGGCAAGACGCTGGCGATACTGGCTCACGATGTCCTCGAAACTCTTGTCGGCGACGACGCCGAGGGATGGCGCACGGGTGGAAATGAAACCTTTCGGCCAGCTATCGACGATCTTCTTGAGATCGGGATCGAGGGTATATGTCACGTTCGGCGTGGCGTTGGTGACACGTGCAATCGATTCAATGATGTCCTCCATGCTGATCGTCAAAGCAGGCTGATTGAGCACGCGTTTCCCGCGCATCTTGGCTGGATCGGCATTGTGAAGCGTGATCAAATTCTGCGCAACGGTCTCCACCGAAACGACCGGCACTTTGGTGTCCGCGCGCAATGGGCAAATCGACGGCTTTCCGGCGACGCCATCACGAACGATGCCTGCGATACGGTCAGATACCGACTGTGTTGGCGGGCCGGGGTGCACCAGCACGATCGGCAGGCGCAGGGCGCGTGCATCGACCATTCCGTGACGCGTGGCGTCCGCCAGCATCAATTCGGCGATGGCCTTGTGCGTGCCATAGGAGGTTTGTGGACGCTGCAAATGATCGTCATCGACATGATCAGGCAATAGGCCGCCGAAGACCGCGATCGAACTTGGAAAGATCAGGCGCGGCGGAGCATCTTTCGCGCCGATCGCGTCGATCAATTCCGCCAGTGCCGAAACATTCACCGCCAGCGCGCGCGCCGGGTCCTGTTCTGCGGCGCTGGTCAGCACAGCGGCGAGATGAAACACGCTATGGGGTTTCCATGCAGCGATTTTCTTCAGCGTATCGGGTGCGTCGATGTCGGCTTGCAAGTGCCTCACACATCGGTCGGATGCTGGCGGCAGATGTGTGTCGAGAAGGAGGAGCTCCTCGATTGTTTCGCTTGTGCCTGCAGTACTGGTGAGCGCGCCTGCTTGAAGCAGCGCAGAAGTGAGTGTTCTGCCGATGAAGCCACCGGCGCCTGTAATCAAGACGCGCATGAATCCCGCCCTGCTTGATGCCAACCCGTTCCGGCGTTATTCGCCGTGATCGAGGCATCACTATCAGCGCCTTCACCGGCAAGTCGATGCCTGCTGACGGAATGGCTGCTCAGCGCAATTGGCGTTGCGGCGCTCGGTCTCAATGGCCAGACTGCGGCCATTCGCGTGGAACATGTCGACTGACAAACGTCAGGCGGCAGGTAGGTCGGACGTCGCCTGCTGCATACGGTGGAAGCGCAGGACCTGTTGTGCCGCGGAGATGCGCAGACGTTCATAGGTCTCGCGGTCGGTCGCGCTGTCAGACAGCTGTGTTCCAGCGAGTTGCTCGCGCATGTTGATGATGGTCTTGACGGTCTTCCATGAAAAATTCGCGACCTTGCACAGAATGAAAATGCCCTCGCTGCGGGATTCGACCATCATGGTTTCCGCGACGGAGATTGGCACGTTGGCCAGGCACGCGAGCGCGGCGTTAGCCTCGTCGAACTTGCCGGCTTCGGCGAATTTCGCCACTTCGTTTTCATCCAGCCGACCGTCTTCAAACAGGGAGCGTACGAGACCATGGGCGATGACGGTCTGCTGACTGATGCTGCCTGGTGCGGAGCGAGCCCGCCGGGCGACCTGCTGAACCACCAGAGATATGTCGGCGGTGTGGTGGACGTGGGCGGCTTCCAGCTTCGCCCGGACCGAGGCCGACGCCTTGGCGACGAGCTTCAGATAGTGGTGGCGCGGAATGGAGGGACGCAGGCCAACGCATGTCGCAATCGTGTCGTTGCCCTCGGCACGGGAGAGCAGGGTATTGTAGCCGCGCTCTGTAATGTCGGCGCCGCGGTTGTTGACGGTGCTGGTGACGACGGCGTCGTTGCCGCGTTCGACAAGAACATCCGTCAGGGCGCCGCTCAGGACCTTGCGCGTCGAAATCGCGAGCAGATGGTCCTGGCTCTTGGTGCGTGCATTTTCGATCAGCGCATGGTCATCGAGCTGCTCCGATTGTGAGAGCACGGGGGCGGCGACCTCGATCAAATCGTCGAATGCGAGGGTCCGGACGACCCGGGGCGGTGCGACAGGGATGGGTGCCAGTCGCTCGGCCAGAAGGGCCTTTGCAGACGCTTCCATATGCGTCAGCAGGCAATCGAAGACGTCGTCGAACACTGCGATCTGCGCATCGGAGTAGTCCACGGCATTATTGACGAACAGATCCGTGACACGGCGCAGCGTTTCCACGCGCCGTGCGACCGTTCCGTGGGCCAGTGCGGCGTCAAGTTCGTCGAGTAAATTTGGCGATAACGGTGACTTCGAAGACATAAATCAAATCCCGTAATTCTAATCGTGTCCTGCCGCTAATATGTTGCGGCCAGGGTTCGTTAAATTCGTTCAGGCGCTTGCAATTCGATTTCGTCCGCGCTCCTTGGCGGCATAGAGTGCGCTGTCGGCGCGTGCGAGTAAGGTGTCTGGCGTGTCGTTCGGACCCAATGTCGCAACGCCGCCCGAAATCGTCACGGTCAAGCCGTCGGAAAATGCGCTCCAATCCAGTGCTTCGACAATCCCCCGCAAACGGTCGAGCATTTGCACGGCCTTGTCATGCGGCGTGTCCGGCAGCACCAGCAGGAATTCCTCGCCGCCATAGCGGCCGAATTTGTCGATGCTGCGGATATTGGCGAAAATGGTGATGGCGAAGGTCCGCAGTACTTCGTCGCCGGTTGGGTGTCCGAAATTGTCGTTAATCCGCTTGAACCAGTCGAGGTCGATCAGCGCGGCGGTGCAGGGTGTGTTGCTGCGCTGTGCGCGGATGATTTCATCGTCAAGCAGCCGCATGATGCAGCGGCGATTGAACGACCCCGTCAGTTCATCGAGTTCTGCGAGCTCTTCGATGCGCTTGTAGGCGGCCTCGAGTTCAACGCGGCGCCGAAACAGCGCGTCGCGTAGCGAGCTGGAGAAAATGCCAATGAACATACTGCGGGCGATGGTCATCGAGAATGTCAGCAAGGTGCCGAAGCGTTCGATCGAGTTGCTGGAGGGGAGCGTCAAGGGCAGATCGACGAAGAAATACAGCAGCGCGAGGCCGCCGGTCATGACGGTCCAGGCGCCGACACCTTCACGTGGCGAGGTACGCAAGGCGATGACATTGGCCACAAGAAACAATGCGCAGAGAAACACGACGGCGACATTGGGTGCTGTGTAAACGAAGGCGAGCAGAAGTGCGTAAGTGACAGCCGTGTAGGGCGCTGCGAAAAAGTGATCGCGCCAGTCATCCGTCAGGCTGCTCTCGGAGATCGCGAGGAAGATCAGGACAGAGGTAAAAGCGCAGCCGGCATAGGCCGCGACGATGGTGCCATCGATAGTGCCTGCTGCAAGGAAGACGAAAAGCAGCACGACGTTGACGGCATGACTGGCGGCCGCCAATGCGAGCATTTGGCGCCGTCGCTTCAGGCGACGTGCCAGCATATCAGACCGCAACTCTCCATCGACGGCTTCGAAGTCGCCGTTGACTGGATTCAAGACTGATGAAGCGGCTGCGGTCATTGAGCCCATCGATGGGTTTTGCTGATGGAACTCTAGTGCTCAAAGCCTTTAGGTTTGGTATCTATTGCCGCAAGTCAAATCTGGTAACGGGCTACTCATTTGCTGCTCCCGGCGACATCTGTCGACAGATCGCTTACTGCGGGACTGCCAGAAGGTTTCAAGCATAGCTTTGTTGTTTAAGTAAAAATGCCCGGACCGATGACGGGCCCGGGCGAGTTGACTTGATGTGGCGGACAAGCCGCCGGGACAAGTTACGGTATTCATTGACGAGGGTTTCGGGATATGGCTGCAAAATGCAGGTTCCGCCGTCTCAAGGCTGTTCCGGAAGCCACGACTTGGTAAGGTTGCCGTGTGAATCGCTGGCGTTCGGGTCGGAAATGCCCCAGCATTATGCTACCTGTTACCCGTTCCGCCCAAGAAAAGGGCGGTAAAAGCCCGTTCGGCGCGGTTAAAACAGCCGCGACCGGTATATTCCTGCCCATTCGAGAAGATTTTATCTTGTCAATCGAACCTCTTACATCCTCATTCAGACCAACCTTGCGAGACGGGCAGTGAGTGCAACACAGGCGGCATCGGATGAGATTCTGATCGCCCGGATTGCGCAAGGCGACCGTCTTGCCATGCAGGTGCTTTATGGCAGGCACCACGTCCGGGTGTTTCGCTTCGGCCTTCGGCTGGTGCGGAACGAACAGATTGCTGAGGATCTTATCAGCGAAGTGTTCCTGGATGTGTGGCGGCAGGCAGGCAAATTCGAGGGCCGTTCCGCGGTCTCGACCTGGCTCCTGGCGATTACGAGGTTCAAGGCGCTGTCCGCGCTGCGCAAGCGCAAGGACGCCGAACTGGACGACGAGACGGCCAACGCGATCGAGGATACGTCCGATAATCCCGAAGTGTCGGTTCAGAAAAAGGATACCAGTGACGCGTTGCGAAAGTGCCTGACATCCCTTTCGCCCGAGCATCGGGAAATCGTCGATCTCGTCTACTACCACGAGAAGTCCGTGGAAGAGGTGGCCGAGATCGTCGGAATTCCCGAGAACACCGTCAAGACGCGCCTGTTTTATGCGCGCAAGAAATTAGCCGATCTGCTCAAGGCAGCCGGCATTGAACGAGGCTGGCCATGATGGCGATGAGCAACAAAGTGCCGAACCAGGAGCCAGGCGAGATCGAGGCATTGCTGCCTTGGCACGCCGCGGGCACGCTCAACGCGCGTGATGCTCGCCGCGTCGATGATGCACTGGCCAAGGATCCGGAACTGGCGAAGCAATATGCCGTGATCCAGGAAGAATACGCGGAGACCATTGGCCTCAATGAGAGCCTCGGTGCGCCGTCCTCACGGGCAATGCAGAAGCTGTTTGCTGCGATTGACGCCGAGCCGGTGCGCAGCGGATCGACGTCGGTCGGTCTGTCGGCGCGGATTTCCGGATTTTTCGCATCGCTTTCGCCGCGGACGCTGGCGGCTTCGGCCGCTGTTGGTGCGCTCGCCATCATGCTGCAGGCCGGTGTGATTGGCACCGTGCTGATGCAGCGCGATACACGCACATTCCAGACTGCGTCCTATGAAGCCGCGCCGTCGCCAACGAGTGCACCGACCACTGTCACCCGGTCGCTCGCGCCGGCACCGGCCTCGGTAGAAGCCCCGACGCGCCTGTTCGTCCGTTTTGCGCCGACTGCGCGGGTGTCTGACATCACGGCGCTGCTCGATGGCTATCAGGGTACGATTGTTGACAACGGCAAGGACGGGCTGTTCCGGCTGCAGTTCGGCAATCGGGTGATGACCAAGGACCAGATCGCCGGGCTGATCCGCCGGCTGGAGAACGAGAAGATCGTCAGCATGGCGGTTCAGGCGCAGTAGGCGCCGTCGGTTGATCCGATCCGCATTGTGCGTGCGAGGCCTGTTCCATGAGACATGATCGTGGTGCCTCCGGACTAATGATGAAATGCACGGCCGCTGTGCTTTCGCTCGCTGTCGCATGGCCGTTCGGCCTTTCGGTCGCGGGCGCGCAGAGTATGATGCGCTCGCCGAGCCTCAATATCGGATCGCGCGTTCCCACGATCGCACCCAGCACAACACCGCGCATCAATCCGAACATCGCTGCCGGCGCGGGTCGCATCGCCGGCCGTGGCCCGAATATCGTGAGCCGTGGACCCATTGCTGGTCGCGTCGGTATCACCAGCGTCGGCCCGCGCGGGGCGGCGATCGGCACGACAGCCGGCCGGACACCGCCCATATCCTCGCGGCCAGGGCGTACGCCGCCGCTGAAGATCGTGGGAGTGCTGCCAACCATTCCTTATGTGCGCTATTCCCCCAACACCTATCCGAGCTGCGCCTATGCCAATCGCGCGGCATCCGGCGAATGCAACGAGAAGCCATTCGTTGCTGATCTCGGCGGCGGCCCGACGCCGCGCAGCCAGAATGCCGGTGGTGGACCGCGCAGCAATGGCCCACAGGCGGCGCTGAACACGCGTTATGTCCCCCGACAGATCGTCGCCGAACTCGACAGCGCGCTGACGCCCGACCAGGCAGATGCGCTGGCGCGCCGTCTGCGCCTGGAGCGTCTGTCGTCGCAGGACTTTCCGCTGATCGGCGCCAATATCAGCCTGTTCCGCATCACCGACAACCGTTCGGTCGAGACTGTCGAATCCCAGATGCGCGCCGAGGCCGATGTGCGCGCTGTGCAACCCAATTTCCGCTATGTGCTGCAGGACCAGGTGACAACGCCGGCACCGGGTGAGGGCGATCCTGCGCAATATGCGCTGGCGAAGCTTCGTCTGCCTGAGGCGCACAAGCTGTCGGCCGGTGCCAATGTCACAGTTGCCGTGATCGACTCTGGCATCGACGTCGCGCATCCCGAACTCGCCGATGCCGTCGTGGGTTCGTTCGATGCGCTTGGCAGCAAGGAAGGTGCGCATGTCCACGGCACTGGCATTGCGGGTGCGATCGTATCGCATGCGCGGCTGATGGGCAGCGCGCCGCGCGCGCGCATCTTGGCCATTCGCGCTTTTGGTGTGTCGCAGGGCGGTGCCGAGAGTTCGTCTTTTATCATCCTCAAGGGTATCAACCACGCGGCATTGAATGGCGCCCAGGTCATCAATATGAGCTTTGCCGGCCCGCAGGATCCACTGATCGAGCGCGGTATTGCGGCGTCAGCCAGCAAGGGCATCGTGATGGTCGCGGCATCAGGCAATGCCGGCCCGAAATCGCCGCCGCTTTATCCCGCCGCAAGCCCCAGCGTGATCGCAGTCAGCGCCACAGATGCCTATGACAGGCTGTTCACTGCGTCGAACCGTGGCAGCCACATCGCGGTGGCTGCGCCGGGCGTCGATATTTTCCTGCCCGCGCCGGACAACAAGTACCAGATGACGTCGGGCACCTCGTTCTCGGCGGCTTACATCAGCGGGCTCGCCGCATTGATGATCGAGCGCAATCCGCAACTACGGCCGAACGAGATCCGCAGCATCCTGATGACAACCGCGCGTGATCTTGGTGCGCCCGGCCGTGACGACCTGTTCGGTGCCGGCGCGGCGGATGCCTATAGTGCGGTATCGGCAGTGCAGGGCGCTCAGCAACCCGTGGCGACAGGGCCTGTCACGCCTGTTGTCGTCACCGCGCCGGCGCCGACGACGCGTGCCGTCGAGGCATCGTCGCCGTCGATGGCGTCAGACGTCCAAAAATAATCTCCTGATCGTTGAACGTTTGGCCGGGTGGACCGGACATATGGATGTGGGAGCGGCATTCCCTCCCCAACGAGGCCATATCCGGCGCATGCGCCCAAACATTCGCGCCGGTATAGCTTGACCCGTCCGGTTGTCCCCCCGGACGGGTCTTTCGTTTTTGTTAACCAAAAATTTTAACCTTCAGGTCATAGATTGCCGGTGCATGGCCGGGCGTCGAGCAAGGCTCAAGCAAGGCTTGACTGCAATACCTCAGGTTTGACGGGGCTTTCTCACGTGTTTCCAACGCAATTGTCCAAGTTTGACCACATTGCGCTGGACCCCGAAAACTTTTCCACAGAAACTCTCCAAGTATTGGTGAGTGATTCGTTTGTTGCTTTGCGTCCGTTTTTTCTCTTGCGGACATTTCCATGTCATCTCACCTGAATTTTCCTTACCCACATGCCGGCATCGGTCGGCCACTGGCCCAGCGTTGGTGCGCTCTTGCCGAGAGCCGACTGGATTACCTGACAGAACTGTTCGAGAGCGGGCGGTGGCGCCGTTTTCACAGTGAAGCCGAGTTCCTCGACAATATTCAGGAAGCCAAGGACGCGGTTGAACGCTGGCGGCTGATGGTCGAGGGCGAGACAGCCGCCGTGAGGCGCGTTCTGTCTTCGGAAGGCGTGATCTACCGGACGCCGCGCGCCCCTGAACCGCGGCCGGCTGCCGTCGCGGCTCCTGCCATCGCTGCGCCCGCCGTTGCGCCGTTGCAGCCCGACATCGAGCCGGTCGCTGAAGCGGCTTCGCCCGTCCTGATCCCGATCGAAACCCTGTTGCGGCAGGCACCGCCTCGGCAGGCGACGGTGACGCCGGCAGATCTGGATTGGCAGAAGGCGCTCGATCCTCTGGTCATCAGCGCGCGCTATCCGATGCTGCGGACAGCGCTTTAGCGCACCGTGTTCCCGGACAGCGCAACCTGCTGATAGCGCTGTGCGCCATCGGCGGTGAGGTCAGGTGTCACCGGCTTTGCATGATCGAGGCCGACGACAGCGCCGCGTGGCGCGCCTGAAATCATGTTGTTGCTGACAAGCGCGGTGCCGGCGCCCGGTGCGACCGATACACCAATGCCGATGAAGCTGTTGCGCACGACGTTGCCGGTGATGGCGACATCGCGCAGATACTTGCCCCAGCCCGCGATCATGCCAAAGGACGGCGCGTTCTCGACGACATTGCCGCTGACGCTGGCGTCCGCCTCGATATAGATGCCGATGCCGGCATCGTCGTCGGGCGCCGTACCGATCGGCCGCTTCGGGAGCAGGTTGCGGATGATGTTGCCTTGTACCACTGCGATGCGGCCGCCCTCGTTGAAGTTGCAGACGGAGACACCGAGCGCCGCACCATCGACGGTATTGTTGGCGATCACCGCAGCCTCGAAGGCAAATTCCGAATAGAGCGCGACTTCGCGCACGCTCGACACGCTGTTGCCCGTGATGTGGATGTTCGATGCTGAGTTGCCGCGCACCGCCGAGTAATCGCAGTTGCGGATGCGATTGCCGGAGACGATGACATTGCCCGCACGATAGGCGTTGATGGCGTTGCCATATTGACCGGAGCCGCCAGGGCCGGCCTTGATATCCTCGATACGATTGTCGATCACTTGCGTGCCGTCATCGCCGATGGCGGTGCGCAGGATCTCGATGCCGTTGCTGCTGGTGCCGGAAATGGTGTTTTGCGCGACGATCAATCCCTGCGCATCGAACGAGACGATGGCCGTGGTGGCGATGTTGGTGAGTGTATTGCCGGTGATCGCGCCCGCCGTGTTGTCCAGCCAGATGCCCGCGCCGCCGCTATTGGTCACGGTGCAATCGCTGATGCGGAGTTCGCGCGCCTGCACCATGTGCAGCAGCCCGCGCCGCGGCGGCAGGTTGGCAAAATTGCCGTCCAGCGTGAGGCCGCTGAGGCTGACATAGTCCGCGCCTTCGCCTGACAGCAGTGACGCGCCGCCGCTGAAGGTGAGGGTCGTTGCACCGCGCATGCCGATGATCTGCGAGCCGCGCGCGAGCCTGAGCATGCCGGTGCGATAGTTGCCGGGCGGCAATGCGAGCGGTGCCTGCGCACGTGCCGCCTCGTCGATGGCGCGTTGCAATGCGCGCGTTTGGTCGTCCTGGCTATTGGCGCGCACGCCATATTGCGCGGCGTCGCGTCCGAGCGTCGAGGTGAGCGGGGCGGCGCGTGCCGCATCGCTCGATGCGGCGAATGCGCCGGCGGCGAGACCCGCGCCGGACGCAGTCAGCAGATGGCGGCGATGCAGGTCCATGGTTCGAGGTCCCGGTGGATGTCCGCTGATGAGGTAACGCAAGATGATGCGTGTGACGTTGCCAGGCGAGAGTGGCCGCGATGAATGTGCAGGGTAGGGTTAATGATGCGCTCACCTGCGCGCGCTGGACAGGCGGCACGCGCGTGCATCACTCCCGGTCGTCATGGCCCGACAGCGCGAAGCGAGCTTCGTGATAATCCCAGGCTTCTCCCCACGTCATGGCCGGGCTTGACCCGGCCATCCACCTTGTCTTGTGCGACGGCGTGCGGGCCAAGCTGGATCCCCGGGTCAAGCCCGGGGATGACACCTGTGGGTGTGGCGCCTCCATCGCGCCGTCGCAGATTCAACTGTCAAACAGCCACTGCTCTTCAGACATGCGTCATCACCCCCATTGTTTGCGGCGCGGGGGCGCCGTCGTGCTTCGCATTCCCACCCTCTTGCGAGAGGGCGTGCGGAACGCCGGGTGCCCGTTGCACCCTTGGGCCTGATGCGATGCGGTCTTCCGCAATTGAGAGTGCATCAGGACTTTCGGAGGCGCCGAGCGATTGCCCGACGTTCCGCATGCGGTGTTTTCTCGGTTGCTTGCACATCTGCCATGGCGAACGGTCCCATCGCCAAAATTAATGTCCCAGGGCGGAGGGACAGGGTAGCCGCAAAGCACTTGGCCGAACGCGTTTCGATTTGGTCGTCCGTCACACTGTCCAGGGCTCTTTCCATCTCAAGGTCGGCCGTGTCCTTGCCAGTGGCAGTGCTGGCGCAGATCCGTCCTGCCCGAAGACAGACGTCCCCCATGAACCGCGTAACGCCGCATCTCCGGCGTCCACCGCATCCCACCCCGCGAACGTGACGATCGCGATCGCCCCTCTCGGTGGGGCAGGACGAAGGGGAATATAAACCTTAAAGGGATATTGTCAAGAGAAAATAGGAAAAAATGTTCCCGTGCCGTATCGCCCCAAGCTGTCATTCCGGGGCGGCTGCGCGCCTTCGCGCAGGCGAACCTCAGCCACTCCAATTGGAGTGGCGGGGAATCCCGACCTGTTCAGCAACACTTCGAGATTCCTGTATCTGGCGATCTGTCACGCGCATAGTGACGGCAGGCGGAGATAGCCCGTTAGATTCCAGGCCCAATCGGCCGTAACCCGGCATGGGCATCTCGCCTGTTTTGTCTGATCGAACAGTCGCAAGGGCACTCCGGTTGCCCGCATACAGGTCTGATCCCATGACAGCTCAAGCGCTTGCAGTCGCAGCCGGCATCGATGTCGGCCAGCGTTTTCTCGATATCGG